>JAZSHI010000006.1:0-15090 GCA_045533195.1 Acutalibacteraceae bacterium
TATGTTCGGTGAGCTTCTGGTTGACGAATACTTTTCTTGCGTTTACGGTGATTTTCATACTCATTGCCACCTTTATATTAAATTTGCAGCCTGACGGCAAGGTGGTTTCTGCCGCCTTTCTACGGTCATATTATACCATAGGCTGCCTGTTTTGTCTATAGGTTTTGTTGAAATTGTCCACAATATTTATAATTCCTAATAAAAAAACACCCCGAAGGGTGTTTTTTTAAAACATCGACATCTGATTTGTCTCGGGTAAATCCTTCATAACACCAAGGTCAACAAGAGACTGAACAATAGCCTTTGAAACCCCTGATTCCATTTGGAAATCTTCAACAGAAATGAAATTACCCTTTTGAGCTGTTTCATAAACATCCCAAGCCGCCTTATCTCCCATACCGGAAATTGAACCGAAGGGCAGACGCATACCCTCTTCTTCGGGAACGAATTTAACAGCGTGAGATTTGTTAAGGTCAATGGGAAGCACCTTTATTCCTCTGCTCATCAGTTCATTGAAAATATACATATTATCGAGAACGTCAAGCTCTTTTTTACTTGCTTCCTTGCCCTTTTCTTTAATCTCTCTTATATAGCGCTTAACAGCAGAATGTCCCTGCATAATAATGGGAGCATCAACATCCTCGGGACGTGCCGTAAAGTAAGCGCAATAAAATTCAAGAGGCTTATATACCTTGTACCAACAAAGCCTTAATGCCGAAATAACGTAAGCGGCAGCGTGGGCTTTGGGGAACATATACTTAATCTTTTTACAGGAGCCGATATACCATTCGGGAACCTTAACCGCCCTCATATCATTTTCCATCTGCTCCCAGTCTTCCTTACTAACCTTTCCTTTAGCAACAAGACCTTTTCGAACCGTTTCGGTAATCTTAAAGGCTCTGCCCTCGTCCATACCCTGATTTATAAGATAAACCATTATATTATCACGGGTACCGATAACGTTTGAAATGGTACAAATGCCTTGATCGATAAGGTCTTTAGCATTGCCAAGCCATACGTCTGTACCGTGGGAAAGGCCTGAAATCTGTAGTAGGTCTGCAAAGTTTTGAGGACGGCAGTCCATTAACATTCCTCTTACAAAGGCTGTACCAAATTCGGGAATACAAAATGTACCTGTCTGGGATTCAATATCTTCTGGAGTTACCCCTAAAGCCTCGGTGGAAACAAACAGGCTATAAACGGCAGGATCTGACATTGAAATATCATTTACGCTTATTCCCGTATACTCTTCCAAGTATTTATATGTAGTAGGAACAACGTGACCAAGCTCGTCAAGCTTTAATATGGTATCGTGTATGGAATGGAAATCAAAGTGGGTGGTTAAAATATCGGACTTCGGATCGTCTGCAGGATGCTGAATGGGACAGAAATCATAAATGGTTTTGTCCCTTGGAACAACTATCATTCCTGCAGGGTGCTGACCTGTGGTAGCCTTGATTTTAGAGGCTTCTACAGCCCTTGCAAGACGTTCCATTTCTGCCTGACTTAAGGTTATGCCCTTTCTTTCGCAGTACGCCTTAACGTAACCGAAGGCTGTTTTTTCGGCAATGGTAGAAATAGTACCCGCCTTAAAAACGTTCTCCTTACCGAAAAGGGTTTCGGTATATTTTTGCACTTCACTCTGATATTCATCCGAGAAGTTAAGGTCAATATCAGGCACCTTATCACCCTTAAAACCGAGGAAGGTTTCAAAGGGAATATCGTGACCGTCACGCTTGAGGGGAGTATTACAATGAGGACAGTTCTTTTCGGGAAGGTCAAAGCCTGAGCCGACTTCGGCGCTGCTGAAAAACTGACTCCAACTGCATTTTGGACAGTAATAGTGGGGAGCAAGGGGGTTAACCTCGGAAATACCTGCCATAGTAGCAACAAAGGAGGAGCCTACAGAACCTCGGGAACCTACAAGATATCCGTGTTGTTCGCTATAGGAAACAAGCTTCTGAGCAGAAATATACATTATGGAGAAGCCGTTATTGATAATACTGTTAAGCTCTTTGTTAAGACGCTTTTCAACTATATCGGGCACCTTTCCCTCAAAGCCGTACATTGAATTTGCTCTTTCCCAACAAATTCGTCTGAGTTCATCATCGCTTCCTTCAATAACGGGAGGATAATTACCCTTCGGTACGGGGATAACCTCGTCACTTACCATATCAGCGATTTTTTGGGGATTATCAATTACAAATTCTCTTGCTCTTTCCCCAAAGTAACTAAAGTCTTCCATCATTTCAGCGGTGGTCTTAAGATAAAGGGGAGCCTGAAGGTCGAAATCCTCATAGCCTTGAGCCGCCATAAGAATTTTTCTTAAAATAACGTCCTCTTTTTTACAGAAGTGAACATCGCCTGTGGCAACAACGGGAAGTCCGAGCCTATCGCCGATTTCCACTACCTTACGGTTAAAGTCCTTAATAACCTCTTCACTTGTTACCTTTTTATAGATATTGGGGATTCTCTCCCCTGTTTTCTTATTTACCTTCTCTTCTTCATTTGCCTTTCTCAGCATAAATTCATTGTTGCCGATAGGCTGAATTTCAAGATAATCATAGAATTTTGCGATTTCAATTAATTCTTCATCGCTTTTGCCGTGAACAACGGCATCATAAAGCTCACCCGCTTCACAGGCACTGCCTATAATAAGACCTTCTCTCAGCTTTTCAAGCTCGCTTCTTCGGGTTACGGGACGCTTATAAAAATCCTCTACGTGCGCCTTTGATACAAGCTTATAAAGGTTTTTAAGTCCCACTAAATCCTTAACAAGAATAATCTGATGGTAGGTTTTTAATTTTGTTATATCGGTTTCACCCTTGGTGTCGTCGGCAAAATAGGCTTCAACACCGTATATCGCCTTAAATTCGCCACCGTCCTTTTTAATTGAAGATACCGCCTCGGCAATGGCAGGATAGGACTGAACAACACCGTGGTCAGTAATGGCTATTGCCTTGTGTCCCCATTTATAAGCGCGTTTTATAAGGGTTCCTGCAGGAGAAATAGCATCCTTTGCCGACATATTGGTGTGACAATGAAGCTCTACACGTTTATCCTCGTAATCGTCGGTTTCTTCCTTCATTTTAGCGGTAGCCATAACCTTAGGCTCAAGTATATAGTTGCCTGTAAAATCATCAAGACTGTAGCTTCCGTTAAAGATAATAATATTGCCGTCCTTAACAGGCTTAATAAGAGCCATATCCTCTTCGGTCATAAACATTTTACAGTAAATGGAATTGGTTTTATCGCTAAGGCAGAAGGTTACAATGGTTCTGGGGCCTCGTTTTGTATTTATATCCTTTGTCTCAAAGCCGAAAACCTCACCCCAACCTGCAACTGCCTTTTTGCCTTCGGATGGGGGGATTATATCAATAAGACGGACAAAGCTTTTATCAAGATGCTTTCCGTAGAAAAGCTCAACATCATATAAAAATTCGGGCAACCCTTCGCTTGAAACGGGAATAGGCTCAGCCTTATGCACTTCTCTTATAATGGGCTCATCATCTTCACTTGGCGCTTCTGGAAGAGGGATATCATCCTCATAAGGAATCATTTCAACCTTTTCGGTTTGTCCCGAAAAGGTTACCGATATATTTTTATTAAACATTTGGTAAACCTTTTTAGAAAACAGTTTTTCAAAGCCCATACCCACTATGGTATCAAGTCCGCCGAAGGCAAGTTTAATATCAAGTGTATCCTCTTTAAGCTCATAAACAGCAGAGTTAAAATAGCCGTTTAAAATAGCATATTCCTGTCTTAGCTGCTCACAAATATCAATACAGGCTTCCCTGCAAAAGCAGGTATCTGAAAAATTAAGGGTAAGGGAAAAAGAGGATGTCTTAAGTGCGTTTTTCAGCGTTGCACAAAGCTCGTCCTTTTTTTCTTTTCTTATGTATTTATCGCTAAATAGTTCTATAAAAAGACTGCGTTTTTCCATATCCAGTTCGCATTTTGTCATATCGCAGTCGCCGAACACAGCGGTTCTTCTTCCTAAAAATCCACCGAAAACGGCGGAAAATTTCGTTGCCATCTACTCACCTTTTAATATTTTTCTATTTCTTTACTCAGTTCATCTATTAATCTTTCTTCAGGGATTTTATCGCTGATAACCTTTCCCTTTTTAAATATAACACCGCATTTTTCACCACAGGCAATACCAAGGTCTGCTTCCCTTGCTTCACCGGGGCCGTTAACAACACAGCCCATTATAGCTACGGTTATATTCTTCTTTACGTTTTTAAAGCGTTCTTCCGCCTCGTTTGCAAGACCGATTAAATTAACCCTTGTTCGCCCACAGGTAGGACAGGAAACAAAGTGAATACCGTCGTTTCTTAGTCCTATAGCCTTTAATAAATCAATTCCTGCATATACTTCCCTTTCAGGCTCATCTGTTAAGGATACACGTATAGTAGAGCCTATACCGCTAAGAAGCAGTCCGCCGATTCCTGCAGCGCTTCTAATAACACCCATATGGCTTGTTCCTGCTTCGGTAACCCCTAAATGCAAGGGATAGGGGCATTTAAGGGCGGCAAGGGTGTAAGCATCAAACATAGTTTTTGTGTTTGATGATTTAAGGGATAAAACTATATCGTTAAAATCGTATTTTGTAAGAAGCGATATATGATAAAGTCCGCTTTCAACTAAAGCCTGAGGTGTTGGAGCGCCGAAACGAGCCAAAATATCCTTTTCCAAGGAGCCTGAATTTACACCAATTCGAATTGGAACCCCTGCCCTTTTACAAGCATTTGCCACCTGCTTTACTCGGCTTTCGTCTCCGATATTTCCGGGGTTAATGCGTATCTTATCAATACCTGCCGCTACGCTTTCAAGGGCAAGTTTATAGTCAAAATGAATATCGGCTACAAGGGGTATATCCACCTCGTTTTTTATGGCAGAAATTAAAGACACCGCCGCCATATCGGGAATGGCAACCCTTATAATGTCACACCCTGCCCCTTTAAGCCGCTTTGCCTGCTCTACATTTCCTTTTATATCGGTGGAAGGAACGCTGAGCATAGACTGAACGGTAACGGGTGCGCCACCGCCTATATAAATATCCTTTACCTTAACCTTTACGGTTTTATCGTTAGTGAACATTTTTTCACCCCGCTATTAAACTCCAAATATCCTTAAATGTCACAAGAGCCATTAATAAAAGCAATAGTATAAGACCTATAGCGTGAATAACACCCTCGTATTTTTTGGCAACCTTTCTTCCCGTTATCATTTCAAGAAGTATAAATAACAGTCTTCCGCCGTCTAATGCAGGAACGGGAAGCAGGTTAAATATACCCAGATTTACCGTTATAAGCGCCATAATGGGAAGTATATTCATAAGTCCCATTTTAGCCGCCTGACCTATGGTAGAGGTAACTCCCACAGGGCCCGATACTGCGCTTATGCCGAATTTTCCGCTAATTAAATCTATCAGCGAAAACCATACCGTTCTGCAGTATGAAAAGGTGGTTTTAAAGGTGGCGGAAATTACATTCAAAAAGGTTTTTTCTTCACCAATAAAGCTAAAGTCAAGGACAATATAGCTGATATCGTTTTCGGTTTCAGAGTCAAATTCAACCTTTAACGGCACCTTTTTTCCGTCACGAACAACCGTCATATCAAGGGTTGTTTTGCCATTTTCATCGGGATTTACAGCAGTAAAGGCATACATAATATCATTAGTGGTAAACATTCTTCTGCCGTTTATCTCAATAATTTCATCCTGAACCTTTAATCCCGAATTAACACTAACTGCATTTTCTCTGAAGCTGTGGACTTTAGTTGTACCTACAAGAGTTGAAGAACAAACTATAATTGCTACAATTATAAGACCTAAAATAAGATTAAAAACAGCCCCTGCCGCAACTATAAAAAAGCGTTTATAAGCTTTAGCATTACAAAAAGCTCTTGCATCATTACTTTCCTCATCCTCCCCTCCCATAGCGCAATAACCGCCGAAGGGAACAAGGTTAAAGCGGTAAAGGGTTTCTTTACCCTGAATTTTAAAGAGCTTAGGCCCAAAGCCTACGGCAAATTCGTTAACCTTTACTTTAAAAAGCTTTGCAACAATAAAATGTCCAAATTCGTGAATTACGATAAGCACTAAAAATATAAGTATTGCTACTAAATAGGGCCATACGCTATTCCAAAATGAAACTAATGCAGAAATCAAAATCATCAAATCCTTAAATAGCTGCTAAAACGAACTCTCTGGCTAACCTATCAGCCTCGAATACATCGTCTAACGTAAAATCTTTTTTCATTTTTTGAGCATTGGTTGCCGCTTCCACAAGCTCGGCAATATCCAAAAACTTAATTTTTCCCTTTAGGAAAAGCTCAACCGCCATTTCATTTGCACCGTTTGCCGCTGTTGGCTTAAGTCCGCCCTCTTTAATCGCATTTATGCAAATGGGCAGACAGCGGAAGGTATCGGTATCGGGAGCAAAGAAGGTGAGTTTTGATAACTTTACTAAATCAAGCCTTTCATTAAGGGGCGCTCTGTAGGGGTAGGTTAAAGCATACTGAATGGGAAGCTTCATATCGGGCACACCCATTTGTACCAGCATACCGCCGTCAATAAGCTCAATTCCCGAATGAATTATGCTTTCCCTTTGTATAACCACGTCTATTTTTTCTGCCTCAATATCAAAAAGATGCACAGCCTCAATCACCTCAAGCCCTTTATTCATAAGGGTTGCAGAGTCAATTGTTATTTTGGCTCCCATATTCCAGTTGGGGTGCTTTAGGGCATCCTTTGCCGTAACGTTTTTAAGCTCATCCCTTGTTTTAGAAAAGAATGGGCCGCCCGAAGCGGTCAGCAAGAGCCTTTCTATCATACCCTCAGGCACACCCTGAAGTGACTGAAAAATAGCAGAATGTTCGCTGTCAACGGGAAGCATTTTAACCCCTGTTTCCCGTAAAGCCTCTTTTACAAGCTGTCCGCCCGTAACCAAGGACTCCTTATTTGCAAGGGCAAGGGTTTTCTTTTCCTTAATGGCGGTCATAGTGGGGCGAAGTCCTGCAATTCCCACAATGGCATTCAGTACGGTATCACCCTGAAAGGCAGCCGCTTCTAAAACACCTTCGTCACCGCTTAATACCTTGGTAGAGGTATCCTTAACCCTTATTTTAAGCTCCTTTGCAGCGTTTTCGTCACTCATTACAGCAATTTTAGGCTTAAACTCTCTTATCTGCTCTTCCATCAAAGAGACGTTTTTGCCTGCCGCCAAAGCAGTAACCTGAATATTTTGCTTACGGGCAACCTCTAAAGCCTGTGTGCCTATAGAACCCGTTGAACCGAGAAGTATCAGTTTTTCGGTCATCAGAAGAGACCTCCGTTAACAAAAAGACTTAAAACGGGCGCTATTAACAGTATGCTGTCAAATCGGTCAAGTATTCCACCGTGTCCGGGAATAAGCCTTCCGTAGTCCTTTAAATTCACACTTCTTTTAATAACCGAAGCAAAAAGGTCGCCGAACATACCCACAATACAAAACGGTACTGTAGCAAGGCAGAGCGTAAGCATTACATCGGTTTTTTTGAATAAAAAGCAGAGAATAACCGAGCAGATTATACTCCACACTACGCCGCCGACAGCACCCTCAATAGTTTTCTTAGGGCTGATATTAGGGCATAATTTATGCTTTCCTATAAGCACTCCCGTAAAGTATGCACCCGTATCGCAAACAGAGGAAAAATTAATTAAAAGCAGTAAATAAAGCAGTCCGTTTTCTCTGCTGTAGAGGGCGGCAATGGTTGAAAATGCATAGGAAATAATTATGGGAAAGGAAAGAGCCGCCGCTATAGAGCTTAGTCCGAACTCTTTATTATAGCGAAGGGCAACTCCCACAATGAAAACCGCATATAAAACGGTAAAAAATACGGGGTTAAGTCCACTCCAAAGCTTTTCGGTATAAGAAAGGAGAGCGAATACGTTTACAAAGGAGAAAACAGCGCCGCCTATACTTGCCGTCTTCTTTTTTATTATTCCTGTGTTATTTAAAATCTCATACACACCTATAGCGGTTATAAGTGCAATAAAGGCGGCAAGAGCAATGGGGAAAAAGCTTCCCAAAACGAACATTCCTCCAACCACTAATATTAAAGCTGCTCCTGAAATAATACGTGTTAGCATAATTATACTCCTCCGAAACGGCGATTGCGAAGGTTATATTCATCAATCGCTTTTTCTAAATCACCTGTTTTAAAATCGGGCCACAAAACGTTATCAAAATAAAATTCGCTGTAGGCAGACTGCCAAGTAAGGAAATTTGAAAGCCTATATTCCCCGCTTGGTCTGATAATCAGGTCGGGTTCGGGAAAATCGGCTGTATAAAGATAGGAAGAAATAAGCTCTTCGGTAATATCCTCAGCCTTTACACCGTCTTTAATTATACCTTTAACGGCATTTTTAATTTCGTCTCTGCCGCCATAGTTAAGGGCAAGACAGGCGGTCATACCGGCGGCCTTACTGCTTTCGGCTTCGCTCTTTTCCATCAAAGCTACTATATCGCTTGGAAGAAGTGACCTATCCCCAATAAACCTAAGCTTTATATTTTCGCCTTTAAAGTTGGTGGAGTCCTTAAGATAATCACGCAAAAGGTTCATAATGCCGTCAATTTCTTCTTTAGGTCTTTTCCAATTTTCTGTTGAAAAGGCATATACCGTCAGGTATTTTACACCGATTTTATTGCAGTATCTTGCAATTTCTTTAAACTTTCTGGCGCCTTCGATATGGCCAAAGGAACGGGGCATTCCTTTTTTCTTTGCCCATCTTCCGTTTCCGTCCATTATAATGGCAATATGCCCCGGAATATTCCGGGGCGTATCATTAATCTTTTTCTTAAAAAACATAATTAAATCTCGATTACTTCTTTTTCTTTAATAGCCGCTAAACCGTCGATTTCCTTGCAGAATTTATCGGTGAGATTTTGAATCTTCTTCTCTCCGTTTTTCTCGTCATCTTCGGTAATTTCGTTATTTTTCTTCAAAGCCTTTAATTTTTCAAGGGCATCTCTTCTTATATTACGAACAGCAACCTTGCCGTCCTCTGCCATTTTCTTAACCTCTTTAACGATTTCTTTTCTTCTTTCTTCGGTAAGGGGCGGGAAGTTAAGACGTATAGAGGTACCATCATTCTGAGGATTAATACCGATATCAGAAGTAAGGATAGCCTTTTCAATTTCCCTTAAGGTAGATGCATCCCAAGGCTTAATCATAAGAATTCTGGGTTCGGGCATTGAAACTGCCGCCATCTGCTGAATAGGAGTGGGAACGCCGTAATAGTCAACGTTAATTCTGTCAAGTACAGATGCATTTGCTCTGCCTACTCTTACTGCTTTATAATCTCTGTCAAGAGCATCGAGGGATTTATCCATTCTCTGTTCTGTGTTCTTAATTAAGTTATCCATAAAATATCCTCCAAATATAATTATTTTACAACCGTACCAATGTTTTCACCCACCATAGCACTGACAATGTTATCGGGCTTATCAAGGTTAAATACAAGTATTTCAATACCGTTATCCATACAAAGAGAAGCTGCTGTGCTGTCCATAACGTGAAGCTCCTTTTGAAGCACGTCAAGATGGGAAAGGGTATCAAACTTCTTAGCCTCGGGATTAATTTTAGGGTCACTGTCATAAACACCGTCAACGTTGGTTGCCTTAAAGATAACGTCGGCATCTATTTCGGCAGCCCTCAGCGCTGCAGCAGTATCGGTAGAAAAGAAGGGATTACCTGTTCCGCAACCGAAAACAACCACTCTGCCCTTTTCAAGATGTCTTACAGCCTTGTTTCTGATATAAAGCTCTGCAATTTGTCTCATTTCAATAGCGGTCTGCACCCTTGCGGTAACACCGACCTGCTCAAGACCATCGGCAACAGCCAAAGCATTTATGCTTGTGGCAAGCATACCCATATGGTCGGCTCTTGTTCTGTCCATTTTGCCGCTGCTTCTTCCTCTCCAGAAGTTGCCGCCGCCTACAACGATAGCGATTTCAACACCCATATCAACGCATTTTTTAATACTTTCGCAAATTTCAACAACTTTGTCAAAGTCAAGACCGCTGCCCTTATTTCCTGAAAGAGCCTCACCTGAAAGCTTCAAAAGAACTCGTTTATAGACCGGTTTCATAAACATCCTACCCTTCGCTTTTACTTTGTTATATTATTCTATTATATTTTACAATAATTATTGACTAATGTCAAATAGAATTTATGAGGGATAAAGGATAAGTGTAATCGGGATGTCGAGGACGCCATCCCCTACAAGATACCAATAAATATATATGGCAACATTGTAGGGACAGACGTCCTCGGCTGTCCGTGTAATCAGGATGTCGAGTTATTCTCCTAATAGGGGAATTACCTCAAGGAGAGCCCCCCTATTCCCTTTTCCCTATTAAAAAACAGACTCATTCGAGCCTGTTTTTTAATCTATTTTCATATCTTTATACAAAGGATGAACGGAATACTCGCCGTCTATCATCCAGCCGACGCATTTATTTGTATCGGTAAGAATAGCCCTTATATCCCTATCACTGCCGTTAAAAAGAAGACTATAAAGGTCACGTGTACCGTTAACAGCATAATCAAGACCGTTTTCCTTCATAGCAAAGTTAAGTAGGCAGTCTATTTCATTTCTCCATTCCCAAGTTGCCTTTACGGTATGAAGAGCTTTTGCAGGGGTAAAGTAGTTATCGCAAAATTCCTTAAAGGTTTTGGGACTGTCTCCTTGTGGGCGGTAAAGCGGTCCTTTTGTCTCGCCGGTTATAGCTGTGGTAAAGCCGAATTTTAAATACATATCGGTAACCCACTGTTGCCCTGAAGTACAAAAAAGACCTAAGGGGGCATTTTTAAGCTTTTCAATTTCTTCCATACAAAAAGCAAGGGTTTTATTACAAATGCCCTTTCCTCTGCATTCCTCAAGGGTATAAACTGCGCCCCAGTTTGCTATGGCATTTTCGTGTCTGGGATAACCCATCCAAATTCTGCAAAGAGCCTTGCCGTTCTCATGCGCTACGAAAAAAATATCTTCACAGTCTTTAAGACAGCCTCCGTCAAGACGGAAATGCATATATTTATCATCTTCTGGAATTGTAGCTTTTAAGGCTTTATAGCCCTCGGTCTCACCGCTTCCGACAACGTATGCTTCAAATTTTATCATATGGGTGTCTCCTTTATCTATGTTAATTTCATTATACCTTCAAATAACCTAAAGCACAATGAAAAATATTCACAGTTTTCTGCAGTTTTCATTCACAAGGAGATTAGACAGAACTTCGCCCTTACTTTGAATTTATAAAGTAAGTACCGCTGACAACAGGTTTAGTTTTACTGCCGTCGGTAAAGTTTGCCTTGTTGCGCTTATGAATTTTTAGACAACATAAAAAAACCTCCCGAAAGGTTTTCTTTAAGAAAATTACACCTATCGAAAGGCTTAAAGTCAATAAGTTTAACAAGATGGCAGAATTAGATAACCAATCAACTATATTTTATATTTACCAGCTATCCCTCAGAAGAAAATCAGCAATATGAACTATCTCTATACCATTTTCATTTCCTATAGCTAAATCATCCATACAGACAACATATTTATGATAATGGTCTTTAATATCCATCAGATTGTCGGTTTCGCGAGTTGATTCTGTCGGTAATTCTACGCAAACTTGAACATATATCTTTTCATCTCTTCTAATACCAACAAAGTCTATTTCCTTTGTATCATTTTTTCCAATATACACATCATAGCCTCTGCGTTTCATTTCAAGATAAACAATGTTTTCTAACATTGCCGATACCATCTGCTTGTTAAATCCCATTTTGCTGTATTTAATAGATATATCAGAAAGATAATATTTTTCCTGCGTTTTTAAAACAGACTTGCCTTGCAAATCATATCTCTGACATGGATAAATTATAAATGCTTCGGATAACCATTTTATATAATTATAAATAGATTCTACTGAAAGAGAACGTTTTTCGTTCTTTAAAAATTTAACAATAGAATTTGCAGAGAATCTTTTACCAACGTTTTCTATAATATATTTTACTACACGGTCGAACAAATCTTTATTTCTAATTCTATGTCGTTTAGAAATATCCCTTGTAATAACAGCAGAATAAATTCCCTCAACAACCTGATATGCGGAACGAGTATCAAAGTTGCTAATACCAATAATGGGAAATCCTCCGAATTGTAAATACTCCTCGAACATATCTTTTGCATTGGATACAGTTTTACCTTTAAAGTTTAAGTATTCTTTAAAAGAAAGTGTATAGCAATTAATTGAAACATACCTTCCGGTTAAATAGGTGGAAATTTCACTTGACATAAGTTTTGAGTTGGAACCTGTAATGTAAATATCTATATCCTCGGACTCAAATAAACTGTTAATCGCCTTTTCCCAATTATCTACTTCTTGCGGTTCGTCTATGAATAAATAACATCTACCTTTGTCTGCTATTAAGCTTTTAAGCTCTGCATACATCTCTTTGGATGTGTAATTCTCATCAACATCCATTTCTGTATACTTTCTATATATGATATTTTCTTCTGCTATTCCTCTGTTTTTTAGTTCGTTTTGAATCATTTCTAAAATAGTTGATTTTCCTGAGCGGCGAACACCTGAAAGTATTTTTACAAGTGGTGCATCAATATAGGGTTCGACAGCTTTTGCCGAAAAATTCTAATAAAGTCCAAGAAATCAAGATTTGTATCATCTCCTTTTGAGAAATTTGTGCAACTCATTCAGGTTATATAGCAACAGAAAACCGCCTCTCTTCAACGAGAAAGGCGGTCAGCTTTTAATATTTCGTATATACCTGAGTGTTTTTTAGAATCAAATCCGTCTAAAGCCAACACCGCTCACATTGCAGAAAATACTGCATAGTATGAACGGTTAGCAACCGTTTTATAATCACCAAGCTTCATAATTTCATCAGCATAAGCAATTCGTTCTTTAGCAAGAAGGAGACGAGTTTTAGAAAGACTGATTTTTTCTTCAGACAGCAATTCTGATTCCCTCCTTCTTGACATTCGCGTAAAAAGGAACGGCTTCTAAATACTTATTGAATGTTTCGGTGTCCTTTAATGTTACGGTAACCACAACATCATGAAGAAGACCGAGTTCAGAAGTAAGTGCTATAAAAGGCTTTTTGTAAGACGATAACTCCTCACGAGAAACATTTGCTAAAACCATAATATCAATATCAGAGTCACCGGTTTGCTCTCCTCTTGCGTATGAGCCATACAAAAGCGTAGAGTCAAGCTTATCTCCAAAAACAGATTTAGAAAGCAAGGCTACCTTTTCGGTAATATCGGTCAGCTGGTTTTTCGTACACATTAAATCACACCCTTTCTTTAAGTCTTCAAATATATTATATACATTTTTCTTCAATAAGTCAACTACTCCGAACTTTTCAAAACTTTATATTATTCGGGTTTTCGGCTTTAAATCCTTATATTAACAAGATGGCAGATTCCGGGAATACTTTCGCCCTGCATAACGGTAGTGGGAGAAAGTAGCGCTCCCGTTGCGCAGTAAAGGATATTTTTAAGGTTTCTCCTTTTCATCTGGTCCATAATGTAAGAAGCCATCATAACGGCACTGCAGCCGCAACCCGAACCTCCTGCATGAACGTCCTGCCCTTCTCTGTCAAAAATCATTTCGCCAAAGTCAAAAAGATTTTCCGCTAAATCATAGCCTTCTCTTTTGGCAAGGCTTATCAGAAGACCTTTGCCAACCACACCCAAATCCCCCGTAAATACGGCATCAAAGTCACGTGGCGTCGCCCCAGTATCCTTAAAAAATCTTAATATGGTGGAACAGGCAGCAGGGGAAAATGTCAAGAGAACACCATAAATTTTTACCTTCCAAAAATTTCCTCTGATAATGCGGGTTTAGAGCACTTATGGTGTGTAGGCGGCTATAGCCAGGTAGATGTTAAATAAACACCATACTTCATTTTTATTGTGCGTTATATACAAAAAGAAACATGCTAATTTGACATCGAATTTTGTGAACGAAAAATTTTTATTATAAATAGTGCTAATATCCGAACGAATAATTGAAATACATTGCTATATCCTTCGCATTATGTTAAAATATATTGGATAAAAATACAGGGAGGTTTCTATATGAGTATATTAACTGCCGCAAGTAGCAAAAGTGCTTGGCGCGGATATGAATACTTTATCGAAGATAAAGTACAGTTTATCAAAAAACTCGATGACACACATTTTGGCGGTGCGGTTACCGGTAATGAAGCAGAGCCGTATGCTGTAACGATTGATATCGAGCATCCGAAAAGGTCAACCTGCGATTGTCCGTTTGCCAACGGACTAAAGGTGTGCAAACATATGGTAGCTGTTTACTTTGCCGCCTTCCCCGAAGAAGCAATTAAGTTCAAGGCCGTTATTGACCGAGCTATTGAAGAGGAAGAACAATATCGAGAGCAACTCCCTGAAAGAATTGAGAAATATATAAACAAACTTAACAAAACACAACTTCGTGATTTAGCATTAAACCTAATCTATGAATTACCCGAATACGAGTTCGAGCAGTTTGTAAATGAATACATTGATTAAAAGAAAAAGCGTGTGGCGGTAAATGTCACACGCTTTTCGCATACTATTTAAGAATATCACCAATAATATCGTTTTTCTAATTTTTTCTGTTCTTTGCTTTTTTCGTGTTTACGTTCTCCAAAGAATTCATCCTTGGCAGCAACAGTAGGATCATACCAATCCGCTTTAGCCTTTGCCCACATAATCCATTCCGCAATTTCGCTATCATTATCTGACTTGGATTGAACCTCATTAATCAATGCTCGTATTTTACATGCCATAGCAAAATCTTCAGCCTGATTTTCTAAAGCAAGAGTTAATTCTACCTCTTCATTATATCTTTCACGAAGTTCTTCTCTCTTTCGTTGTTCTTCTCCACGCCTGCGTTCTGCCTCCTCACGTTCTTCACGAACAATCTTCGCATCATTAATAGCAATAAATATTGCAATCATCATATCTCCAAGTTGCTCTTCAAGAGTTATAAATTTACCATCTCTAAATCTTCTTTTCAAGCCTAC
>JAZSHI010000050.1:0-52998 GCA_045533195.1 Acutalibacteraceae bacterium
GTACACGCGGTTCCAAGTGTGCCGATCTGCGTTGTTCTTACGGGATATTCCGTCAACAGCGTAGCAAGGGATACCTTGACTACGGCAGAATGCGGCGAACAGATGTGCAAAATCAAAGCAAAGTCCTTGCTTTGTTCGCAGCGTCTTGCGAACATCGAAGTATTGGAAAAGCGGATAGCAGTCGTGGTCGTACTCGAAGTTGGATACGATCCAATCATAAAACGCTCGCACCTTTTCCTCGTCGGTTTCACAACCGGCACAAATTTCGTCAGCAAGTTCTTCCGTTTGGGTATCCCACAGGGTATCTCTGCCGTTGGAAAGATACGGAGTTTCCGGCTTGAAGACGAAATTATATGAAAACAACAGCATTATAATGGTATATGCCGATATCGCCAAAACACAAATTTTCGTCAGCAGTTTGTCTTTGCCAGAGCTGTTATCGACAATACCAAAGTACATCATTTCTATAGCAGTTACCACAAACGTTAGCATCGGCAGTAGTCTGCGGCAGGAAAGAGCGCTAACAATACTCATTACCATGACGAAAAATAGGACAATCAGCACGACCACCCGCATAGGTGTTGACCGTATTTTCAGGACGAAAAATAAGGTAGGCAATGCTGACAGCAAATAGAGCGTCATCAGCATCGGTGAAAGCACAAAAAAGTCTTTCAGGTATAAACCGAGTAACAGGTTATATGTAAGTACGATAGCAAAGAAAATGATTCTTGATCTTGTGTTGGTTTTAGATGTGTTTGTCGCCTTCATTTCAATTCTCCTTATATGTACGAATTTCATTGAAACGAAGAAGTGGCAGTACAGAGCAAAACACTCTGTACTGCCACAAACAAAGGCTATTTAACATCTTTTAAGAAAACAACAAACCCGAACGTTTCACCGATTGGTAAAAGGTTCGGGTTTGAATGCTTTGGTGCTCCAAAAGGGACTCGAACCCCTGACCTACCGCTTAGAAGGCGGTTGCTCTATCCAGCTGAGCTATTGAAGCTTACTTAAAATAAAACCGTCAAAAAATTGACGGTTTGGAGCGGGTGATGGGAATCGAACCCACACGGCCAGCTTGGAAGGCTGGAATTCTAGCCATTGAACTACACCCGCATCTTGCGACCTAAGTATATTAACACATATTTGTCTTATAGTCAAGTCTTTTTTAAAATATTTTTGTGTGCCGCTTGATTTTTTGAGCGGCACACATATTTTGTTATTTATTGAGGATAATTTTGCCGTTTTTGACTGATATTTTCAGTTCTTTCAAATTGACTGTATTTTCATCTATAAGTAAAGAAACGATTTTATCTTCAATATGGCGACGAATGAAGTTGCGAAGCTCTCTTGCGCCTGATTTACCGCCTTCACATTTTTCTGCTATCAACCTGCACACTTCATTCGTGTAGGAAAGTGTTATTCCTTTATAGCTCATAGCTTCCTTGATTTCATCCAGCATTAAAGCGCATATTTTTGAAAGTGAAGTTACGTCTAAGGGATTAAATACGATAATTTCATCCACTCGTGCAATAAACTCAGGACGTAAAAATTCACTTAAGGATTTTCTTGCTTTTTCTTCATTAGCCTGAACAGCCGTCTTTTCAAAACCAAGTAAAGCGGAATGTTTATCACTACCTGCGTTAGAGGTCATAACAATAATTGTGTTTTCGAAATTAACCGTTCTTCCCTGCGCATCGGTAATTCTACCGTCATCAAGTATTTGCAGTAAGATATTCAAAATATCGGGATGAGCCTTTTCAATTTCGTCAAATAAAACAACTGAATAAGGCTTCCTTCTTACTTTTTCGGTTAATTGCCCTGCTTCATCATAACCTACATATCCGGGAGGCGCTCCGATAAGTCTTGATACTGAATGTTTTTCCATAAATTCCGACATATCAAGACGAATCATTGTTTCCGGAGTATCAAATAGTTGTTCAGAAAGAACCTTCACCAGTTCGGTTTTGCCGACACCTGTAGGACCTACGAAAATAAATGATGCAGGACGACGCTTGGTGCTCATCTGTACTCTTGAACGTTTAACGGCAGAAACAACAAGCTTTACAGCCTTTTCCTGACCGATAATCTTTTCCAAAATAGCATTCTCTAAATTACCAAGCTTTTTAAGGTCGTTTTCCTGAACCTTTGCAGCAGGAATACCTGTCCAAAGTTCAATAACCTTAGCAACGTCCATATCGGTTACAGTATTATCCGAAGCAGGAACGTAAAGTTCACTTGCTTGTTTTTTATATTTTTCGAGCTCGGCTTTAACCATTGCGATTTTTTCGTAATTGATATTGTCAACATCTGCCTCGAGACTGTCAAGTTCGATTTGAGTTTCTGCAATTTTTTTGTTGGCAATATATAAATTATCTACGGCAGTATTAGCAAGGCTTGCACAAGCACAAGCTTCATCCATCAGGTCAATTGCCTTATCGGGCAAGAATCTGTCATTAACATATCGTTCTGATAAGCGTACTATTGTCGAAATAAGAGAATCGGGGATGGTTACGTTGTGGTAACCTTCATAATATTTTTTAATTCCCATTAGAACCTTTTCTGCCTCAAGAAGCGACGGTTCTTCAATAGTAACTGGCTGAAATCTTCTTTCTAAAGCGGCATCTTTTTCTATATACTTCCTATATTCTTTAAAGGTAGTAGCGCCTATAACCTGAATTTCTCCACGGGATAAAGCGGGTTTTAAAATATTGGCGGCGTTCATAGAACCTTCTGCAGAATCACCTGCTCCCACAAGGTTGTGAATTTCATCAATAAATAATATTATGTTACCGGCGGTTTTAACCTCTTCAACAAGACCTTTTACACGGCTTTCAAATTGACCTCTGAACTGAGTTCCTGCCACAAGTCCGGTCAAATCGAGTAAGTGAATTTCTTTGTCAAGAAGACGCGCAGGAGCATTGCCACGGGCAATTTTAATAGCTAGTCCCTCTGCAATGGCTGTTTTACCAACACCAGGTTCTCCGATAAGACAGGGATTGTTTTTAGTACGGCGGGAAAGAATTTGAATGGTTCTGTAAAGTTCCTCATCTCTGCCGAATATTTCGTCAAGCTGACCGTTTTTTGCACGTTCGGTAAGATTGGTGCAATATTGCTCTAAAAAGCGACGCTTTTTACGTTCTTTTTTACCGTTTTTACCGTTATCTTTTGCTTTATCATCAGCTTCCTTTTGACTGGTTGCATCGGTAAACATATTATTTAAAAATGGGAATGCAGGGGTGGTGCCTAAATCAAATTCATCCCCTTCCCCGTCTCCGTTCATTGACATAATTTCCATGAACTGATCACTCATTTGTTCAATATCTTCATCGGAAATATTCATTTTTTTGAGCATATCATCAATCGGCTTAATTCCGGAAGATTTAGCACAAACAAGACAAAGTCCCCTAGGAGAAGCATTTGGGTCCATTGTGTCGGAAATAAAGACTACCGCAGGACGTTTTTGACATTTGTAGCAAAGTTTCATTTTAAATTCCTTTCAAAAAATCAAAAAATATATGAAAATAAGCGGAAAAACAACGAATTATTGACGCTTTCTTCAGAGATAAATGTAGGCATAGTGACGTTATTTTTGAAACATAGAGCTAATATAAAGCATAACAAAGTAACAATAACTATACCGTTAAGTACTCCGAAGGCTCCACCCAAAAGACTATTTACGCCGCTTACAAAACTGTATTTTACAAGTTTATTAAATATATTCAGTACCAGTTTAAGCAATATTAAAAGTATTATGAACAATAAAATTGAAACGATTATATTAAGAATACCATAAATCGCTTGTTGTAAGTTATTTTCTACAAGTTCCGCTATATCTTCTTTACTTACAGAATTTGTTAGTCTTAGTTTATCAAGCTCAATGCCGAAATTATCGGCGCTTTTTGTGATAAATTCGGGTAAGACTTCTTTGGACGTTTCGCTGTTTTCAATTGACGAATAAATTTTATTTATCAGCGACGGCTCGATAAATTTACTGTAAATATACGTCGATACAGACGCGCCGAAACAATAGGTTAAAAAAGCTGCACAGACAGTAGAAAGCAAAGATAGGAAAATTTTTACAGCGCCTTTTTTAATACCAACAATAACGCTGATAACTAAAATAAGCGAAAAAAATATATCCAGGAATAAATATGTCATATCCGCACCTACTGTAAAGCTATTTTTGTGATAAAATTATGGCCTATTGCAAGGCAGCTATCAGAAGAAATAGGAACAATTTTTATTGTACCGAAGCCGCACTCGCCTTTTTTGGCTATATTTCCGTCACTATTAATAAGATATACACAGTTGCCGCTTAAAATGAATATTTTGTTAGATTTTATATTAAAATCATCAACCTGACCGCTGAAATCAAATTCATATTTTAGTTTTTTGGAATTTGTATATATATTGAATTTATAATTACCGTCATCATTTTCACGGCTTGAAGCTATAGCCGTATAGCGTTTACTTGATTTGACATAATTAACGTCATATTCCGACTCGTATTGCATTGTAGAATGGTCTTTCCACGAAATTATATCACATTTATTCTCAAAAACAACAGTAAAGGTCTTTTTAGAGGAATCAATTCCGAGAATAAGCTGTCCTTCATATTTTTTTGAAAATATGGGATCGGCAGAATCAAATTTAAGTATATAAAGTGAACTATAAAATTCGCCACCTGATACTTTTACAGTACCAACTGCAACAGATTTGCCGTTTGGTGAGACAGCAACACTTAATATTGTCTCTTCCGGACAGAACCATTCGTATATTAACTCGCCTTTTTTGTTAAATACAGTAACCATAGAAGTAAATTTTTCTGATTTACTTGCAATAGCAAAGGTTCCGTTTCTTGCGATATCTCCTGCATATATGCTGTTGTCCATATTCTTTGTCAAAAGGCAGCTTTTTGCATTGTAAACCTTTAAACCTGTGCCGTTTTGATCATATAAAAGGCAACGGGTTTCACTTTTTGAAAGAACGGGATTTGAGAACCCGTGACCGTCTTTAAAGGAGACTTTACCGTTATTTGAGATAACAGATACATCCGTGTCAGAAAGCAAATAAAAATAATTGTCAGCCACATTAACTGAATAGGTTTCGGTCCCCGTCAGTTCAATGGGAAATTCATTTTTAAAGGAGAAAGTTGCGGTAAAATTACCGAATAATTCCTTTAAACCTGTAGGAGAAAGCATAGAAACAAGAAATAAAGCAAGAGTGACAGCCAAAACTATAGATACTAAAATTATGCGTC
The DNA here is from genome assembly GCA_045533195.1 of Acutalibacteraceae bacterium. GTDB lineage: Bacteria > Bacillota > Clostridia > Oscillospirales > Acutalibacteraceae > SIG607. The sequence goes on from JAZSHI010000050.1 coordinate 5,264, forward strand.
TTAATTTTCTGGCTTGTTTTTTGCCGTTCAGTACTCTGAAGGATGTCTTCTTTGTCCGTTTTTCTTTTTGAGATTCCTCGGCGCCTGACCGCATTTTTATTTCATTTTCTACACTTGATTTTATTAATTTATGTCGCCGTCTTTTTTTGTTTTTCAGATATTTGGGCATTGTTTCACCTCAATATTCAACCCGTTTTAAAAATAATCCTTTGGCAGCTGCTGTAAAGCCGCCTAGTGCTCGGTTTTTGGTTTCAAAAATTTCATTAGCTATATTTTCACTGAGTCTGCCATTGCCGACGTCAATAGCGGTGCCAACCAAAATACGCACCATATTATATAAAAATCCGTTTCCTGTTACAGAAAAGGTTAAAATTCCATCATTTTCGTCAATATTACATTCGAAGATTTCACGAATAGTATCCTTTACACTTCTATTAGCTGAAGAAAAACCTTCAAAATCATGAACACCGACGATTGAATCGCAAAATATTTTCATTTTTTTAATATCAAGCGAACCTACATAATGATAACTGTAACGGGCAGTAAATGGATCAGCAATTTTTCTTGTATCTATTTTATAAATATAGGTTTTACGCTTTGCTGCATATCTGCAATGAAATTCCTTATCTACATGCTTACAGCTTAAAACTCGTATATCATCTTTAAGAACAGAATTAAGTCCCGCTACAATTCCTTTATCACAAATATCATTATTCAAAGAAAAATGACAGTAAAATTCTTCTGCGTGAACACCTGCATCGGTACGGCTGCAGCCCGTTAGGTCGGGGGCATAACCATAAAGCTTAGTCATTGCGTTTTGAAGACTTTCCTGTACAGTAATGCCGTTAGGCTGTACCTGCCAACCGTGATAATCGGTGCCGTCAAAGGATATTTTAATCAAATATTTTTGCATAAATTACCCCATAAAAATTTTGATCAGTACAATCAGAGCGCCCCAAATTAAACAAACAAAGAGCGCAAGAAAATCAGAAACTCTTAAATGAAGTTGCTTCATTCTTTGCTTTCCTACACCGCCGTTATAGCAACGACATTCCATAGCCTCTGCTAAATCATAGGCTCTGCGAACAGAAAGTATAATAAGCGGAATTAAAATCGGAACGAGCGCCTTTACTCTGCTTAAAAGACCACCGCTTTCGATATCGGCGCCTCTTGCCTTTTGTGCATTCATTATTTTTTGTGTTTCCTCAATTAGTGTTGGGATAAATCTTAAAGCAATAGTCATCATCATAGTTAGCATATGAACAACTGTGCCCAGCCCTATAAGCTTTAGGGGTTTACATAACCGTTCTATTGCATCCGTTAAATCGTTTGGTGTTGTGGTGTATGTCAAGGTCGAACTGATTATTATAAGTAAAGCAATACGCACAGCCATAAACACGGCTTTATAAATACCGTCAACAGTAATTGTGATTTTCCACCATTCAAGTAACACCGTGCCTGTTTTAACGTATAGCATATTAATAACGCCTGTAAAAATAATTATGGGAAGTATAACTTTAAGATTTTTTAAATATATCTTAAGAGGAATTTTAGATATAATCATAATTATTACGGAAAAAACGAGAGATAACCCGATTCCATACATATTACCTAAAAAGATAAATACTATGATAAAAATCAGTAATAAAAATTTAATTCTGGGGTCAAGCCTATGAATTACGGAATTTGCGGGAAAGTATTGACCGAAAGTAATATCACTAATCATGGCGGGAACCTCCTTTGATCAATGATATTAAATATTCAGCGGCAGAATCAACAGTAAAATATTCTGCCGAAATATCTATACCCATATTTTTAAGGGTTAAAAGTACATCTGTAACCAAAGGCACATTAAGACCTATTTCTTTAAGTTTTTCGGAGTTTTTAAAAACGTTATCTACACTGTCGTGCATAACAACATTACCATCGTTCATAACAATGATATTCTCGCAAATAGCTGCCATATCCTCCATACTGTGTGATACAATTATGATTGTTGCGTTATTTTCGCGTCTGTATTTTTTAATTGCCTCAAACACCGTTTCTCTACCAATTGGGTCAAGGCCCGCAGTTGGCTCGTCAAAAACGATAATATCAGGCTTCATAGCCATAATTCCTGCTATAGCCGCTCTGCGTTTTTCACCGCCCGACAGGTCAAAAGGCGATTTATCTAAAAGATGTTCCTTTAGACCGACAATATTTATTGCATCATTAACCCTTTTTTCAATTTCCTCATCAGAAAGCTTCATATTCTTAGGACCGTATGCAATATCTTCTTTAACCGTCTCTTCAAAAAGCTGATATTCGGGGTACTGAAAAACAAGACCTATTTTATAGCGATAAGCCCCTATTTTTTTAGGTTCTTCCCAAATATCGCTGCCGTCAAAGTAAACGACACCCTCGGTTGGCTTTAATAAACCGTTAAGTAATTGAAGCAAAGTGGATTTTCCTGAACCTGTATGACCGATAATTCCTGTAATTTCGCCCTTTTCAACCGAAAAAGAAATATTATTTACTGCCGTATGTTTAAACGGTGTTCCGGGTGCATAGGTATAGGTTAAATTTTCCGTTTTTAAAATCGGCATAATAATATCTCCTTTCTTAAAGTTTAAGTTGTTTTGCAATTTCCTCGGCGCATTCCTTTACCGAAATAATTCCGCTGTCAACCTTAAATCCGTTTTGTTTTAAACGTTCTAAAAGCTCGGTAGTCTGCGGTATAGAAAGTCCTGCTGACTTTAATAAATCAATTTTTGAAAAAATCTCTTTCGGTGTGCCGTCTCCGGTGATTTTACCGCCTGACATTACAAGAACTCTATCTGCAAATTGAGCCTCTTCCATAAAATGAGTAATAAGCACAACAGTTATATTTTTTTCTTTATTAAGCGTTATAAGAGCATTAAGAACTTCTTTTCGCCCCTGAGGGTCAAGCATAGCGGTGGGCTCGTCAAGAACGATACATTCAGGTGTCATAGAAAGTATTCCTGCTATTGCAACCCTTTGCTTTTGTCCTCCCGAAAGATTATGGGGTGCACTTTTGCGAAAATCGTACATATTCACTGCCTTTAGCGCCGAATCAACACGACTGCGAATTTCATCGGGAGAATAGCCTAAATTTTCCGGCCCGAAAGCAACATCTTCCTCCACTATTGAAGAAATTATCTGATTGTCGGGATTTTGAAAAACAAGTCCGACGCGTCGTTTGATTTCTATCTCATAATTATCGTCACTCGTGAGCATACCATCTACTTCAACAGTGCCAAAACTTGGTTTAAATAAACCGTTCATAAGCTTGGCAAGAGTAGATTTGCCCGAACCGTTATGTCCTAAGATTACAGTAAAAGAACCGCGTTTAATAGATAAATTAAAATCATTTAAAACTCGAGCTTCTTCATCATCTGTATATTCATAGGATAGATTTTTAATCTCAATAATGTTATCAGTTTTCATCATTAGTCCATATTGTAGTGTTACCGCAAGGCATAACTATGTCTCTTGCAGAAACCTTTAGTCCTATTTCATCAGTATAGATTTTACCGTCAAGATTTTTAGCAACCAGATTCTTAACCATATAATTTAAAATTGTGGGAGAAAGTCCGCCGGTATATGAATTTAAAATAAAGAACAAAGGGTTATCACTTAAAAGCTTACCTGTTTCACTTAATAATTCATCAAGCTGTTGTTCAAGTTTCCATACTTCTCCGCCGGGGCCTCTGCCGTAAGAAGGAGGATCCATAATAATGGCATCGTATTTGTTTCCTCTTCGAATTTCTCTTTTTACGAATTTTAAACAATCATCAACAAGCCACCTTACAGAAGCATCCTGAAGACCACAGGCTAAAGCGTTTTCTTTAGCCCATTGAACCATACCTTTAGATGCATCTACGTGCGTTACTGTTGCTCCCGCCTGAAGACAAGCAACGGTTGCACCGCCTGTATATGCAAATAGATTAAGAACTGATATTTTTCTTCCTGCATTCCTGATTTTATCGGCAGCAAAAGACCAGTTAATCGCCTGTTCGGGAAAAAGTCCGGTATGCTTAAAGCCCATAGGCTTCAATTTGAATGTAAGATTTTGGTAATTAATTGACCATACATCAGGCACTTTTTTTAGAGCTTCCCAATAACCGCCGCCTGAATTACTTCTGTGATAAACAGCGTGAGCGTCGTGCCATCTTTTGTCTATTCTTTCACCGTTCCATATAACCTGAGGGTCGGGACGTATAAGAATTATATTTTTCCATCTTTCAAGACGTTCTCCGCCTTCTGCATCAATTAATTCATAATCGTAAAAATCATTTGCAAATCTCATTAAAATCTCTTTTCGGTTAAATAGTAATAGATTGTTGGGGTGAAGCAGTATTGTTTGAATTTAAAGGGATCTCAAGATGGTCGTAAGCAAGTTTTGTAACGCATCTTCCCCTTGCTGTTCTTGTTAAAAATCCAATTTGCATAAGATAAGGCTCATATACATCCTCAATAGTTATTGCTTCTTCACCAACAGCGGCGGCGAGTGTATCAAGACCTACGGGTCCACCGCCGTAATTGTGTATAATTGTAGTGAGCATTCGACGGTCAAAATCATCAAGACCAAGCTCGTCAATTTCAAATCTCGAAAGAGCGGCTCTTGCAACTTCAACAGTTATGGCCCCTTCAAATTCTACTTGCGCAATATCTCTCACACGTTTTAAAAGTCTGTTGGCAATTCTCGGGGTGCCTCTCGAACGGGATGCAATTTCTAATGCGCCTTCATAGTCAATATTAATTCCGAGAATTGAAGCTGAACGAGTAACAATTTTTGCAAGTTCATCGGGAGTATAAAGTTCAAGTCTTAACAGCACTCCAAATCTGTCTCTGAGAGGAGCGGTTAACTGTCCGCTTCTGGTAGTAGCGCCAACTAAAGTAAAGTGCGGCACATCTAATCTTATCGACCTTGCCGACGGTCCTTTACCGATAATGATATCAACAGAAAAATCCTCCATAGCAGGATATAAAATCTCTTCAACATTTCTGGAAAGACGGTGAATTTCATCGATAAAAAGGACATCGCCTTCGTTTAAATTAGTAAGAAGAGCAACTAAATCGCCTTGTTTTTCAATTGCAGGGCCTGAGGTTATTCTCAGATTAACCCCCATTTCCTTGGCAATAATTGTTGAAAGGGTTGTTTTTCCAAGTCCTGGAGGGCCGTATAGTAATACGTGGTCGAGAGATTCCTTACGTGCAAGGGCTGCCTTAATATATATTCTTAAGTTATCCTTCGCTTTTTCCTGACCGATATATTCGTCAAGGGATTTAGGTCTTAAAGTAACTTCGTTGTCAACGTCTAAGTTGCTGTATTCGGGAGAAACTATCCTTCCGTCAAGTTCATCAATACTAAATTCGGTAGTTTCAATCATACATTACACCATCCTAACAAGAAGCTTAAGAGCTTCCTTAATTAGCTGTTCAACAGGCAAATCCTGAGGGCACTTTCCTACTGCTAAAGATGCTTCACTTTGGGAATAACCCAGAGCAACTAAAGCAGAAACCGCTTCTTTTGAATTAGAATTTGAGTTAGCAGTATGAACAGCCGCTACATCTGAATCATCGGATACGGTGATATTTGCAACCTTGTCTTTCAGTTCAAGTATTATGCGTTGAGCAAGTTTGAGACCGACTCCTGAAGCAGCGGTTAACGATTTAGGATCATTTCCTGCAATAAACATTGAAATTTGTTCTGCATTAAAGGTTGATAGAAGAGCAATTCCGATTTTGGGGCCTACTCCGCTCACTGAGGTTATAAGCTTAAAACAGGATAGATCATTCATATCTGAAAAACCGTATAAATCTAATGCATCTTCTTTAACCGACATATAGGTAAAAAGCTGTACTGTCTCTCCAATTTTAGGCATAGCGCCTAAAGTTTTGGAAGATATAAAACATCTAAAGCCCACCCCCGAACATTCGATAATGCAAAAGGTCGGTTCCAAATATATAAGTTGTCCTTTAAGAGAAGAAATCATTTATTTTTCCCCTTTCATAATTTGTGCAAACTTTCCTGTACCTGTGTTAGCGTGACAGATTGCAAGAGCTAACGCATCAGCAGTATCATCAGGTTTAGGTACCTTTGCAAGAGAAAGTAAAGAACGCGTCATTTCCATAACCTGAGATTTTTCTGCTCTGCCAAAACCTACAACTGCCGATTTAACCTGAAGGGGTGTATATTCATATATAGGCACACCGTTCATTTGAGCAGCAAGAAGTATGGTTCCTCTTGCCTGTGCTACGTCGATGGCGGTTGTTGTATTTGTGTTGAAAAACAGCTTTTCGATAGAGAGCGCATCTGGTTTAAATTCCTTAATTAACTGGTTAATATCTCTGTAAATAACCTCGAGTCTTTGGGGAAAGGATAAATTTGGGGATGTAGTAACTGCACCGAAATTGATAGTCCTAAAACGTCCGGCATCATACGAAATTACGCCGTAGCCGATTAATGCATAACCCGGATCTATCCCTAAAATTACCAACAGACAAACACTCCCCTTTTACATATCTAATATATTATAGCACAATGAGTAAGAATGAGCAATACTTATTGCTAAAATTTTTTATATAATTATACAATAAAAATTTGCTATTTCAGAAAAAACAAAAAATGAGTAAAACGGAGAAAAAACGAGAAAAACCGACAAAAACAGAGAAAATAATTTTTCCAGACATTTCTGTACGGCAAAGGGGCAAAAAATGTCAAAAAAACTCTTGACAACAATGACTTTTTGACATATATTTAATAAAAATGAATGTTAAATTCATACTGACGCTTAAACCGTTGTTTCTGCATTGACCACGTCTCAGAAAATGGCGGTCTTTTTTTAGTATATCAAAGTAACCTCAAGGGAGGATGCCTTAATGGAAAATATTATTGAACTAAAAAATATCACTATGTCTTTCGAGAATGAAAAGGTGCTTGATGAAATTAATTTAAGTATTCGTGATAAGGAATTTATCACGCTTCTCGGTCCTTCGGGTTGCGGCAAAACCACTACACTGCGTATTATTGCAGGTTTTTTGTCTCCCGAAGAGGGCGATGTTATTTTTTCGGGCAAAAAAATTAACGACGTACCTGCATACAAACGTCAGGTTAATACTATTTTTCAGCGATACGCACTTTTCCCCCATCTCAACGTTTTTGAAAATGTTGCTTTTGGACTTAGAATAAAAAAACTTCCCGAAAAAGAAATTAAAGAAAAGGTTGAAGAAATGCTTAAGCTTGTTAATTTAAGCGGTATGGAAAAAAGAAAAATCCACAACCTTTCAGGCGGTCAGCAGCAGCGTGTTGCCATTGCCCGTGCTATTGCAAATAATCCTCGTGTGCTTCTTTTAGACGAGCCACTTGCTGCTCTTGACTTAAAGCTGCGAAAAGATATGCAAAACGAACTAAAAAAAATCCAACAACAGCTTGGCATTACCTTTGTGTTTGTTACTCACGATCAGGAAGAAGCACTTTCTATGTCAGACCGTGTTGTTGTTATGGATAACGGTAAAATTCAGCAAATCGGTACTCCAAAGGATATTTATAATGAGCCCAATAATGCTTTTGTTGCCGATTTTATCGGTGAGTCTAATATTCTTGACGGTATTATGAAGAAGGACTATGTAGCCGAATTTTCAGGTCAGACCTTCCCTTGCCTTGATGCAGGTTTTACTGATAACGAAAAGGTCGATGTTGTAGTACGCCCCGAAGACGTTGATATAGTTCCTATTGATAAGGGTATGCTTACCGGTACCGTTACCTCTGTAACCTTTCTTGGTGTGCATTATGAAATTATTGTTGATATCGGCGGTTTTAAATGGATGATTCAGACAACTGATGAACACAAGGTTGATGAGCGTGTAGGTCTTTATATTGAACCCGATGCAATTCATATTATGAAGAAATCCGAATATTCAGGCAAATACGGTGACTATAGCTCTTATAGTGATGAAATTGACCATCTTTCTGATTTAGAGGAGGATGAAGAGTGAAAAAAACATCTTTAGGACAACTTTTTTTAAGAGCTCCTTATGTTATTTGGTCTGCTCTTTTTATAATTGTTCCTCTATTTATAATGGGCTATTATGCTCTTACAGATGCAAACGGTGTCTTTTCTTTTTCTAATTTTGCTAATCTGGGTAGATATAAAAATGCATTTTTTATATCTCTTCTTTACGCGTTTATTTCCACTGTAATAACTCTTATTATTGCCTATCCCCTTGCCTATTTTATGACAAAATGTAAGCCGTCCACACAGCGTTTTATGATGATTTTAACAATGCTTCCTATGTGGACTAACTTCCTTATACGTACTTATTCTTGGATAACAATTTTATCTAACACAGGTATTATCAATACTATTCTGCAAAAATTCGGTATTGGGCCGCTTCATCTGATTAACAGACCGGGAACGGTTATTCTCGGTATGGTTTACGACTTTTTGCCCTATATGATTTTGCCGATTTTCAACGTTATGTCAAAAATCGATTCCTCCCTCACCCAAGCTGCAGAGGATTTAGGCTCAAACAGAGTAAATGTCATCAGAAAGGTTATTTTCCCTTTAAGTCTGCCTGGTGTCATTTCGGGAATTACTATGGTATTTGTGCCTAGTGTAAGCACCTTCTATATATCTCAAAAGCTCGGCGGCAACAAAACTATGCTTATCGGTGACGTTATTGAATACCTCTTTAACCTTGGTCCCGATTACTATAACGTAGCTTCTGCTATTTCTCTTGTTCTTATGATTATCATTCTTGTTTCTCTGTTTATTATGAACAGAGTTTCCGATGATGAAGACGGAGGTGTGCTCATATGAAAATGCTTTCCAAGATTTATATGGCGCTTATCATCCTCTTTTTATATGCGCCCATTGCCGTAATGATAGTTTTTTCATTTAACAGCGGCTCAAGTGTTTGGGTTTTCGAGGGTTTTTCTCTTGATTGGTATGCACAGCTTGTATTTAACGGTGAAATGCTTGATGCTCTTAAACACACATTGCTTATTGCTGTGTTATCTGCTACAATTTCTACGGTTTTAGGCACAGCAGCTTCGGTCGGTATTACTACTTTAAAGAGCAAATTGGCAAAATCCGCTATTATGTCTGTTACAAATATTCCTATGATGAATGCGGATATTGTAACAGGTGTTTCTCTTATGCTTCTTTTTATCTTCTGTGGAAAACTATTTGGTCTTACCGAATCATTAGGCTTTTTCACAGTCCTGATAGCTCATATAACCTTTAATCTGCCCTACGTAATACTTTCTGTGTTGCCAAAGCTCAGACAAACCGATCCTGCCCTTGAACAAGCGGCTATGGATTTAGGCTGTACTCCTTTAAAGGCATTTTTCAAGGTTGTACTTCCCTCAATTTCAAGCGGTATTTTTACGGGCTTTATAATGGCTTTCACTCTTTCTCTTGACGATTTCGTTATCAGTTACTTTACTTGTGGCCATTATCAAACCTTGCCTATTGTTATTTACAATATGACAAAGCGTACCGTTACTCCCGATACCTACGCTTTATCAACAATTATATTTATAACTGTGTTTGCCTTAATGCTCCTTTATAACATTACACTTACACGTTCCGAAAAGAAGCGAGGTGTAATCTGATGAAAAAGGTTTTAAATATATTTTTTGTTTTACTTATGTGCTTTTCGCTATTTACTCTTTCGGGTTGCGGTTATGAATATTTTGACTTAAACCTTAATGCAGATTATACCAATAATCTTGAAGGTACAGTTTTAAATGTGTATAACTGGGGTGAATACATTTCTGACGGAAGTGATGAAAGCATTGACGTTAATAAAGAGTTCGAAAGAATTACAGGCATTAAGGTTAATTATTCTACCTTCGAAAGTAACGAAACTATGTATTCCCAGCTTCGTACTGCAGGTGTTTCATACGATATAATTATTCCTTCCGATTATATGATAGACCGTATGCTTAAGGAGAATATGCTACTTCCTATCGATTATTCAAAAATCACCAATTACGGTAACATTGAAGATAAGTACAAAGGTTTGTATTTTGACCCCGAAAACAAATATACCGTTGCCTATAACGTTGGTATGGTAGGCGTTATATATAACACCTCAATGGTTCAGGATATTGAAGAGAGTTGGGGTGTTTTTTGGGATGAAAAATATAAGAATCAAACCCTTATGTTCAGCAATCCCCGAGATGCCTTTATGACTGCTCAATTTTATGGCGGTATGAGTGTTAACAGTGATAAAAAATCCGATTGGGATAAAGCTGTTGAGCTTTTAAAGGAACAAAAGCAATATTTGCAGTCCTACGTAATGGATGAAGTTTACGGCAAAATGGAAACAGGTGAAGCGGCTATTGCTCCCTATTATGCAGGCGATTATTTAACTATGTATGACGTTAATGAAGATTTATCCTTCTTCTATCCTAAGGAAGGCACTAATATATTTGTAGATGCCGCCTGTATTCCCTCTTGTTGTCAGAACTACGATGCAGCTATGCTTTACATTAACTTTCTTTTAGAACCTGAAATTGCTCTTGCTAATGCAGAGTATATTGGATATGCTTCGCCGAATAAAACAGTTTTTAATAATCCCGAATACTGTTACTACGGAAACGAAATTCTATACCCACCAGAAGACAAAATGCCTAAAACTGAATACTATCACGATTTAAACAAAGATATTCGTTTTTATTATGAAGATTTGTGGATAGACGTTAAATTGTACTAATTGTACTAAACAAAAAAGCCTCTTTCGAGGCTTTTTTGTTTTAATAAAATAATTTTTATTCTGCTATGATTTCACATCCGCCAATGGGACGAATGTTAAGAATACAACAGCTTCCCTCTCCAAATACGGCATTAATGGTTTTGCTGTACTCTTCAATTCTGTCGGTAGGAATATAACATTGTATAGTTCCCGCAAAGCCGCCGCCGTGTACTCGACAAGCGCCTTCGCCTTTTAAGAATCGTTCGGTAATAGCAAGAGCAAGACAAAGTCCCTGAGCCTTTACGTTAGAGGTGGAATATACATTCTGTAAATACTTGTAAGAAGAATCACCCGACTCGTTAACAAGGTCAAGAAAATGTTCGAAATCATCCTGCTTTAACGCTTTTTTCTGTTCTTCTACTCTGCTGTCATCACCGAAAAAGTGAATTGCTCTGAGTACTGCTCTGTCACCGAATTTTGCTCTCAAATCGGCAATTGATGAATAGAAATCATTAACATCAACGTCTCTTAAAAAGTCTTTTTCGAAGTAACGGCTTATCTCTCGGCATTCAACTGTAATATCAGCATAGTCTCTTGTAAGGTCAGCGTGGTCACCGTGTGTGTCGATTACACAAAGGGTATATCCGTGAGCCGCAATATCAAAATCAATCTTTTCTACAATAGGAGTAGCGGGCTCAAAAAAATCAATTGCAGTAAAGCCACCCTGAGAACTTGCCATTTGGTCAAGAAGTCCACAAGGCTTACCGAAAAATTCACGCTCAGCGCGTTGAGAAAACTTAGCGATATCAACTCTGCTTACAGAAGAATCATTGTATAGACCGCTTAAAATGTTGCAAAGAAGCACTTCATATGCAGCCGAAGAGGAAAGTCCCGAACCGCCTAAAACATCAGAAGTGGTAAATGCATCAAAACCGCCGATTTTATAACCTTCCTTTTTAAAGGCGGCGGCACAACCTCTTATAAGCGCACTTGTTTTTCCGTATTCGCTTTCTTTTGCGTCAAGGTCGTTAAGGTCAACAGGGTCAACCTTATAGCCTTCGGATTCAATTCTGATTACATTGTCATTATTTTCGCTTACAACAGCAATAACATCAAGATTTACGCTGCCGGCAAGTACTCTGCCGTGCTGATGGTCGGTATGATTACCGCCAACCTCGGTTCTTCCGGGAGCAGAAAAAATACGGATATTATCTCTTTCTCCAAAAAAACCAACAAAGCTATCACAAGCCTTAATATAACGCTTTCGTGCATTTTCAATGTTATTTGGATAAATAAGAGAGAAGGTATTATCGTACTTACCTTCTAAAATTGCCTTTTTAATATCTGCAATTTTCAAAATAATCAACCTTTCGATAATGGTTTTAGTTAGTCGAAACAGAAACTTCGGTTACTGTTTCGACCGCAAATCTGTGATTTGCAGTCAAATTATCAATGATAATTTGACTGAACCCATTGCAATTAGTATCGTGCACAATTAAATTCTTTCAAAATTTAATTGTGCAAAGCCGATAAAATCGGCTTGTCGAAGCGCTTTTTTGCGTTTCGACAAACTATAATAATTATTAAGAAATAAGTGCTAATGTGTCACGTGCAATTGCAAGTTCCTCGTTAGTGGGAATTACAAATACGTCAACCTTGGAATCGTCGGTAGAAATCTTGATTTCCTGTCCGCGAACGTGGTTCTTTTCATCATCAATCTTAACGCCTAAATATCCAAGATTTTCACAAACATACTGACGAAGGTCAGGATCGTTTTCGCCGATACCTGCTGTGAAAGCAATAGCATCAACACCGTTCATAGCGGCAACGTAGGAGCCGACAAATTTAAGAATCTGATATCTCTGCATATCAACCGCAAGTTTAGCACGAGCATTACCTTCATCAGCGGCGGCGCAAACATCACGGTTATCGTTAGAAACACCGGAAACACCAAGCATACCGGACTTTTTATTGCAGATATCGTTAATCTGTGAAGCGGTAAGATTTTCCTTTTCGGCAATAAAGGTTAATGCAGAAGGATCAAGTGTACCTGTACGTGTTCCCATCATAAAACCGTCAAGAGGAGTAAAGCCCATAGAGGTATCACAGCATACACCATCCTTAACGGCAGTAATGGAAGCTCCGTTACCAATGTGGCAAACGATTATTTTAAGATCCTTCTTATCCTTGCCTTCAAGAACGGCAACTCTGTCACTTACAAAGTGGTGAGATGTACCGTGAGCACCGTATTTTCTTACGCCGTATTTCTCATAATATTCATAAGGAAGTGCGAACATATAAACCTTGGGCTCCATTGTCTGATGGAAGGAAGTATCAAATACAGCAACCTGAGGAATTTTATCACCGAAGGTCTTGATACAAGCCTTAATAGCAAGAACGTGAGCGGGATTATGTAAAGGTGCAAGTGCGCCAAGCTCATCAATCTGGTCAAGAACGGTAGGATTAATAAGACAGGATTTAGAGAAAATACTACCGCCTTGCACTATTCTGTGACCGATAGCAGAAATCTCATCAAAAGAATCAATAACCTTAGCTTCACTTTTGGTCATAGCGTAAACAACTGCTTCAAAAGCTTCGGTATGAGTAGGCATATTTGTTTCAGCCTGATAAACTCTGCCGTCTGCTGCCTTGTGAGTAATAGCGCCCGAAACGCCGATACGCTCACAAAGTCCCTTTGCAAGAACGCTCTCGGTTTCCATATCAATTAACTGATACTTAAGAGAAGAACTACCTGCATTTACTACGAAAATTTTCATTTAAAAAACTCCTATCCGCAAAATGCGATTTTTTGAGTTGATAAACGGGAAAAAATGTGATAGAATATACCGTAAATCAACAACATAATTTAACTATTATATAATAATAGATTTTAAAAGTTTTTTCAAGTCATTTTTTAAAAAAGGCGGTTAATATTTATGGTAAGCTCAGTTATTGCCGAGTTTAATCCTTTTCACAACGGTCATGCCTATTTACTAAGTAAAGCAAAAGAAAAAAGCGAAGCCGTAATATGTGTAATGAGCGGAAACTTTGTTCAACGTGGCGACCTTTCGATATTCACTAAACAAAAACGCACCGAATTCGCCTTAAAAAACGGTGCAGATTTAGTGATAAATCTTCCTGTAGGCTGGTCTATGTCATCTGCCGAGAACTTTGCTTTCGGCGGTATTTCGCTGCTTAAAAACACGAAAATTACCGATAGTATTTATTTTGGCTGTGAATGTGGAGATGTTACCGCTTTGACCGAAACTGCTGAAATTATTTCCGGTGAAGAGTTCAATAATCTTGTCAAGGGATATATGAAAAACGGAGTAACCTATGCCTGTGCGAGACAACAAGCAGTTGAAAATTATTCAAAGGAACTGGGTATCATATTATCAAAACCGAATAATACTCTTGCAATTGAATACATTTCAGCCGCCAAAAAACTCAGCTTCTCCCCTACTTTTAATGCTGTAAACAGAGTAGGCGTTGAGCATAATTCATCAAAAGGAAATAATGAATTTATGAGCGGTACAGGTTTAAGGGAATTGATAAAATCAGGATGTTTTGAAGAAATTAAAAAATACATTCCCGAAAACATATATAATGATATCGTTAATTGTAATTTTTCTGATATAAACAGACTCGATAACGCCTTACTGTTTAAAATAAGAAGTATGACTAAAGAGCAGTTGCTTTATATTCCTGATGTCAGCGAAGGGCTGGAAAACAGAATAGTTGATGCTGCAAAAGAGTGTGAAGGTTTTTCGGAACTTGCAGACAGTATTAAAACAAAGCGATACACTCTTGCAAGAATAAGACGTATTCTTATGTGCGCCGCCTTTGATATAACCAATGAATATTTAAAAAAAGAACCGCCTTATATTCATATATTAGGTTGCACTTCTCGGGGAGAAGAATTGGTAAAGGAAATTGCTAAAAGAACCGATTTGCCTTTAGTGATAAGCGCAAAAGATGCTTTAAGCCTTGAAGGATTCGCCAAAAAAACCTTTGAACTTGAGGAGCATACCTCTAATCTTTATTCTATGTCATTAAGTCCAATGCTCCCTTCATACTCCGAGTACACTCAAAAGTTAATTAAAATATAATTATTTTTATAATTACTCTTGAAAGACACAAGCAGATTTGATATAATAATTAAGTTAAATTTCGATGAAAATAGGTGAAAAAATGGCTAAAAAGGGGTTTGACAACGCTGAATATATACGTCTTCAGTCACAGAACATCCGTAACCGTATTGAAATGTTCGGTGATAAGCTGTATATGGAGTTCGGCGGTAAGCTTTTCGATGACTTTCACGCTTCCCGAGTTTTACCCGGGTTTGAGCCTGATTCAAAGGTCAAAATGCTCTTAAACTTAAAAGATGATGCTGAAATTGTTGTTGCAATAAATGCTGACGCTATTGAAAAAAATAAACGTCGAGGTGATCTTGGCATTACCTACGACCTTGATACATTACGTCTTATTGATGCTTTTCGCGGTATCGGTCTTTTTGTCGGCAGTGTTGTTATAACCTTCTTTACGGGACAACCCTTAGCCTTAGCCTTTGAAAAACGTCTTAAAAACTTAGGCATTAAGGTATATAGACACTATCCCATTCCCGACTATCCGTCCAATATACCTCTTATTGTAAGTGATGACGGATTTGGCAAGAATGACTATATCGAAACCCAGCGCAAACTTGTGGTTGTTACAGGCCCCGGTCCTTGCAGCGGTAAGATGGCAACCTGTCTTTCTCAGCTTTATCACGAGCATAAACGTGGAATTAAGGCAGGTTATGCAAAGTTTGAGACCTTCCCTATTTGGAATATTCCACTAAAACACCCCGTAAATGTTGCTTATGAAGCGGCTACTGCTGACCTTAATGACGTTAATATGATTGACCCCTTCCATCTTGAAGCATATGGCGAAACAGCCATTAACTATAACCGTGATATTGAAATTTTCCCTGTACTTAACGCTATGATGGAAAAAATCCTCGGCACTTCCGTTTATAAGAGTCCCACAGATATGGGTGTAAATATGGTAGGCTGTGCAATAAATGATGATATCGTTTGCAGAAATGCTGCCAATCAGGAAATAATCAGAAGATACTATAGTGCTTTATGTGCCGAAAGACAAGGTATGGGCGAACACGCTGAGGTAACTAAAATTGAAATTTTAATGAATCAGCTTGGCATATCCGTTAATAATCGTGCTGTTGTTAAAGCTGCCAACGCTAAGTCTGAATTAACGGGTTCTCCTGCAACTGCAATAGAGCTTGATGACGGACGCATTATTACCGGAAAAACCTCTTCTCTACTCGGCGCTTCATCATCAATGCTTTTAAACGTTTTAAAGGAACTTGCAGGTATTCCCGATGAAGTAAAGCTCCTTTCTCCCACTATAATTGAGCCTATTCAGGTGATGAAAACAACTGCTCTTGGTAATCACAATCCAAGACTTCATACCGATGAAGTGCTTGTTGCATTATCAATTTGCGCCGCAACCGATGAAAATGCAAAACTGGCGATGAATCAGGTTAAAAATCTTCGTGGATTAGAAGCCCATTCTACAGTTATTCTTTCTCGAGTTGATGAGCAAGTATTCAGAAAACTTGGTATAAATCTTACCTGTGAGCCGAAATATCAAACAAAAAAACTTTATCATGCATAATTTGTCGGCACACTTTTCTTACGGTGTGCCGCATTATTTTTAAGGAAGTGTATTTATGGACAAAAAATATGAAGCTTTATTTACCCCTTGGAAAATAGGCAACGTTGAAATCAAAAACAGAATCGTTATGTGCCCTATGGGAGGCACTTCGCTTTTTGGTTGGTTTGAGCTAACGGGCTGTCATTTTGATAAAGAGGCTGCTAAGCTTTTCCTTGAAAGAGCTAATAATAATGTAGGACTTATTATCCCCGGTATTGCACCCCTTCGTGATACCTTTTGGGGCAAATGGCTCTGGCAGAATCCTAAAATGTTCGAGGATCTTAAGGAGTTTATGGATGAAATTCATAAAACGGGAGCAAAGCTCTTTGTTCAGCTAACGGCAGGTATGGGACGCTCTTGGGCTATAACCGAGCTTATAGCGCCGTTACATAAAAACAAGGTTACCCGTGCTATTTTAAAGCCTATAATTGATACCTCTCACGAACTTGCATCCCCTTCTGCTCAGCCTGCTCGTTGGGCTCCTGATATTGAGTGCCCCGAAATGACTGTAAAGCAAATTCACGAAATTATCGAAGCATTTGCTAAAACAGCCAAGCTCTGTAAAGAAGCTGGTGTTGACGGTGTTGAGGTTCATGCTGTTCACGAAGGATATCTCCTTGACCAGTTTGCAATTGAATTTTTCAATAAACGTACCGATGAATACGGCGGCAGTTTTGAAAATCGCTACCGTTTTGCTGCCGAAGTAGTAAAGGCAATTAAAGAGTCTTGCGGCAATGACTATCCTGTATCCCTTCGTTATTCGGTAGAGTCTAAAATGAAAGGTTTCCGCGAAGGCGCTATACCCGGTGAAGAATACCAAGAGGTTGGTCGTAATATGGAAGAATCCGAAAAGGCTGCTAAATACCTGCAGGATGCAGGTTACGATATGTTAAATGCCGATAACGGAACCTATGACTCTTGGTATTGGGCGCATCCGCCTATGTATATGCCCGAAAACTGCAACCTTGAAGATGTAGCACATATTAAGAAATTCGTTGATATTCCCGTTGTATGTGCAGGCAGAATGGATGCCGAGGTTGGCGCAAAAGCGGTTGAGGACCAAAAAATCGATGCAGTTGGTGTTGCCCGTCAGTTCCTTGTGGACCCTGAGTGGATTACAAAGCTTATAGAAGACAGAATTGAAGATATTAAACCCTGTATTTGTTGTCACAGCGGTTGCTTTAATTTTTCTTCTTCAAAAGGACACGCTAATACTCAGGACCTTAGTGACACTATGGGACTTTCCCGTTGTGCCCTTAATCCCGAGACGATGCAATCCAAAAAATACTATATTGAACCTGCTAAAAAGCAGAAGAATATTGCTGTTATCGGCGGCGGTATCGGCGGTATGGAAGCAGCTATAGTTTGCGCTAAGCGTGGCCACAAGGTTACCCTTTATGAGAAAACCGATAAGCTTGGCGGTGTGTTTATAGCCGCAGCGGCACCGTCGTTTAAAGAAAAGGATAAAGCACTTATTTCTTGGTATATTCGTGAACTTTCAAAGCACCCAATTGACGTTAAGCTTAATACCGAGATAAAAGATTTAAAGACGCTTAATGCTGATGAAGTTATTGTAGCAACCGGTGCAGTTGCCAAAAAGGTTTCTATTAAGGGAAGCGAAAATACGGTTGAAGCCGTTGATTATTTACTCGGTAACAAAACCGTAGGCGAAAATGTTGTAGTTATAGGCGGCGGTCTTACAGGCTGTGAAATTGCTTATGATTTATACTTAAACGGCAAAAAGCCCGTTATTGTAGAAATGCAGGATGACCTAATAGTTACTAAAGGTGTTTGTCTTGCAAACACAAGCTTTTTACGTGATTTCTTTAAAACCAATAACGTTCCTGTTCATCTTCAGACTGCTGTTTCAAAGATTAATGATGACAGCGTAACAGTTACAGATAAAAACGGTAAAACCTTTGATATTAAGGCTGACAGCGTAGTAATGTCGGTAGGCTATAATCCTGCTCCCCTTACTAAAAAGAGCCGTCACGTTCATATTATCGGCGATGCTTATAAGGTTGGAAATTTAAGAAGTGTTATCTGGCAGGCTTGGGACGTTGCAACAAAGCTTTAATATAATTAAACCCGAAACGTAACGTTTCGGGTTTTTCTTTTAGTCGAACTGCGAATTATATAGTTTGCTGTAGAATCCGCCTTTGCTTAGTAATTCATCGTGATTGCCCAGTTCGGATATTTTGCCGTCTTGTAAAACGATAATTACGTCAGCATTTTTTATGGTGGATAATCTGTGAGCGATTACAAAACAGGTTCTTCCTTTCATAAGCTTTGTAAGGGCCTCCTGAATTTGAATTTCGGTTCGTGAGTCAACATTTGAGGTAGCTTCATCAAGAATAAGCATAGGCGCATCTGAAAGCATAGCTCTCGCTATTGTAATAAGCTGTTTTTGTCCTTTAGAAATATTGACACCGTCATCATTTAGTATTGTTTCATAGCCCTCGGGCAAATGCTCAATATAATTATGTATTTTAGCCGCCTTTGCAACATTTATAACCTCATCCATTGTTGCGTTTTCCTTGCCGTAAGCAATATTTTCGGCTACTGTTGAATTAAACAGCCACGTGTCCTGCAGAACCATAGTATAGGCTTTTCTCAAATCTTCACGTTTAATGTTTTCGATTTTTAACCCATCAACCGCTATAGTTCCCGAATTAACGTCATAAAAACGCATAAGAAGGTTTATAATCGTGGTTTTTCCTGCTCCAGTAGGCCCTACAATAGCAATTGTCTTGCCCTTTTTCGCATCTATTGACACATCTTTTAGAATTGTTTTTTCGGGAGTGTAACCAAAAAACACCTTGTCGAAGTTTACATCGCCGCTAACATCCTTTAGTTCAAGAGCATCACGTTCATCGAGCTTTTCGGGCTCCTCGTCAATAATTCTGAATACACGCTCGGCTGCAGAAAAAGCCGACTGAAATTCGTGAAGGATATTTGCAAATTCATTAATAGGCCCTGCAAATTTACGTGAATACTGAACAAACTGCGCAACACCGCCAAGGGTGATAAAGAAGAGACTACTACTTTTTATAACGCCTGACTGTGAATACATAAACAGTATTCCGCCAAGTATCATAACAAGCGAAATTGAAAGATTATTAATAAAGTTAATAGACGGGCCCATAGCCGATGCATAATATTCTGCTTTATAATAAGCGTTGGTTGCATCATTATTTCTCTTATTAAATCTTTCCCCTATTTCATCCTCACGGTGATAAGCCTGAATGGTTCGGCAACCCGAGAGCATTTCTTCGGCATAACCGTTAAGTTCGCCAAGCTTCCTTGAACGCAAACTGAACATCGGTCTTACCTTTTTGGAACGGTATCTTGTAAAGAGAATTGAAATAGGAACGGTAATAACGAATATAACAATCATAGGTTTTGAAATCTGCCACATAAAAATAAGCGAACCTACAACCGTATAAATACTGGTCATAACCTGAACCAAATCGTGAGATAGGGATGCGTTAACGGTATCAATATCATAAGAAATCCTACTTATAATATCTCCCGTAGCGGTGGTATCAAAGAAGCTGACAGGTAACGTAGTCAGCTTTTCGAATAACTGCTTTCTCATTCTATATACAACCTTTTGGCTGATATTAATCATAATTATTGCAAGAACGTATGATAAAACTGCCGAAAGTGCGTAGCAAACAATCATTTTCATAACGTTATCACGAACAATAGAAAAATCAATTCCGTTTACGTTTGCAATAGCATCAATTGCTTCACCGGAATATCGAGGGCCCAGCAGAGCCAGTTGGTTTGAAAGCAAGGTCATTATAATGGCTAAAATAAACAGCGGCCAAGATTTTAATACGTACCCTAAAAGGCGCCATAGAGTGCCTATTCTGAATTTTTCCTTAGGTTTATTCAACTATAGCACCTCCCATTTGAGAATCGCTGATCTCTTTATATTCGGTACAGCTTTCAAGCAGTTCTTCGTGTGTACCGCAACCGATTATCCTGCCGTTCTCAAGCACAATAATCTGAGTACAGTTTTTTACGGCGCTAACCCTTTGAGCAACATTAATAAGTATTGTGTCCTTAAAATTCTCGTTTAAGGCTTTTCTAAGATTAGATTCGGTCTTGTAGTCAAGCGCAGATGAACTGTCGTCAAGAATAAGAAATCTGGGTTTTGCCGCAATAGCTCTGGATATAAGTATTCTTTGCTTTTGTCCCCCTGAAATGTTAGTTCCCTTTTGAGAAAGAATATGCTCGTATCCCTCTTCAAAATCACAAATAAAATTATGAGCTTGAGCAATTTGGGCAGCGGTTTTGATTTCCTCTTCGCTTAAGTCTCTCCCAAATTTAATGTTCTCATAAATGGAATCGTTATATAGAAAATCATTTTGCATAACGGTACCGAAATAAGAATACAATTCTTCTCGGTTTATGGTTCTTATATCTCTGCCGTCGATGTAAACGGCACCGCTTTCCACGTCGTAAAACCTAAGCAAAAGCTTAATTATAGTTGATTTTCCACTACCTGTAGCGCCGATTATTCCGAGAGATTCACCCTCTTTAATCTTAAAGGAAATATCGGTTAAATCCTTTTTAATACCAATGTATGAGAAGCTTACATTATCAAATTCTATTACACAGTTATTATCTTTTGACGGGAACTCATTTTCGCTTTTTTCTGTTAAAGTATCCTCGCAGTTTAAAACCTCAGCAACACGGTTTGCCGAAGCCGAACACTTACTTCCCATAGTAAACATTCTTGACATAACCATCATCGACATAGAAATCTGGGTGAAATACTGCATAAATGCAATAACCGTTTCGGGTGTTGATTGATTATTTAAAACTCTGTTTGCACTAAGGGCTACAACAGCAACAATTCCCATATTCATAAACAGATTCATTATGGGATGAACAGAACCCATTATAATACCTGCACGTTTTTCGTTTTTAACAAGCGCAATATTTACTTTATCATATCTTTTATGCTCGTACTTATCTTTTGAGAGGGCTTTAATAACCCTTATTCCCTGCGCATCCTCTCTGACAACGCGAATCATTGCATCAACAGAAGTCTGTACTTTTTTATAAAGAGGAATACCGCAAGAGGAAACAAAGTAAACGCAAATAAAAAGCAAAGGCATAGTGGCTACCATAACCATAGATAAATAGCTATCCATAATCATAGTAATAATTATACCGCCTATAAGCATAATGGGCGCTCTGACACCCATTCTTTGCATCATTCCTACAAAGTGATAAATATTATATGTATCGGTGGTAATACGCGACTCCAGAGAAGCTATAGTGAAAGCATCGGTCTGAGCGGCAGAAAGCCTTAAAGTTTTTGCGAATAAATCACGTCTTAAATGCTCCGAAAAATCGTTGGAAACACGTGCAGCCATTCTGTTTGCAATAATGTTGCATATACAAGCGCTACCTGCACAAAGCATCATCATAATTCCCCAGAATATTATCTTTTTAACATCAGCCGTATATATAACGTTTTCCAAAATATGTGTTAATATAAATGGAATAAACAGCTCCACAACCGTTCCGGTTATTTTTATGCTTAGCCCCAATAACATTCTTAAATAGTACGGCTTTATGTATTTAAGTAGTGTCTTCATTTTATATTTCTTCCCTATTACTTATATAATCTTTAGCTCTTTCGGTAATACGCTGAAGCACCGATTGAAAAATTTTAATTTCATTTTCATCAATGTCATCGGTAAGATAACTATTCCATTCTCTTAATACTTCTTTGATTTCAGGAAAAGTATCAAGCATTTTAGCGGTGGGATAAACCCTTAAAATGCGTTTATCGTTTTGGTCAGGCTTTCTTTTAACGAAGCCGAGCTCTTCTAAATTATTAAGTCCTCTTGTAACGTTGCTTTTGTTAATGCAGAGTTCATTTGCTAATTCATCCTGAGAGATACCGGGATTCTTTGAAATTATAAAAACATAGCTGTGATAAAGCGGAGAAAGTGTTTTATCCTTTAATTTATCATTTCGGTACAATACAGCGCAACGGCTTATAGTATTAATTTTTTTCATAATAAATATCATAACTTCACCCTTAAATATAAAAAGTTGCACACGCAACTAATTATACTGCCTTTCAAACCCGTTGTCAATAGAAATAAACCTTGACAAAAGAGAGAAATAATATTATAATTACAAACAATGTAAATATGCGGATATGGCGGAACTGGGCGAAGCGGTATGCCGCATCCGGTGGATGATGAAGGCATATCGCTGAGGTGAAAAAATAAGGAGTAATGCGAAGTGCTCCAAACGAGCAGTACGACTATATTTTTGAGGGTAACGTGCGTAGCGCGTCTGCCGCTTGATTTGTATATACTGTATCGTTTGTAAATACTTTAATTATTAAAATAAATATGCGGATATGGCGGAACTGGCAGACGCGCTAGATTCAGGTTCTAGTGAGGGCAACTTCATGCAGGTTCGATTCCTGTTATCCGCACCAAAAAGGCAACCGAATTGGTTGTCTTTTTTTATATTATTTTTTAAAAACAAGTTGCACACGCAACTAATATGTGATACAATTTATGTTGTAGTGTGAAATGTATTTTAATAAGGAGAAAAATAATGGAAAAACAGTTATTAAGTCTTATGCCGTCTGCTCTAAGCGACAAATTAAAAGAACTTAATATTACTTTAGGAAAGCCGCTCATATATGCGACTGCCGATATGGATAACGATTGTAATTTTAGAAATTACGTTTTGATTCTGGGGGATAACTATCTTGTAGTCGGTAAAGAAAAGTCTCTGTCGGAATTGCATAACTCTTATTCAAAACAGGAAGAATTTAATTTCGCTGATTTTGATTTTACAAGTTACTCATTAGATGAGATTTCTTCCCCATTAATAGTTAATCTGGTAGTCGGCGGCATTTTAAAAATAAATGTAAAAGATACCGAAACCGTAATTTGTTCCTTTACAAATAAATATAAGGGCAGAATTAATAAGCTTTTAGATATTCTTAAACTGCTTATTGATAAAAAGGAAATTCCCGAAGACAAATTATATGATGAAGTAAGAGAAGAATTTTGTCCGAAATGCGGAACTATCTATCCCAATAAAAACAGAAAAGTATGTCCGAAATGTATGGACAAGCGAAAAATCTTCTTCAGGCTCAGTTCCTTTTTTTCCATTTATAAAAAAGAGCTTATAGTTATTTGCATAATTTGTATATTAGGAGCTTTACTTTCTTCAATTTGGCCCGTATTAAACGGAAGTCTGCTTTATGACGGAGTCTTGGCGAAAAATAACAGCATTTTCCCCCTTAGTATGATAAACACTGAAAATTTTGCGTTGCTACTCTTAATTCTTGCGCTAACTATGGCGGGTGCAAAGCTTCTTCAACAGATTTTCGGAATTATTCAAGGCAGATTAGTGGCAAAAATTGTTCCTAATGTTATTAATAATCTTAAAAAGCAGATTTTTAATTCCATTCAGTCTCTTTCTGTTTCCTTCTTTACGGATAAGCAAACAGGCGGACTGATGACCAGAATAACTCACGATGCTACAAGGGTTTCCGATATATTTATTGACGGTATTCCCTTTATTCTTCCCAATCTTTTTACAATTATATTTTCCTGTTATTTTATGTTCAGCACCAACTGGATTCTTGCCTTAACTGCTGTTATAACTCTGCCCCCTGCCGTAATTATAAGTATGAAGCTTGAGCCTGTGCTTTGGCACTATAACAGTAAAATGTTCCAGACAAGCAGAAATTTCAGGGCAAAGCTTAACGATAATATTACGGGAGCAAGAGTGGTCAAAGCCTTCGGCAGAGAAAGCAGCGAAGCTAAACGTCTTGATAAAAGCAGCGGTTATATAGCTAATTCTCAGCTTAATGCTATGCGCTTTGACCTGAAATTTACTATACTTTATCAACTGACTAATGCTCTGTCTTCGCTTTTTACGTGGACACTCGGCGCTCTTTTCGTTCTTGCTGTGTTTAAACCTCAGCTTTCTTACGGAACGCTTATTACCTTTACGGGTTACGTTTCGCTTCTTGCAGGACCTGCCGATTTTTTCTCCTACATATTCCGTTGGTGGTCTTCATCAATGAACTCTGCACAGCGAATTTTCGAGATACTGGACGCAAAGCCCGACGTTGTGGAATCGCTCTCCCCTACTGTAATCAATGATATTAAGGGCGAAATAAAGCTTGAAAACGTTACCTTCGGTTACGAAGAAAACCGTGAAGTACTCAAGGATATATCTCTTGAAGTAGAAGCGGGTAAAATGCTTGGTATCGTCGGTAAATCGGGAGCAGGAAAGACTACCCTTGTTAATCTGATTTCCAGACTGTATGACACAACAAGCGGTAACATTTATTTGGATGGCGTAAATATAAGGGATTTAACCTTTAGCGAAATCAGAAAAAATGTTGCTTTGGTTAGTCAGGAAACCTATATTTTTAAGGGAACCATTTTTGATAATATTGCTTACTCTAATCCAAATGCATCCAAAGAGGAGGTAATAAAAGCCGCTGTTTCGGCAGGTGCACACGATTTTATTTGTAAGCTTGACGACGGATACGATTCTCTGGTCGGTTCAGGCGGAAGAAGTATGTCGGGTGGAGAAAGACAGCGTATATCTATCGCAAGAGCAATTCTTGCCAACCCGAAAATACTTATCCTGGATGAAGCAACAGCCGCTGTTGATACCGAAACCGAAAAGAACATTCAAGCTTCCCTTTCAAAGCTTATAAAAAACCGAACGACCATTTCAATAGCTCACAGACTGTCAACATTAAGGGATGCTGACAAGCTTATCGTAATAGAAGATGGACGGATTACGGAGCAAGGCACACATGATGAGCTTGTAAGACTTAAGGGAGCTTACTATAAACTGCTTCAAATTCAAAGTAAAGCTCTTGCAATGAGAGGTATTGGTGACTAATATGACTGAAGATATTTTAAAAATCGAAGAAGAAAAACTTGATGAGCTTTTAGCCGTTAATTTCATCACCCCAAAAAACTGTGAATTTTATGAAACGGCAGGCGGTTTTGCCGCATTAAAGCTTAAGGGTGAAGACTACGGTCACGTAAATATAATAAGAACCTTCCCCTTTTCCTCACCATTTGAATATTTGTCAGTCAGAAAAATTGACGGCAAAAACGAAGAGCTAGGCATTATCGAAAACCTTGATATATTTGACGAAAAGACGGTTGAGTTAATCAAAAAACAGCTTGAGATTCGCTATTTTATGCCCCAGATTTTAAAGATTTACAGCATAAAAGAAGAATACGGCCATACCTACTGGTCAGTGCTTACCGATAAGGGAGAATGTAAATTTTCAAGCTCCTCCGGTTCCTCTGGGGCTGTTCTTCAGCTTGGCGACAGAATTATAATTAAGGATTCAAGCGAAAACAGATTTGAGATAAAGGATATAAACGCTCTTTCTCCAAAGGAGATAAAGAAACTTGAGTTATATTTATAGGAGAAATTTATGAATCTTAACATAAAACTTCCTGAAAAGTATGCTGAAATGCTTTCTAAAAACTCTGAATCCGAAGCTATTTATACCGTTAAATCGGATTTGGATGTAAACGGAAATTTTTCTGACGACTTTTATATTTGCGCCACAAAGAAAGAAGTATTCGTTTTCGCAAATAAGGATTACTTGAAATTGGAAATAAAAGATTTTGACGACTTTATTTGCCGAAATCAAGTAAACGGAGCGCTTCTGACCTATGTAAAGGATAATGAGGAACATATAATAGCCCGCTGTACTATGACGGTTATTTCCCTCTTTGCTTGTTTTGCAAAGGGTGTAAAGCATTTTATAAACGAGAATTTTGATAAAATAGTAGTAAACAGTGAAAAAGAAAAATACTGTAAAAAATGCGGCAGAGTACTCCCCGGAACCTTAACCTGTCCTAAGTGCGACGGCAAAAACAAGAACATAAAAAGGCTTTTATTAATATGCAAACCCCATATGCCTGTTTTGATTTTTATTATAATTTTAATGTTTGTGGGCACAGCGCTGAGTCTATTTCAGCAACAGGTTTTAAGGGTTTTTATTGATGACTATTTGTCAAAGGCATTAGGGGATGCAAAAGTTGTTGCAGTATTCTTCGGTGTGTATTTTGGTATAATTATACTTAATATTGTCGGTTCTTTTTTGCGTCATTTGCTTTGCAGTAAGCTTGGTATAAGGGTTGCCGACGATTTAAGAAGAATGGTGGCAAAGCATCTGCAAACCCTTTCTCTTTCTTCAATACAAAAGCGTAATGCAGGTGAGCTTATCGAAAGGGTTGTGGGTGACACATATAACGTCAGAGCTTTTATAACCGACTGTTTTTGCAATATGTTCAGTCAGATGGTAACGCTGCTTGTTTTGGCGGTAGTTATGCTTATTATGAATTGGAAGTTGGCTCTTTGTGCCTTTGCCTTTGCTCCGCTTATCATTGTTTTTGCACGAACCTTCTGGCCTAAAATCAGAAAAATTTTTCATAAGCAATGGCGAAAGACCGACAGAATGCAAAATAAACTACAGGACGTGCTTTCGGGAATACGAATAGTAAAGACCTACGGTAAAGAAAAGGACGAAGTAAAGGAATTTAACAGACTTAGCGACGAGCTTCAAAAGGTTCAGACAAGCAACGAAAAGTTTTTTGCTACCTTCTTCCCTATTCTTTCTCTGTTAATTGCCTTTGGTTCTTATATTATAGTATATATGGGTGGTAGCGAGGTTTTAGGCGGCGCTATGACAACAGGTCAGCTTATGCAGTTTATTGCCTATTCGGGAATGCTTTTGGGCCCACTTAACTGGATGTCATTTTTACCACGTAATATTGTAAGAACAACAACCAGCCTTGAAAGAATATATGACGTTCTCGACGAAAAGCCTGAAATCACCTCAAAAAGTAATGCTCAAAAGCTTGATATTGAGGGAAATATCAGTCTTAAAAACGTTGTTTTCGGCTATAAAAATTATGAGTCTATTTTGGAAGGCATTGATATTGACGTTAAAAAGGGCGAAATGATAGGTTTGTTAGGTTCCTCGGGTTGTGGAAAATCTACTTTTATTAATCTTATTATGCGTTTGTATGACGTTGATGAAGGCAGTTTAACCATTGACGGCGTTAATATAAAGGACATTGACGTTGCCCATTTTCATTCTCAAATAGGTGTTGTTTTGCAGGAGACCTTTTTGTTTGGGGGAACTGTGCTTGATAACATTCGTTTTGCCTGTCCGAATGCTTCTTATGAAGAAATTATAAAGGCGGCAAAAAGCGCTAATGCACACGAATTTATCTGCAAACTTCCCGACGGCTACAATACGTATATCGGTGAAAAAGGTCATAAGCTGTCTGGCGGCGAAAAGCAAAGAATAGCTATTGCCAGAGCGATTCTTACCAATCCTAAAATACTTATTTTGGACGAAGCCACCTCTGCACTTGACACCGAAAGCGAGTATCAGGTTCAACAGGCACTTGAAAGGCTGAGAAAAAACAGAACCACCTTTGCAATTGCTCACCGACTGTCAACCCTTAGATGCGCTGACAGAATTGCCGTTATCAACGATAAAAAGATTGCTGAAATCGGCACACATAATGAGCTTCTAAAGTTAAAGGGAATTTATTTCGGACTTGTTATGGCTCAGCTTCAAATGAATAAAACTAAGGAATAAAAAAATAAAAGGCTAAATTGCCTTTTATTTTTTTGTCTTTATTAATCTTAAAATACCTCTTAGTTTTCTATAAATAGATGCCGTCCAGCGTTTAAAGGTAAAGCGGAGTATGGCAAAACTAAAGAAATATTCCGCTACGTCATAGTAAAACTCAAATTCAAAAACTATAGAAGAAAGCTTAGCAGGTTTCTTTATATCAAAGCGAATCTGAGGATCATCACCAAGGAAAACAACAGAGTCCTTCATAAATACACCGTTGGTGCGTTTTTTATTGATTTTGCCTTCAATGGTGTTTCCGTTTTCATCCTTTATCTGAATTGAAAAGTTTTTAACGGTCATAGTTCCGCTGACAAGGGGGTCAATTCTTATAGCTTTAATCTCTTTAAAATCTTTAAAGTCACTTACCTTTGCCTGCCATTTGCCGTTCTCTCCCGTAAATTCAGGGGAAATTGTGGGATGTGACATAAAGCCTGAACCGTCGTCAAGCAGGAAGGTAAATTCGTTGGTATTAAGACGGGAGGAATAAACGTCGGTACTGCTTTTCGAAATTATGCTGTGGGTATCTCTTTTGGGTACAAGAATGGAATCGGACATAAATTTCTTCTGAATATATTTTCTGTTATTATCCCATTCCTTTTTATTGTGAAGGGTTGCTGAATTTTCAGCATTTATCCACATACGGTAAATTCCTGTAATGGTAGGATTATCAGCAACACCGCAAATAAGAGCGGTACGCATAAGAAAATCCCAGTCTTCCGTTGTGGTAAGGGTTTCATCAAAATTAATACCAAGCAGTTTATAGGCAACACTTGGGAAAGCAAGACTAAAGGTAGGACAGTAGTTTTGAGAAAGCTGACGAACAAGTTCAAAATCGGTACAGTAAATGGTTCTGAATCCCGATACCGAAACAAGCACCGTTTCACCGTATTTATTCTTTACATTCATCCAGTCCTGCGCTACACAGTAGGTATGCAGAATTTTACCCTTGTTTTCATTTTCGATTTTGTGGAAGGCTTCAACCCAGTCTTCAAATACAAGGTCATCATCATCTAAAATGGAAACGTATCTGCCCTTCGCTTCTTCAAAGCCACGGCTAAGGGGGGTTGTTCTGTTTCCGCCTTCGACCTCTATTAGCCTTACCTTGCCGTTCATATAATCGGGAAGATTTTTGATAATACTCAGTACTGATGCTCTGCCTTCGCTATCTAAGTTGTGTCCCATTATAAGCACTTCAAAGTCTAAGTCACTTTGACCGCACATACAAAGAAGTACTTCACTAAGGGCTTCGGGACGGTGTCCCTGAGTACGCATAATTACCGAAAGGAAGGGTGCATCATCACTATATTCATAGTCGCCTTTTATAAAGCGTTCTACATTTTCTCTACCGTACTTTTCATATAATTCATTCAGAAAATCACTAACCGCTGAATGTTCGGTGGGATTATAATTTTTATTCATAATTTTCACCGCAATTAATATCTGTTTTTAGAATATCCAAAACCGGAAAAGGTTGTTATTTTGTGCTCTTTGTCAAGGGGTGTGGGAAGAAGCCCCTCTTCTTTTCTTCTATAGTATTCATTAAGTGCTTTCTTCTGATGGACGGTACCGTTTTCATAAATAGCAATAAGCTTTTTAAGAAGTGACGGATTAGACCACTTATGACACATAAACAAAAATGCTTCGGCAGAATAGTAAAGCTCAGCATTTGTGGGCACAACGTGACCGTCATTGTCAACGTGCTTAGAATGATAAACAAAAGCACGGGACTGATATACTACCTTTCTGCCCGAAAGACGCACTCTCCAAGTAAAATCAACGTCATCACAGTAAAGGAAGAAATTATCTTCATCAAGACCGCCAAGCTCTCTATACACATTTGTAGGAATAATTACACAAGCCATAGCGCCCCAAGGCTCAATTCCCGTTAAGACGTCAAATTCCTTAGGATGCTCAAGAGGGCTTTGCTTTGCCTCAACAAGACCAACGTTTTCCATTCTTTCAAAGGGCTTAAGCATTTCTAAAAAGTAATCGGCGCAAACGATAACGTCAGGATTATATGCCATAAAGTAATCGGTATTGCAGTCCTTAAACATTATGTTCTGTCCTTTAGAGGTGCCCGAATTAAAGCCGAAGAAGGTATAGGTAACCTTTAAATAATCACCGAATTTTTCATTAAAGCCGTTAATTTGCTCTTCAGTTAAAATGGGCTCTGCGGACGCATCTCCGTAGTAAACGTCAATAAAATCAATAGCACCGCCCTTTTCCTTTGAAACCTGAACGGCTTTTGCTAAGCTATATAGTGATTTTTCAAGGTTTATAACTTCGTTATGATATAAAATTGTCTGGGCTCTTAATGTTTTGTGGTTCAAAATTACTTCCTCCCAATACTAATTTACCATAATATTATATATAATTTTAACAAAGATGTCAATAATATGAAATATAGGAAAAAAATACATAGATTTTTAACAATTTTGTGTTATAATAGTGAACTGATAAGGAGAAATGATAAATGCTGAAACTTATAAACATAAAAAAGGAATACAACACAGGCGGTATTCACGTTGATGCCCTGAAAGGCGTTAACTTAAATTTCAGAAAAAGCGAATTTGTTTCAATTTTAGGCCCGTCAGGTTGCGGCAAGACCACCACCCTTAATATCATTGGAGGACTTGATAAATACTCTGACGGCGATATTATAATTAACGGTAAATCAACCAAACATTTCAGCGACAGAGACTGGGATGCCTACAGAAACCATTCCATAGGCTTTGTTTTCCAAAGCTATAATCTTATCCCTCATCAGACTGTGCTTTCTAACGTTGAACTTGCTCTTACCCTTTCGGGTGTTTCCAAAAGCGAAAGAAGAAAAAGAGCAAAAGCAGCTCTTGAATCGGTAGGACTTGGCGACCAGCTTCGTAAAAAGCCAAGCGAAATGTCGGGCGGTCAGATGCAACGAGTTGCTATAGCCAGAGCAATTGTAAACGACCCCGATATAATTTTAGCAGATGAGCCTACAGGCGCTCTTGACAGCGAAACAAGTGTGGCTGTTATGGATATTTTAAAGGAAATATCTAAAGAACGACTTGTAATTATGGTTACCCATAATCCCGAACTTGCCGAGCAATACTCCACCAGAATTATCAGAATGTTAGACGGTTTAATTTTAAGTGACAGTAATCCCTTAAGCGAAGAGGAATTATCCCTTGAGGTAGCAGAAAAAAACGATAAAAAGGTTAAAAAGCCTTCAATGTCTCTTTTTACCTCCTTCGGTTTATCCCTTAAAAATTTAATCACTAAAAAAGGCAGAACTGCACTTACATCCTTTGCAGGAAGTATAGGAATAATCGGTATAGCCTTAATTTTCGCAGTGTCACACGGTATGACAGCCTTTATTGACAGTGTGCAGGAGGATACACTTTCATCTTATCCGTTAATGCTCGAATCTCAGCACACCGATTTAGGCTCAATAATGGAAACCTTTATGAGCGAGGCTGAGTCTCACAGCGAACACGATAAGGAAGCGGTATATCAAAAGGACGCTTTATACGATTTGGTTAACACTTTAAATTCGGTGGAAAACCGTGAAAACGATTTAAAATCCTTTAAGGAATTTTTAGAAAAGGAAAAAGTAAATAATGCATCTCTAGGGGATGCCATAAACGGAGTAAAATACACCTATAACTACGATTTGCTTATATATACCAAAAATATTGACGGCGAAATAATTGTTTCTGATACCGAAGAGTTAATGAGCGAAATGCTGGTTAAGTTTATGGGCAGCTTTTACGGAGTTGAAACTGATGACAGCAGTTCCTCTATGATGTCCTTTTCTTCAATGGGCGCTATGTCGGGAATGTGGCAGGAAATGTTATCGGGAGAAAACGGAGACCCCATTAACCCAATGGTTAAAGACCAGTATGATTTAGTTTACGGCTCTTGGCCTAATTCATATAATGAAATAGTTCTTATTTTAGATGAAAATAACGAACTTGACGATATGACTCTTTATGCCTTAGGACTTAAATCAAAGGCTGATATCGACGCAATAATAAGCGCTGCTGAGGATAAAGAGAAGATAGAATTCAAATCTGAAAAGTGGAGTTATGAAGATATCTGCAAACAAGAGTTTCGAACCGTTCTCAATAGCGACTGCTATATAATGGATGAAGAAACAAAGCTTTATACCGATTTAAGAGAAACAAGTGCCGGTATTAAATATCTTTATGATAATGCTACTCCTCTTAAGGTTACAGCTATAATAAGACCTAATGAAGACGCCGTATCTGCTATGCTTTCGGGCTCTTCTATCGGTTATACTCACCTGCTGACAGAATATATAAGTGAAAAAGCAAGTGATACTCCTGCAACTTCCGAACAGCTCAGTAATAAAGACAAGGATATTTTTACTGGACTTCCCTTTAAAGAAAATACGGGAAATTTAAGCGAAGCTGAAAAGGAAACAGCCTTCAGAAATCACGTTGACGGTTTAAGTAAGGCTGAAAAGGCAAAAATCTACGTTAAAATCAAGAGTATTCCAAGTGATGAAACCCTTAACGATTCGGTGGAAAATGCTATGAAGGGTATCACCCGAGAAAAAATTGAAAATACCCTTATTGATACCCTTTCAAAAGAAATGGGTATGAAGGAAAGCGAAGTTAAAAAGTACATTAAAGATATGTCTGATGAAGATTTAGAAGAGCTTTATCGCGATATGGTAACCGAAGGGGTTAAAATACAGTATGCCGCAAATGTTACCCGTCAGCTTGCCTTTATGGGACAAAGTCAGCTTGTTTATTCTCTCGAAAATGAAATTGACGATTATACCACTACTGACTGTGCAAAATACTATGATGAGGTTTTGGAATTTTCAGATTCCAGCCTAAAGGAAAATCTTGCAAAACTCGGCTATATTGATTTAGACTCCCCTTCTACCATTAATCTTTATGCTTCAACCTTTGAAAACAAGGACGTTATTGAAGAAACAATTTCAAGGTATAACGAGGGTGTTGATGAGCTTAGCAAAATCACCTATACCGATTACGTTGGTATAATGATGTCCTCAGTTACAACAATTATTAATGCTATAACCTACGTTTTGGTTGCCTTTGTTGCAGTTTCTCTTATTGTTTCTTCCATAATGATAGGTGTAATTACGCTTATATCGGTTCAGGAAAGAACAAAGGAAATAGGAATACTTCGTGCCATTGGCGCTTCAAAGAAGAACGTATCAAGTATGTTCAATGCCGAAACGGTTATTATAGGCTTTACTTCGGGACTGCTTGGTGTAGTTATCACCTATCTGCTTTGTATCCCCATAAATGCAATACTTCATTATTTAACAGGACTTTCCAATTTAACAGCCATACTGCCTTGGCAGATAGCGGTATCGCTAATAGTTATCAGCGTACTGTTAACTCTTCTTTCAGGAATTATCCCCTCAAGAAGCGCCGCCAAAAAAGATCCTGTAGTAGCGCTTAGAAGTGAATAGCAATAAAAAAATCGGACTCGAATGGGTCGTACCCTTAAGGACAGTTTCCTAAAGGTACGAGCATTGCGGGCAAGAGAATTGAGAGAAGTTTAGTCTTCTCTCTTTTTTCTTGCCCTTTTTCTTTTTATATCGGTACATTCGACTATCAAAGCTTCTTTAAGTACAATTATTACAGAAACTTAAAGGAGGTTATTTTATGGGAAAATTTATTGAAGAATTCTATTATGGCAATCTCGATCCACAAGCAAGAAGCACCAAACAGAATAAGGCTGTACAGAAGCAGATGGAAGTGCTGATGTTAAATGAAGAATTTTTAACCGAAGCTCTTTCGGGTGAGAACAAACAAAAGTTTCTCGACTTTGTAAATGCTTGGAGCGTAGTTAACGGAGAATCGAACTTTGATAGTTTTATCATGGGGTTTCGACTTGGTGCCAACTTCACCTACGACACCTTTGTATCGGATGAGGCGCCTTTTCAGGATTTGCTAAAGGAGTAAGCGATATGAAAGAAAAGAAATATTATATAGCGCTCGATGACTTTGGACGTCGTGTGGTTGTGAACTGTATGAATGAAATGAGAAATAAACTTATTGCCGATGGAAAATATACTGATGCTTTGGATGAAGTTTTATTAAAGGTTATTCACTCAAAACAAAAGAAACTTAAAGTTGTATATAAGGAGGCTTAATTATGGAACAGTTAGCGAGTTTTATTACAGACGAAAGAACGGGGCTCAAATATCAACTTTGTGGTGATTACTATATTATCGCCGGTGAGGATGAGCCCGAACATGAGCCGATTGGTGTATGGGGTCAACGACATTTGAGGTATATCCAAAAACATAGCAAAGCGTTTTATAATAAAATGCAAAGCGAAAACAAACTCTACTATTACCTCTTGCAGTTGAATAGGGAGGCAGAAGAAATGTTCAACCGCTTAGTTAGTCAAATGGCAGAGCGTGAGGGTGTGACCGAACAACTCAAGACGGATAATCAAATGGAGTGGGTTGGTCGGATGAACAACATCCGTCAAAGGGTTACAGAAGTTGTAAATGTTGAACTAATTTATACATAACAATTAGAGCGGCAGGGAGAAATCTCTGCCGCTTAGTAATTTGAAGAGCAAAACACATTGATTTTATTGATGAAAAATGTTATAATATAAAAAACAGTGCAAAATGGTGGTGAAGATTATTGAATCTATTACATATGAAACACGCGCTGGAGGTTGCCAAAGCAGGATCGCTTAGTAAAGCCTCTGAAGTGCTTTTAATTGCGGCACCGAATATCAGCCGTTCCATAAAAGAGCTTGAAACCGACCTTGGTATTTCGATATTTGACCGTACGCAAAACGGTATGAAGCTGACCCCCGAAGGCGAGGAGTTTATAAATTTTGCTAAAGGGATACTCGGTCAGATTGACGAGGTCGAAAAATTCTATAAGGCAGGCGCACCAAAAAAACAAAAGTTTTCTATTTCCGTTCCTCGTGCCTGTTATATTTCAGAAGCCTTTGCAAATTTCTCAAAATCACTCTCAAAAGATGCCGCTGAAGTATTTTATAAGGAAACTAATTCACAGCGCACCATCCACAATATGCTGAACCATGATTATAAGCTCGGCATTATCCGTTATGCTGAGAACTATGATAAGTACTTCAAAGCCATGCTTG
The DNA here is from genome assembly GCA_045533195.1 of Acutalibacteraceae bacterium. GTDB lineage: Bacteria > Bacillota > Clostridia > Oscillospirales > Acutalibacteraceae > SIG607. The sequence goes on from JAZSHI010000050.1 coordinate 40,506, forward strand.
AAGAAAAAGGTTTTCAATATGAACTTGTTACTGAGTTTACATATTCACTTATTATGAGTGCTGATAATCCGTTGGCTCAAAGGCAAGAAATCACTTTTGACGATTTAGTAGATTATATTGAAATTGCTCACGCTGATCCGTATGTACCGTCTATGCCGCTTTCAAAAGTGGTGAAGGAAGAACTTCCGGATAATATTGACCGAAGAATCTTTATCTTTGAGCGTGCAAGTCAATTTGATCTGTTATCGCTAAACTCCGAAACATTTATGTGGGTATCGCCTGCACCAAAGAGCTTGCTCGAACGTTACAACTTGGTGCAAAGAAAATGTGCCGACAATAAAAAAGTGTATAAGGATGTTTTAATTTATAAAAATGGATATACGTTATCGAAACTGGACAGACAGTTCATCACCGAACTGTGTGAATCCAAGAGAAAATACCTATAAATTCATATTTTTAAGCCCAATCTCTTAATTGAGGTTGGGCTTTGTTTTTTGTAATCGATACAGGGGTTATCGATATTGATAATACCGATTATCCATTTTAAGAATTTTCAAGCCTTCAAAAAGTTGTTAAAATAATAACGAACTTGAGATAAAGGAGAAGGTGCGATGGAAAAAGCTTCTGTATCAAAGGCAACTTTGGGCAGACTTCCGAGATATCTTGATTTTCTTCGAGAACTACCGCCGGACAAGGTTCCTTACATATCAGCAACTGCCATTGCAAAAAAACTTTGTCTTGGCGATGTTCAGGTAAGGAAAGACCTTGCATCAGTAAGTGGTGCCGGAAAGCCGAAGCTTGGATATATCACAAATGAGCTTATAAATCAAATTGAAGAAGCTTTAGGATATAACCGAACGACAAAAGCGGTACTCGTGGGCGCAGGAAAACTTGGAAGAGCATTGCTCCAGTTTGATGAATTCCAAAAATACGGCGTTGAAATCTCGGCGGCATTTGACTCAAATGAGCAAATCATCAGTCTGGCCGGTAAAACGGAAATTCTGCCGATGAATCAATTTGAATACTTTTGCAAAACGCAAAATGTTCAGCTTGGCATCATTACGGTGGGCGAAGGTTCAGCCCAAGCCGTATGCGATCAAATGGTTAAAAGCGGAATAACGGCAATATGGAACTTCGCTCCCTGCAAATTAAAGGTTCCTGCCGGAATACTGCTTCAAAACGAAAACTTAGCACTTTCCCTTGCACACCTTAACAATCAATTATGTAATTTAAATTAGGAGGATACAAAATGGACACCAAGAATTATTTAATCGTAGACAGCGTGGAAAAGCTGGAAGAAGCTATTGCACGCACCAGAGAGGCGCAGAAGGTATTTGCTACCTATACTCAGGAACAGGTAGATAAAATCTTCTTAGCTGCTGCTTCTGCTGCCAACAAGGCAAGAATTCCCCTTGCTAAAATGGCTGTTGAAGAAACCGGTATGGGTATTGTAGAGGATAAGGTTATCAAGAATAACTATGCTTCCGAGTATATCTACAATGCTTATAAGGAAACCAAGACCTGCGGTGTTATCGAAGAAGATAAGGCATACGGCATCAAGAAGATTGCTGAGCCTATCGGTGTAATTGCGGCGGTTATCCCCACCACAAACCCCACTTCTACCGCAATCTTCAAGTGCTTGCTCGCTCTTAAAACTCGTAACGCTATCATCATCAGCCCCCACCCCCGTGCAAAGAACAGCACTATCGCTGCTGCAAAATTAGTTCTTGAGGCTGCTGTTAAAGCCGGCGCTCCCGAAGGCATCATCGACTGGATCGACGTTCCTTCTTTGGATATGACTAATACTGTTATGAAGGAAGCCGACATCATCCTTGCTACCGGTGGCCCCGGAATGGTTAAAGCTGCTTACTCCAGCGGTAAGCCTGCTCTCGGTGTTGGTGCAGGCAACACTCCTGCTATCATTGATGAGTCTGCTGATATCCTTCTTGCTGTAAACTCCATCATTCACTCCAAGACCTTTGATAACGGTATGATCTGTGCTTCCGAGCAGTCTGTTATCGTGCTTGAAAGCATTTACGATGCAGTTAAAGAAGAATTTGCTACCCGTGGTTGCTACTTCTTGAATCCTGCTGAAACTGAGAAGGTTCGTAAGACAATCATCATCAACGGCGCTCTTAATGCAAAAATCGTTGGTCAGCCTGCCGCAAAGATTGCTGAGCTTGCCGGCGTTACCGTTCCCGAAGGCACCAAGATTCTTATCGGCGAAGTTGAGAGCGTAGAGCTTTCTGAAGAATTTGCACACGAAAAGTTAAGCCCTGTTCTTGCTATGTACAAAGCTAAGGACTTCACCGAGGCTCTTGACAAGGCTGAAAAGCTGGTAGAGGACGGCGGTTTCGGTCATACCTCTTCCGTATATCTTAACGAAATTACCGAACAGGAAAAATTGAGCGCTTTTGCGGCTCGTATGAAGACCTGTCGTATCCTCGTAAACACCCCGTCTTCTCACGGTGGTATCGGTGACCTTTACAACTTCAAACTCGCTCCCTCGCTCACTTTGGGTTGCGGTTCTTGGGGCGGTAACTCGGTTTCCGACAACGTTGGTGTTAAGCACCTCTTAAATATTAAAACAGTAGCAGAAAGAAGGGAAAATATGCTTTGGTTCCGTGCACCTGAAAAGGTATATATCAAGAAAGGATGTCTGCCGGTTGCTCTTGATGAGCTCAGAACTGTACGCGGTGCTAAGAAAGCATTCATCGTAACTGATACCTTCCTTTATGAAAACGGCTACACCAAGCCTATCACTGATAAACTCGACGAAATGGGCATTGCTCATACCACATTCTTTGATGTTCAGCCCGATCCTACCTTGAAGAACGCTCAGGACGGCGCAAAGCAGATGGCTGCCTTCCAGCCCGATACCATTATCGCTCTCGGCGGTGGTTCTGCTATGGACGCTGCTAAGATTATGTGGGTTCTCTACGAGCATCCCGAAGCCGACTTTATGGATATGGCAATGCGTTTCATTGATATCCGTAAGCGTGTATACACATTCCCCAAGATGGGCGAAAAGGCTTACTTTATCGCAGTTCCTACCTCTGCAGGTACCGGTTCTGAGGTTACTCCCTTCGCTGTTATTACCGATGGCGAGACCGGCGTAAAATATCCTCTTGCTGACTATGAATTGCTTCCCAATATGGCTATCATCGACACCGACTTCCACATGAGCGCTCCCAAGGGACTTACTGCTGCTTCCGGTATCGATGCTGTGACTCACGCTGTTGAGGCTTATGCCGCAATGCTCGCAACCGATTACACCGACGGCCTTGCACTTCAGGCTCTGAAGAACATCTTTAAGTATCTGCCCCGTGCATATGAAAACGGTCAGACCGATGTTGAGGCACGTGAGAAGATGGCTAACGCCGCTACCATGGCAGGTATGGCCTTTGCAAATGCTTTCCTCGGCGTATGTCACTCGATGGCTCACAAGCTCGGTGCTTTCCATCACTTGCCCCATGGTGTTGCAAACGCTCTGATGATTGAAGAAGTTCTCCGCTTCAATGCAAGCGAAGCTCCGGCAAAGATGGGTACCTTCTCTCAGTACGATCATCCTCATACTCTTGCTCGCTATGCTGAAATCGCTGATTACCTTGGCCTTGGCGGCAAGACCGATGAAGAGAAGCTTGAAAACCTTATCAAAGCTATTAACGACCTTAAGGCAAAGGTTGGCATTAAAGAAACCATCAAAGATTACGGTATTGACGAAAACGACTTCCTCACTCGCCTTGATGACATGGTTGAGCAGGCATTCGATGACCAGTGCACCGGTGCTAACCCCCGTTATCCGTTGATGAGCGAACTCAAACAGATGTACCTGAACGCTTATTACGGTAAGCATTTCGTAGAAACCAAGAAGCCCACCGCAGCCGATGTTGCTGCTCCTGCTAAGGTTGACGATGTTAAAGTTACCTATCGCAAGGGCAAGAAAGCATAATTAAGGGAGGAAATAGAAATGAAACTTGATAGAGTTATCGCAGTAAGAAACAATAAAACTATCTACCGTGACGGTGATAGATGCGTTAAGGTATTTAACGATGATTATTCCAAGGCTGATGTTTTGAACGAAGCCTTAAATCAGGCAAGAATCGAAGAAACCGGTCTTAACATCCCCAAGATCCTCGAAGTAACGATGGTTGACGGAAAATGGGCAATCGTATCCGAGTATATCAAGGGTAAGACTTTGGCTCAGCTTATGGAAGAAGACAGCGAAAAGAATGATGAATATCTCGAACTGCTCGTTGATTTACAGCTTTCTGTTCACGCAAAGAAATGCCCTCTCCTTAACAAACTTAAGGATAAAATGAACCGCAAGATCTCTGACACTGAGCTTGATGCAACCACCCGTTATGATCTCCACACCCGTCTTGAAGGTATGCCCAAGCACAACAAGGTTTGCCACGGCGACTTCAACCCCTCTAATATCATTATTGCTGAAGATGGCACTCCCTATATCCTTGACTGGTCTCACGCAACTCAGGGTAACGCATCTGCCGATGCAGCCCGTACCTATCTCTTGTTCTGGTTGAACGGTGATATTGACGGCGCTAAAAAGTACCTTGACCTGTTCTGCCAAAAGAGCAACACCGCAAAACAGTATGTTCAGAAATGGATGCCCATCGTTGCCGCTTCTCAGTCTGTTAAGGGCAATGAAAAAGAGCGTGAGTTCTTGCTCTCTTGGGTAAACGTTGTAGATTACGAATAAGGATAAAGGAGAAAGAATAATGAAAGTTACAGTTTGTATCGGTAGTTCCTGCCACATTAAAGGTTCACGTCAGGTAGTAGAGCAGCTTCAGTACCTCATCGCTGAGAACAATCTCGGCGATAAGGTAGAACTCGGCGGCACCTTCTGCATGGGCAAATGCCAGCAGGGTGTTTGCGTTACCGTTGATGATGCATTCCATTCCGTAACCCCCGAAACCGTAGAAGAATTCTTCGAGAAGAATATTAAAGCGAAGGTATAAGAATATGATTATTCAGGTTTGTGTAGGTAGTTCTTGTCACTTAAAGGGTTCTCCCGAAATTGTAGAACTTCTGCAAAAAGCCGTTGAAGAATATCATCTTGAAGACGAAGTTACACTTGCCGGTAGTTTTTGTATCGGCAAGTGTAACCGTATCGGTGTTACGATACAGGTCGATGACGATATTCATGTCGGCGTTACAAAGGAGAACTTCAAGGAGTTCCTCCAAGAAAACGTATTAAATAAACTGGAAAGGAAGTAACGGGATATGCCGAATTGTTTGACCTTAAAAAAATCAAACTGCAAAAACTGCTATAAGTGCATCCGCCATTGTCCCGTTAAAGCCATTCGTTTTTCGGGAAATCAGGCACATATTATCGGCAACGAATGTATTCTCTGCGGTCAATGCTTTGTTGTATGCCCTCAGAATGCTAAGGAGATCGTTGACGAAACCGAAAAGGCAAAGGTTCTTCTCCAAAGCGGAGATCCCGTAATCGTAAGTATTGCCCCTTCTTTTATTGCGAACTATGAAGGCGTTGGTATCAACGCTATGCGCAGAGCATTAAAGAAGCTGGGCTTTTATGACGTTGAGGAAACTGCCGTTGGTGCCACTATTGTTAAAACAGAGTATGAAAGAATGCTCCGTGAGGATGAGAGAGATGTTATTATCACATCCTGCTGTCATTCTATCAATCTGTTAATTCAAAAGCATTTTCCTACGGCGCTTGAATACTTGGCTGATGTTGTATCGCCTATGCATGCGCATTGCAAGGATATAAAAAGCAGATATCCTAATGCAAAGACTGTGTTTATCGGCCCTTGCGTTGCCAAAAAAGATGAGGCAGAGCATTATGAAGGCATCGTAGATGCGGTGCTCACCTTTGAGGAACTTACCGAGTGGTTAAATGCGGAAAAAATCGAGCTGGAACAGGAAGTAGATAATGACGTTTGTTCCCGTGCTCGTTTCTTCCCGACAACCGGCGGCGTTCTTAAAACAATGGCTCAGGATATCCCCGGCTATACGTATCTTGCCCTTGACGGTGTTGATAATTGTATTGCCGCACTTAAAGATATTATAAACGGTAAGGTTCATAAGTGCTTTATCGAAATGTCTGCTTGTGTTGGTAGCTGTGTGGGCGGTCCGGTTATGGAAAAATACCATCGTTCCTCTGCTGTTAAGGATTATATTGCTATTTCCGAATATGCAGGAACAAAGGATTTTGAAGTATCTCAGCCCAAGGCTATTGAACTAAAAAAGAGCTTTGCTTTTATTGAGCAGCGTTCTCAGATGCCTTCTGATATGGAGATTATGAATATCCTTCGTCAGATGGGTAAATTCAAGCCTTCTCAAGAACTTAACTGTGGTTCTTGCGGCTATAATACCTGCCGTGAAAAAGCAATCGCTATTATTCAGGGCAAGGCAGAAATCTCGATGTGCTTGCCCTTCCTCAAGGATAAGGCAGAAAGCTTCTCGGATATTATTGTAAATAACACCCCCAACGGACTTATTGTTTTGAACGAGCAGTTGGAGGTTCAGCAAATTAACAAAGCGGCACGGGATATTATGAATATTCGTTCTGCAAATGATATTCTCGGCGATCAGGTTATCCGCATTCTTGATCCTAAAGTGTTTATGGATGTTCTCAGAACCGGTCGCAACGTGCGTGATGAGCGTGTGTATCTCGCTGAATATAAACGCTTTGTTGAGCAGTCTGTTGTTTATGATAAGGATTCTCATTTGTTGGTTGCTATTATGCGTGATATTACCGATGAGCAAAATGAGCGTGAAAAGAAAGAAAACATAAGCCGTCAGACCATTGAGGTTGCAGATAAGGTTGTTGATAAGCAGATGCGCATTGTTCAGGAAATTGCATCGCTTCTCGGCGAAACTGCCGCTGAAACCAAAATTGCACTCGCAAAATTAAAGGAGTCAATCCAAGATGAATGATTTATGTGCTGATATCGGATACAAAAGTATAAATCATTACGGCGAGCAGCTTTGCGGTGACCACGTTGACGTTGTAGAACCCAGTGATGATTCTACTGTTATCGTGCTGTCAGACGGACTCGGTAGCGGCGTTAAGGCAAGTATTCTTTCGACTCTTACCTCTAAAATCATTTCAACAATGTTGGCAGAGGGTTTAAGTTTGGAAGAATGTGTTGAAACCATCGCCGCAACATTACCTGTTTGTTCGGTTCGTGGTGTGGCTTATTCCACCTTTACCATTATTCATCTTAAAAACAATCAGGTGGCTGAGCTTATTCAGTACGATAATCCTCATGCTATTGTTATCCGTGATGAAACGGTTTGGGACTATCCCAAAACCGAAATGAATATCGGCGGTAAAAAGATTTACAAATCAGTTATCAAACTGCAAGAAAACGATATTTTTGTCGCTATGAGTGACGGTTGTCCTCATGCCGGTATCGGTACGGCTTATAACTTCGGTTGGAAGCGTGAGGATATTGCCTCGTTTATGGAATCGCTTTCTCACTGTGGCTATACCGCTAAAACATTGTCTACTATGCTCGTAGATGAATGTGATAAGCTCTACGGACAGAAGCCCGGAGATGATGCGACTGCTTGTGTTGTTCGCATCAGAAAAAGAGAGCCGATGAATATGCTCTTTGGCCCGCCGTCTAACCGTGATGATGCCGACCGTATGATGTCACTCTTTTTCTCCAAAGAAGGTAAGCACATCATCTGCGGCGGAACAACCTCTTCTATTGCGGCAAAATTCCTTCGTAAGCCTGTTAAGGCAAGCCTTAATTTTGAAGCAAGCGACGTGCCTCCGATTGCAGAAATCGAAGGTGTGGATTTGGTTACCGAAGGTGTTATTACCGTAAATAAAGTACTTGAATATGCCAAGGATTATCTTGGCGAAAATAAGCATTATGAACATTGGAGCTTCAAGCGTGACGGCGCCTCTCTGATCTGCCGTTTACTGTTTGAGGAAGCAACCGATATTAACTTCTATGTAGGCAGAGCAGTAAACCCTGCTCATCAGAACCCCGATCTGCCTATCAACTTTAATATTAAAATGAACTTGGTTGAGGAACTTTCCAAGTGCCTCAAAAAGATGGGAAAGAAAATAAAAGTAAGTTATTTCTAAGGAGGGAATTAAATGCGTAAGTTTGATACTAAAGTACAACACCTGAAATATAAGGTCTTGCGTGAGGTCGCGCGTCAGGCTTGGAATGATACTCTCCTTCAGAATATTATGGATATTCCCCAAATGATCGTACCCGGCAAAACCTCCACCATGCGTTGCTGTGTTTATAAAGAACGAGCCATTTTAGGCGAGCGTGTAAAGATTGCTATGGGCGGTGATAAAGATAACCCCAATGTTATCGAGGTTATTGATATCGCTTGTGACGAATGTCCTGCAGCAGGTTATGAGGTGACCGACTCTTGCCGTGGCTGTCTTGCACACCGTTGCGAAGACGTCTGCAAGAGAGGAGCAATTTCCTTTGACCATAACCATGTGGCACACATTGATAAATCCAAGTGTGTAGAATGCGGTCAGTGTGCAAAGGTTTGTCCTTATTTTGCGATTGTCAATCGCAAGCGTCCTTGCCAGATTGCTTGCAAGGTAAAAGCGATTTCCATCAATGATGATAATGCCGCCGCCATTGACAACAATAAGTGCATTCAGTGCGGCGCTTGTGTTTATCAGTGTCCCTTTGGTGCGATTATGGATAAGTCCTATATACTGAATGTTATTGACTTCATTAAAAACAGCGAGAATAACACGAAATATAAGGTTTATGCTATTGTAGCACCGTCTATTTCAAGTCAGTTTACTTATGCAAAATTAGGTCAGGTTATTTCCGGTCTTAAAAGTTTAGGCTTCTTTACCGTTATTGAAGCGGCGCTCGGTGCGGATATGGTAGCGAAGGCCGAATCCAAGGAACTTGCCGAAAAGGGATTTTTAACAAGCTCTTGTTGTCCTGCTTTCGTGCAGTATATCAAGTCGGCATTCCCGGATTTACTGCCGTTAGTATCGCATAACCTTTCGCCTATGGCAGCTTTGGCAAAATATATCAAGGGTACGGATGAAAACGCTAAGGTTGTTTTTATCGGCCCGTGTACTGCTAAAAAAGCAGAGGCGCAGCTTGAAAGCGTAAAACCGTACGTGGATGCGGTGATGACCTTTGAAGAACTGCAAGCCCTCTATGACAGCAAGGACATTGATATTACAACTCTTGCCGAAGATGTGCTTGACAATGCTTCTTATTTTGGTAGAATTTTTGCTCGCTCCGGCGGTCTTTCGGATGCTGTTGCACAGGGGCTTAAAGAACAGAATATTGAGTTCGATTTGAAAGCAATTCCTTGTGACGGTATTGAAGAATGCCGTATGGCACTGCTCAAAAAGAGTAAAAATGTGCTTGATGCCAACTTTATCGAAGGTATGGCTTGTGTCGGCGGTTGTATCGGCGGCGCGGGTTGCCTTACCCACGGTGAGAAAAACAAAGCCGAAGTGGATAAGTATGGCAGAGAGGCTTTTGAAAAGACTATCGGCGATGCTGTAGCCGTTTTAAAATAGTCTGTTTTGTTCACGCCTGTTCTTTACATTTTCTTGTCTTCGTGTAAAGAGCAGGCATTTTTTTGGAGGTTAGGTAATATGCGTAAAACAAAAATAGTATGTACAATCGGCCCTGCGAGTGAGACCGAAAAAATAATAACCGGACTTTGCAAAGCCGGAATGAATGTAGCAAGACTCAATTTTTCACACAATACTCATGAGGATCATCAAAGAAGAATTGACCTTGTTAAAAAGGTTCGTTCGGAGCTTAAAATGCCCATTGCGATTATGCTGGACACCAAAGGCCCCGAATATCGAATCAAAACCTTTAAAAATCAAAAAATCACCTTAAATGACGGAGATAAATTCATATTCACTACCGATGACATTATCGGTGATGAAACAAAAGTTGCGGTAAGTTATCCGAATCTTCCTAACGAGCTTTCGGTGGGCGATACCATTTTGCTTAACAATGGTCTTTTGACATTTGAGGTTGTAAATATAGACGGCACAAACATCGAATGTACTGTTGTCATCGGCGGAGAGCTTTCTGATCGCAAGAGTATGAGCTTCCCCGGCAAAGTAATGAAACAAGAATATCTTTCCGAACAGGATAAAAAGGATATCGCTTTCGGCGTTCAGAACGATGTGGACTATATTGCTTGTTCTTTTGTTTCCAAGAAGCAAGATCTTATTGATGTCCATAATTATCTCAAAGAATTAAATGCCGATGATATTGAATTGATTGCTAAAATTGAAAATCAGTCCGGCTTTGATAATATCGAAGAAATCTGTGAAGAGTGCGATGGTATTATGATTGCTCGTGGTGACATGGGCGTTGAAATTCCCTTCAAAATGCTCCCTGCAATTCAGAAGAAGCTGATAACCAAGTGCCGCTTGCTCGGTAAGAGAGTTATCACTGCCACCGAAATGCTTGAATCGATGATATCCAATCCTCGTCCTACGAGAGCAGAAATATCGGATATTGCTAATGCGGTTTATGACGGCACAAGCGCTATTATGCTTTCGGGTGAAACTGCCGCAGGTAAATATCCTATTGAATCCGTGAGAACAATGGCTGAAATTGCCGAAACCACCGAAAGTAATATTCACTATAATAAACGCTTTCATAATGCGGCTTTTGAAATTAGAGATTCGGTTGATGCTATTTCCCACTCAACTTGCGGAATGGCGATTGACCTTAACGCTAAAGCAATCGTTGCTTGCTCACTTTCGGGTATGACTGCACGAATGGTATCCCGTTTCCGTTCTCCCGTTCCTATTCTCGGTCTTACAACCGATGAACGCACATGGAGAAGACTTGCTCTCTCTTGGGGTGTTATCCCTGCTATGTGTGAGCGTTTCAGTTCAACCGACGTTTTGTTCTACACAGCAAAGAAGATTGCCGAACAGGAACTTTTCCTTGACAAAGGTGATAAAATTATTATAACGGGTGGCGATACAAGCGGCACCTCCGGCAATACAAGTCTTATCAAAATTGAAAATATTTAATAAAAGAGAAAACTAAAATGGCAAACAGATTCGTACTCAACGAAACCAGCTATCACGGCAAAGGTGCGATTAACGCAATCGCAACCGAAATCGAGGCAAGAGGCTTTAAAAAGGCTTTCGTTTGCTCCGATCCCGACCTTATCAAGTTTGAAGTTACTAAGAAGGTAACCGATATTCTTGATAATGCTAACATCGCTTATGATATTTACAGCGAGATTAAAGCAAATCCTACTATTGAAAACGTTCAGAACGGCGTTGCAGCTTTTAAGGCAAGCGGTGCAGATTGCATCGTAGCCATCGGCGGTGGTTCTTCTATGGACACCGCAAAGGCTATCGGTATTATTATTGAAAATCCCGAATTCGCCGACGTTCGCTCTTTGGAAGGTGTGGCTCCCACTAAGAACCCCTGCACTCCCATTATCGCAGTTCCCACTACCGCAGGTACTGCTGCAGAAGTAACCATTAACTATGTTATTACCGATGCCGAAAAGAATCGCAAAATGGTTTGCGTGGACGTTCACGATATCCCCGTTGTTGCTGTTGTTGATCCCGATATGATGGCTTCTATGCCCAAAGGTCTTACTGCCGCAACCGGTATGGATGCTCTTACCCACGCCATTGAAGGCTATATCACCAAGGGTGCTTGGGAAATGAGTGATATGTTCCATATCAAAGCTATTGAAATCATCGCAAAGAGCCTCCGTGGTGCTGTTGCTAATACCGATGAAGGCAGAGAAGGCATGGCTCTCGGTCAGTATATCGCAGGTATGGGCTTTAGTAACGTAGGTCTTGGTATTGTTCACTCTATGGCTCATCCTCTCGGTGCTTTGTATGATACTCCTCACGGTGTAGCTAACGCTATTATTCTCCCTACCGTTATGGAATACAACGCTCCTGAAACCGGTGAAAAGTACAGAGATATCGCTAAGGCTATGGGCGTAGATGGTGTTGACGCTATGACCTTGGAAGATGCAAGAAAAGCCGCTATTGATGCTGTTAAAAAGCTTTCTGCTGATGTTGGTATTCCTGCCGACCTCAAAGAAATCGTAAAGAAAGACGATATTGACTTCCTTTCTCAGTCTGCTTTCGATGATGCGTGCCGCCCCGGCAATCCGCGTGAAACCAGCGTTGAAGAAATCAAGGACCTTTATCTCAAGTTGATGTAATTTTGCATCCCGTTGATTGAATACGAGATAAATTTGCGAAAGCCCCGTTAGGAGCGCAGTGATTTCTGCATTCCTAACGGGGCTTTTTTGTTTTATGCCTTGTCTATATCTTGCTTTTTCAGTTCCTTTTTCATTTTGCTGAGTGCTTTGCGGTATGTTTTATCGGCAGTAGCGGGCGAAGCCAAGCCGTGGTCTATAGCTATGTCAATAAAGGCTTCTTCGGGGATGGGTTTACGTGTAGGTTTGCCATACTCATCCAAATCGTCTTTGTCGTAATAATGGGTAGCATAACACTCCATACAAAAACCAAGAT
>JAZSHI010000012.1:0-43757 GCA_045533195.1 Acutalibacteraceae bacterium
ACAAAACAAAGAATGATTGAGTTGGAGCAGACGAGAGATGAGATTAAATTAAAGCTCATCAAGGAAGAAATGAAGAAGCCCACCATCACGAAAGAGGGCTTAGTATTATGGCTCAGGCATATTCAGAACATGAGCTTAGAAACGAAGGAACACAAACAGAGACTGATTGACATTTTTGTAAACGCCGTATATCTTTACGACGATAAATTGGTCATAACATTTAATTATAAGGAAGCAAGCAAAACCGTAACCTTAAAAGAGGTAAACGGTTCGATTATAGAATGCTCAGGTGCACCAAAACAAGACAGTCATACGGCTGTCTTGTTTTTTTAGAATAAATTTGCATTTTTTAAATAAATGTAGTATAATAACGTAGTTAAAATTATAAAAGAGGTAATTTAAATGACTAAGATTGATATTTTTTCGGGATTTTTGGGTGCGGGTAAAACCACGCTTATTAAAAAACTTTTGAAGGAAGCCTTTGAGGGTGAGCAAATTGTTATTATCGAAAACGAATTTGGCGAAATCGGTATTGACTCGGGCTTTTTAAAGGAAGCAGGCGTTCAGATTACCGAAATGAATCAGGGATGCATTTGCTGTTCCTTGGTAGGCGATTTTGCCGCTTCTTTAAGGGAAGTTATTGAAAAGTTTTCTCCTGACAGAATACTTATCGAGCCTTCGGGTGTAGGAAAATTAAGCGACGTTATCAAGGCGGTAAAAGGTCTTCAGATAGAGGATATCCAGCTTAACAGCTTTATAACCGTTGCCGATGCTACCAAAGCAAAAATTTATATGAAGAACTTCGGTGAGTTCTATAACAACCAAATTGAAAATGCAGGCGCTGTTATTTTAAGCCGTACCAAAGACATAAGCGAAGAAAAGCTTAAAAAAGCGGTTGAACTTATAAAAGGACTCAACGAAAAGGCTGTTATTATCACTACCGATTGGGATGAAATCGACGGCAAGGTTATTCTTTCTGCTCTTGAACAGAAAAACAGTTTAAGTCACGATTTAGAAGAGCTGGAAAAAGAGCATCACCATCACGAAGGTGAAGAATGTGATGATGAAAACTGCGAATGTCACCACCATCATCACCACCATCACGATGAGGAGTGCGGCCATCATCACCATCATCACGAGGACGAACACCATCACGAACATCACCACGACCACGGGGAAGAGTGCAGTTGCGGTTGTCACGACCACGACCACCATCACCATCACGCTGATGAAGTATTTACCAGTTTCGGTAGTGAAACAGTAAATAAATATACTGTAGAAGAACTGGAAAACATTTTAGAAACGATAGAAAACGATTCTTCCTTTGGAACCGTGCTTCGTGCAAAGGGTATTGTGGAGGGCGAAAACGCCTGGCTTCACTTTGATTACGTTCCTGCTGAAACCAACATAAGAGAAGGAAATGCCGGTGTTATAGGCAGACTTTGTGTAATAGGCAAAGATTTAAACGAAGAAAAGCTTAAAGAAATATTTAGACTGTAGAGGTTAAAAAATGGATATTCCCGTATATCTTTTTACCGGTTTTTTAGATGCCGGCAAAACAAAATTTATAGACGAAACCTTAAAGGACAAGCGTTTTGAAAGCAAAGAGCCTACCCTTTTGGTACTTTGTGAAGAAGGCGAAGAGGAATATGACACCTCTGCCTACTCAGGCGGCGAGGTTATTATAAAGACCGTTGAAGAGGAAAGCGAACTTTCAGCAGAGCTTTTTGATTCCTTTATAAAAGAAACCAAAGCTACAAGGGTTATAATTGAATATAACGGTATGTGGCAGCTAAGTTCTTTATATTCAGCTATGCCTAATGACTTTATAATCTATCAGGAATTTATGATGATGGACGCCAATACTGCTGTTACCTATAACGCAAATATGAGAAGCTTGGTTGTAGATAAGCTAAACGGCGCTGAGCTTATAATATTCAACCGTTATAGCGATTCTATTGACCGAATGGCGCTTCACAAAATCGTAAGAGGAATAAGCAGAAGAGCCGATATTGCCTATGAATACAAAGACGGCAGTGTAGCTTATGACGATATTGAAGACCCCCTGCCCTTCGACATCGACGCTCCCGTTATTGAAATTAATGACAGAGACTATGCAATATGGTACAGAGATATGACCGAGGAGCTTCCAAAGTACGACGGCAAAACCGTAAAATTTAAGGGTATTGTGGCAAAAAATAGCGATATGCCCAAAGGAAGCTTTGTTGTAGGTAGGCACATTATGACCTGTTGCGCTGACGATATAACCTATTCGGGAATTGTATGCGATTGGTCAGCAAGTGAAACGCTGATTCAACGTGACTGGATAATAGTTACGGCAAAAATCGAACTCAAAAAACACAAAATGTACGGCAAAAAAGGTCCCGTACTAACGGTTAAAGAGGTTATCAAAACCTCACCACCCTTAGAAGAACTTGCAACCTTTTATTAAGAAAAAGCACAACATCAAAAGTGATGTTGTGCTTTTTAATTGCTTTAAAAAATACAGAAAAATTCGATTTATAATCCTTCCTGAAGAATCTTAATAATTTCTTTCATAGAAGTCTGATATTCTTCTTCGGAAGAGTTTTTGAAAATAAGGAACTGATCAACAATGGAAGGGTCCATAAGGTTTTCGGGAATGGAATAATCTCTGGTCTTGATATATTCATCCCAGTGTTCGATTTTCCATATATCTCTTTCGGAGTTTCTGTCAATCATTCTCTGCTTACAAACCTCAAGGTCGGTCTGTACCCAAACAACAGTAAGTGAAGCACCGTATTCTCTGAGCTTCTTTCTCAAAGAAATCATATATTCGGTATCTCTTATCTCTCTGGTAAATGGAGCATTGATAAGAACAATATCCTCATACTGCAGCGCTTCGAAAGCAAGGTCTAAAACAACTTCATATTCAACGTTTCTGATGTTGTCCTCGAAGAACTGAGAGGAACGGTTGATTTCTTCACCTGCTACTCTGTATGCAACGTTTGAAAGAGGAATAAGAGTATCCTTGTCAAGATATACAACGTGTTCAAGATTTGTTGCCAACATTTTTGAAACAAAGGTCTTGCCGCAAGCAGGGGGAGAAGTTACAAGTAAAAGTTGTTTTTTCATATATAAAACTCCTTTAAAACGTTACCGTGAAAATTTTAACCAATTGTAAAAATTATAGCATATTTATTCCAAAAATACAAGCAATTTATAGAGAATTTAAGACTTTTTTCGCAACTTTTCGCAATTTCCATCATTCCTCCATACATTTGGAAACTATTTTCACTCAAACCGTATTTTCACACTTATTGTTTACCTTTACAGAAAAATTAAAAGCCTTCTAAGAAGTTTTTTTCAAAGAAGGCTTTAAAGTTTATTACGCCTCTGCGTCACAATAAATGCATCTGTAAATACGTCTTGCTTTATCAGCAAGAACAAATTCGTGAGACAGCTCCTGCTCACAGGAGGTAATGCATCTTGGATTTTTGCAGAAAATTATATCGGTAAGTTTTTCGGGAAGCTCGATTTTTTTCTTTTCCACAATAACCGAATCCTTTATAACGTTAACCGTAACATCGGGGTCAACGTAGCCTAAAATGTGCATATCAAGGTCAATGGCACCGTCAATTTTAATAACATCCTTTTTGCCCATTTTCCCGCTTTGAGCGCTCATAATCATAGCAACGGGACAGGAAAGACTTTTAAGCTTTAAAAGACGGTATATATCCATCCCCTTACCTGCTTTTATGTGGTCAATAACGAAACCGTTTTTAATGGAATCAATATTCATGCATACTCCCCCTATTCGATTTCAAGTAGTTTAAGAATAAGCGCCATTCTCATATATTTTCCGTAAAGAGCCTGTTTAAAGTAGCAGGCACGTTTATCGTTATCAACGGCAACGCTTATTTCGTTAACTCTGGGTAGCGGATGCATTATAACAAGGTCTTCTTTAGCCGAATTTAATTTATCAACAGTTAAAATATAACTGTCTTTAAGACGTAGATACTCCTCCTCGTTAAAGAAGCGCTCTCTCTGAACTCTTGTCATATAAAGAATATCAAGGTCATTTATGCTTTCATCAAGACTCTTAACCTCTTTAAAGCTGTGTCCCGCATCAACGATTATATTTTTAACGTATTCAGGAACGCGAAGCTCTTCGGGAGAAATAAGCACAAAATTTATATTTTTGTATCTTGACATAGCGTGAATAAGGGAATGTACCGTTCTGCCGAACTTTAAGTCACCGCAAAGACCGATGGTGAGATTACCAAATCTTCCCTTTTCTCTGTGAATGGTAAGAAGGTCTGCAAGGGTTTGAGTGGGGTGATGATGTCCGCCGTCACCTGCATTAATAACAGGAATGGTAGCGTTTTTAGAAGCCACCAAGGGTGCGCCCTCTTTAGGATGGCGCATAGCAATAATATCGGCATAGCAGGAAATCATTTTAGCAGTATCTGCTACACTCTCGCCCTTTGAAGCAGAGCTTGAAGAAGCATCTGCCATAGTCAACACGTTTCCGCCAAGCTCATACATAGCAGCTTCAAAGCTTAAACGGGTTCTTGTTGACGGCTCGAAGAAAAGGGTGGCAAGTTTTTTGCCCTTACACTTTTGGCTATATTTGCTCGGATTATCAATTATATCCGAAGCGGTAGCCACAAGGCTGTCAAGTTCACTAAGAGAAAGCTCTAAAATATCAATAAGATGTCTCATTATGCTTTTGCTCCGTTAATCTCTAAATAAGCTTTAATTCGGTCAACGTTTTCTTTGTTTTTTTCATCTTCTTCAAGATATTCAATAATGTCATAAACGTCAACAACCGAATATACGGGGAAACCGAATTCCTCGCCAACTTCAGCCATAGCGCTTTTTTCAGTCTGGCCCTTTTCTTTTCTGTCAACCATTACGAAGGTAGCGGCAACCTTTGTTCCCTTTAAGGAAGAAAGAATATTCATACTCTCTCTGATAGCGGTACCTGCGGTAATAACGTCTTCAACGATAACGATTTCTTCGTTTTCCTGAGGCTTATAGCCAACGAAAACTCCGCCTTCGCCGTGGTCCTTTTCCTCTTTTCTGTTAAAGAAGAAGGGCACGTCAAGACCTTCTCTGGAAAGTGCACAAGCAACAGAAACCGCAATAGGAATACCCTTGTAAGCAGGACCGTAAAGAACAGTACGTTTATTTCCAACCTTTTCAAAATAAGCCTTTGCATAAAATTCGCCGAGCTTCATAATCTGGTCGCCTGTTTTAATGTCACCTGCATTAATGAAGTAAGGGATTTTTCTTCCGCTTTTAGCAGTAAAATCGCCAAATTTAAGTACCCCTGCGCCCTCTAAAAACTGTATAAACTCTCTTTTATAGCTTTCCATAATAATTCTCCTTAATCACAAAATTCAGCTACGCATCTTTCGTATGCAGCAACGGGATCCTGGGCAGCAGTAATAGGTCTGCCTACAACGATATAGTCACTGCCGATTTTCTTAGCCTCGGCAGGAGTCATAACACGCTTTTGGTCGCCGATATCTCCGTCTGCAAAACGAACACCGGGGGTAACAGTAAGGAAGTTAGCACCGCAAGTATTATGCACCTTTTCTGCCTCTAAAGGAGAACAAACTACACCGTCAAGACCTGCTACAGCGGCATTTTTAGCATAATGCATAACAACCTTATCAATAGGCTCTTTAATAAGAAGGTCGTTTTCCATACGCTCCTGATCGGTAGAGGTAAGCTGAGTTACGGCAATAAGCAAGGGACGGCTGCCATCCTCACGGGTAAGTCCCTCTAAAGCGCCTTGCATCATAGTAATTGTACCTGCGGCGTGAAGATTGGTCATATCAACGTCAAGACCGCTAAGCACAGCCATACTCTTTTTAACGGTATTGGGAATGTCGTGAAGCTTTAAATCGAGGAAAATTTTGTGTCCTCGCGCTTTAATATCCCTAACAATCTGAGGACCTTCAGCATAGAAAAGCTCCATACCGATTTTTACAAAAGGTTTTCTGCCGGTAAACTTATCAAGAAAACTAAAAACCTGCTCTCTTGAAGAGAAGTCACAAGCAATGATTACGTCTTTACCCATTAATGAGCGCCTCCTATAATTTCTTTTAAATCTTTAATACCGTATTTATTCATAACACGGGGTAAGTCATTTATTATATCTCTGCAAACAAAAGGATCAATGAGATTTGCGGCTCCTACCTCTACAGCCGAAGCGCCCGCAAGCATCATTTCTATAACATCCTCTGCAGAAGAAATACCACCCATACCGACAATAGGTATTTTAACTGCCTCATAAACCTGATATACCATACGCACGGCAACAGGTTTTATTGCAGGGCCCGAAAAACCGCCCATTTTATTGGCAATTACAGGCTTTTTGGTCTTTAAATCAATTCTCATACCGAGAAGGGTGTTTATCATACTTATTCCATCTGCTCCCGCTTCTTCACAAGCCTTTGCGATAGACACTATGTCGGTTACATTGGGAGAAAGTTTAATAATAACCGGCTTTTTTGTTACAGCCTTTACAGCCCTTGTGACCTCGGCTGCTGCTTCGGGAGAAGTACCGAAGCTCATACCTCCGCCGTGAACGTTGGGACAGGAAACATTTACTTCAAGCCAACCAACCTGCTCTTCTTTGTCAAGTTTTTCGCAGGTATAAGCATAATCTTCAATAGCAAAACCGCTGACGTTTGCCATAACAGGCTTATTAAAGCACTTTTTAAGTAAAGGAAGCTCATTATTTATTACCGCTTCAACACCGGGGTTCTGAAGCCCTACAGCGTTTATCATTCCCATTTCACATTCAGCAATTCTGGGTGTGGGATTACCAAAACGTGCATCCTTGGTAGTACCCTTAAAGGAAAAAGTACCAAGACAGTTAATGTCATATATTTCGGCAAATTCATAGCCAAATCCAAAAGTGCCCGAAGCAGGAATAACGGGATTATCAAGCGTTATACCGCAAAGGTCAACCGATAAATTTACCATATTATTTCCTCCCTTATAAGCACAGGGCCGTCTTTACAAATACGCTTGTTGCCATATTTTGTTTTGCAGGAGCAACCCATACAAGCGCCAAAGCCGCATCCCATTCTTTCTTCAAAGCTATACTGACCGCTTCCTTTAGCAACACCTTCAATAGCCTTAAACATAGGCATAGGGCCGCAAGTGAAGAAATAAGAATAGTTTAAATCCTTAAGCACATCGGTAACAAAGCCCTTTGTACCAAAACTGCCGTCTGCAGTGGTTATGTAAACGGTTGCGCCCAGCATTTCGAATTCTTCTTTGTAAAAAATGTCATCCTTACTGTTAAAACCTAAGATAACGGTAGGCTTAACGCCTTTATTTGCAAGTTCCTTTGCTACGCCGTACATTGGGGGAACACCCACACCGCCTCCGATAACAACAGGATTTTCTCCCGAAAGAGATGTGTCAAAGCCGTTGCCCAGACCGTTTAAAATGTCAAGGCTCTCCCCTGCTTTCATTAAAGAAAGCTGCTCGGTTCCGCTTCCTACGATTTTATAGATAATGGTAATTGTCTCATTATCGTAGTCACAAACCGAAATTGGACGGCGAAGATATTTACCCTCCAGCTTAATATTTATAAACTGTCCGGGGCGTGTTAGACAAGAAGTTTCTCCCCTAAGCACCATTTTCATTATATCCTTAGCAATTTTTTCATTGCTAAGGATTTCAACTATTTGTTGTTTCACTTTTTTCACCTTTTTATGCATCGATAGTGGAAATAGTAAGGGTAGTTTCCTCTAATACGTCAAGTAAAACCTTAACAGTATCAAGAGCGGTAAATATAGTAACGTTGTTTTCGGTAGCAAGTTTTCTGATTTCAACACCGTCACTGGTCATACCCTGAGAAGAAATATCCTTTGTATTAATAACGTAAGCAATATGTCCCTGACGGATAGCGTTGGGAATTTCCTCGCTGCCTTCGTTAATCTTAGCAAGTACGTGGGTTCTTATACCATGCTCCTTAAGGAACTGTGCAGTACCCTTAGTTGCCTCAATATTAAAGCCAAGCTCATAGAAACGGCGGATAAGAGGCAATGCTTCTTCTTTGTCCTTGTCTGCTATGGTAGCAAGAACAGTACCGTAGTTCTGAAGCTTCATTCCCGAAGCCTGAAGCGCTTTATAGAGCGCACGGTTAAGCTTGTCGTCATAGCCTATTGCTTCACCGGTAGATTTCATTTCGGGCTAAAGGTAAGCGTCAAGTCCGCGAAGCTTATTGAAGGTGAATACGGGAACCTTTACGTACCAGCGTTTCTTTTCTTCGGGATAAAGGCTGAATATACCAAGCTCTTTAAGGCTCTTGCCTAAGATAACCTCGGTAGCAATATCCGCAAGGCTATAGCCTGTAGATTTTGAAAGGAAAGGAACGGTACGTGAAGAACGGGGGTTAACCTCGATAATATAAACGTCGTCCTTTTCGTCAACGATAAACTGAATATTATAAAGACCTACAATGCCTATTCCTACACCAAGCTTTTTAGCATACTGAAGGATAATTCCTTTTACCTTATCGGAAATACTGAAGGTGGGATATACGCTGATAGAGTCACCTGAGTGCACACCGGTTCTTTCAACAAGCTCCATAATACCGGGGACAAATACGTCTCTGCCGTCGCAAATAGCGTCAACCTCAACCTCTTTACCCTGAATGTATTTATCAACCAAAACAGGCTTGTCCTCGTCGATTTCAACAGCGGTCTTAAGGTAGTGGCGAAGCTGATCCTCGTTAGCAACTATCTGCATAGCTCTGCCGCCGAGAACGAAGCTGGGACGAACAAGCACGGGATAGCCGATATCATTTGCGGCATCAAGTCCTGCCTGAATACTTGTTACTGCCTTGCCCTTAGGCTGAGGAATATTAAGTTCGGTTAGGAGTTTTTCAAAGCTGTCACGATTTTCAGCGCGTTCAATAGCTTCGCAGTCTGTACCGATAATCTTAACCCCTCTCTTCATAAGAGGTTCAGCAAGGTTAATTGCAGTCTGACCGCCGAGAGAAGCAACAACGCCCTCAGGCTTTTCAAACTCAATGATATTCATAACATCTTCGGGAGTAAGAGGCTCGAAATAAAGCTTATCTGCCGTAGTATAGTCGGTAGAAACTGTTTCAGGGTTGTTGTTTATAATGATAGCCTCATAACCCGAATTTTTAATGGTGGTAACAGCGTGAACGGTGGAGTAGTCAAATTCTACACCCTGACCGATACGGATAGGACCTGCGCCAAGCACAACAATTTTCTTCTTTTCGGTAAGGCGTGAAGCATTTTCACCTGTATAGGAAGAATAGAAGTAAGGAATGTATGCGCCGGTATGACAGGTGTCAACCATTTTGAATACGGGGAAAAGATTATTTTCTTTTCTAAAGTTATATACGTCAAGTTCGTCACATTTCCACATTCTTGCGGTGTATTTATCGGAGAAGCCCATCTTCTTG
Source organism: Acutalibacteraceae bacterium (assembly GCA_045533195.1). Taxonomy (GTDB): domain Bacteria; phylum Bacillota; class Clostridia; order Oscillospirales; family Acutalibacteraceae; genus SIG607. Next base: position 9,449 of record JAZSHI010000012.1, read on the forward strand.
GCTGCCTTTAATACTTCGAGGTCAAAGGGATGAGCCTTAAGATTTTCTTCCATATCAATAATATTTTTAATTGCTTCAAGGAAGAAAGCGGTAATCTTTGTTATTTCGTGAATTTCTTCAACTGTAGCGCCTCTGTAAAGGAGTTCGGCAATAGCAAAAATATTATCGTCTCTGAATTCTTTAATATATTCTTTAAGCTCATTATCTGTCATATCATCGAACTTATGATGGTAAAGATGGTTTACACCAATTTCGAGAGAACGGATGCCCTTTAAGAGACATTCCTCAAGATTACTGCCTATGCCCATAACCTCGCCTGTTGCCTTCATCTGAGTACCGAGGAGATTAGAAGCATTGGTAAACTTATCAAAGGGGAAACGGGGAAGCTTTGCAATTACGTAGTCAAGCTTAGGTTCAAAAGCTGCATTAGTATTTGCAATTGCAATTTCTTCAAGAGCCATACCGAGAGCAATTTTAGCGGTAACTCTCGCAATTGGGTAACCCGAAGCCTTAGAAGCAAGGGCGGAAGAACGGGAAACTCTGGGGTTTACTTCAATAAGATAGTATTCGCTGCTGTTTGGGTTAAGAGCAAACTGAACGTTACAGCCGCCGCAGATTTTAAGTTCTTTAATAAGCTTAATTGCAGAATCATTAAGCATCTTTAAGTCATGGTCGTTAAGTGTCATAATAGGAGCAACAACCAAAGAGTCGCCTGTATGAACACCAACAGGATCAATATTTTCCATACCGCAGATGGTTATAGCGTGGTCATTGGAGTCGCGCATAACCTCGAATTCGATTTCCTTATAACCCTTAACGCTCTTTTCAATAAGAACCTGATGTACGGGAGAAAGCTTAAATGCGTTAAGACCGATTTCTATAAGTTCTTCTTCGTTATTGGCAAAGCCCCCGCCTGTACCGCCTAAAGTAAAGGCAGGACGAAGAACAACGGGGTAACCGATTTTTTCAGCAGCTATTTTTGCTTCATCAAGGCTATAGGTGATTTCGGAAGGAATGGTGGGTTCTCCAATAGACTGACAAAGCTCCTTAAAGAGTTCTCTGTCCTCAGCGCGTTCGATACTCTCGCTTGAAGTACCAAGAAGTTCAACACCGCACTCCTTTAAAATGCCCTTCTTTTCAAGCTGCATAGCAATATTAAGTCCGGTCTGTCCGCCTATTCCGGGAACGATAGCGTCAGGACGCTCATAACGGAGAATTTTTGCAATGTATTCAAGGGTTAAAGGCTCCATATAAACCTTGTCAGCAACCGTTGTATCGGTCATAATTGTTGCAGGGTTGGAGTTACAAAGAATAACCTCGTATCCTTCCTCTTTAAGTGCAAGACAAGCCTGAGTACCTGCATAGTCAAATTCAGCCGCCTGACCTATAACAATAGGGCCTGAGCCGATGATTAGTACCTTTTTAATATCTGTTCTTTTAGCCATTTTTCTTATCCTCCATTATATTTTTAAATCATTAAATACTGTTTTGCCGTCACATAAAGTGAGTTTGCATTTTCCGTAAAGCTCTTCATTTTCAAAGGGTGTTGCTTTACCTAAAGATAAGAAGTTTTCACTTTTTACCGTATATTTTTCTTCAAGATCAAATACAGTAAGATTAGCGTAGCTTCCCACCTTTATTTCACCGCCTATGCCGAAACGCTTTTTAGCATTACAGTTTAGTAGTTCGGTGAGCTTTTCAAGGGTTATTATACCCGTTTTCACAAGTTTTGTGTAGCATACCGCAAAAGCAGTCTCAATTCCTACTACACCCATAAGACTATTACTCAGTCCTTTTGATTTTTCTTCAGCGCTATGGGGAGCGTGGTCGGTGGCAATTACATCAATCGTTCCGTCCTTTAAGCCTTCAATAAGCGCCAGTCTGTCCTCTTCGCTACGAATCGGCGGATTCATTTTAAATCTGCCCTCATCCTTGAGCATCATATCATTCATAGTAAGATAGTGAGGACCTGTTTCGCTTGTTATATCAATTCCCTGCGCTTTTGCATTTCTTATAAGCTCAACGCTTTCCTTGGTAGAAATGTGGCAAACGTGGTATTTGCAGCCTGTTTCCTTTATAAGCTCTATATCACGCTTTATGGGGCCCCATTCACTTTCAGACGAGATTCCTTTGTGGCCGTTCCTTCTTGCGTATTCACCGTCATGGATATATCCGCCGAAAAGCAGATTATTATCTTCACAGTGGGCGGAAATAATTTTATCAAGTTCTTTGGCCTTTTTCATAGCAGAAAGCATCATACTTTTGCTCTGCACTCCCCTGCCGTCGTCGGAAAAGCCGATTACGTAATCCTTCATATCAGCCATATCGGAGAGTTCTTCACCCTTCTGACCTTTTGTAATAGTACCAAAGGGATGAACGTGAACTAAGGCATCCTTTTCTATTATATCAAGCTGTTCCCTTAAATGTTCAAGGGTATCGGGACAAGGTTTTAGATTAGGCATTGAGCAAACGTCGGTATAGCCGCCTGCTGCCGAGGCTAAAGTGCCGCTTTTTATAGTTTCCTTATAAAAAAAGCCCGGCTCTCGAAGATGAACGTGAACATCAACGAAACCGGGAAAAACAGTAAGCCCTTTTAAATCAAAGCAAATAGCAGAGGGAGAAAACAAATCACGTCCGACTGCTGATATTTTGCCGTCGGAGATAATAATATCTTGTACTGAAAACTGTCCGCCGTAGTAAACCTTTGCATTTTTAAGCAGCATTTTCATAAGTACCCTCCTAAAAGTTATTTACACAAAAAAACAGCCTCGCCGACCGGCAAGGTGTTCCCTTTATGTCAAAAGCATAAGTTATAGCCTGCCGGCAAAAGCCGAATCAGATTTATTTGATTTATAATACCATAATGAGAACTGTTTGTCAAGGTAATTAAGTAATCAAATATTATAAAATTTTAAAAAAATATACTATTATGAATTATATATATTATATAAGAGACGACGGTCAACACTTTTATCTTGCAACTTTATTGTAACTGTAATATAATGGGTATATTAAAATAGAGGATATGTTATATGAAAACACTTTTTATTATTTTAGGTATTCTTATAGCTTTAATAGTTTTTGTACTGCTTTTCGGTATTAAATTTTCTGTAAAAATCGACTACACAGATACTGTCAGTACCGAAATCCGACTTTTCGGCAAACCCGTAAAAAGCAAAGGAACTTTTAAGAAAATTTTAAAGCATTTAGGCTTTAAGGGTACCGTTGATTTTCTCTTCGGAGAAGAAATAGGCTTTTTCAGTCGTCTTAAATACATTCTGAAAAAGCTTGTGGTTAAGCACTTTAAACTCAATATTTCTGTATCAGGAGACGATGCGGCACAAACCGCCCTTTTATACGGCGGGGTATGTTCAGTTTTGTATCCCGTTGTGGCATTTTTAGAGTCGTTTATCACCTTTAAAGAGGATGATATGAAAATACTTTGCAACTACGAAAAGGAAAAAAGTGAGCTTCACCTTTTTATCGAAGCAAAAGTAAAGGCTTTTTATCTATTTAAAGCCGGTTTTAAACTAATTCCAATAATTAAAGCAATTTTAAGAGAGGTTAAAGAAAATGAGCAATAATATTTCTGACATTATCGGCGCTACAGCCGACAAGGCACAGTCAGCGTTAAAAAACAATTCTATATTCGGTGATGCTATAACCGTTGACGACACTACTATTATTCCTGTTTATAAGCTTTCCTTCGGCTTTGCCGGCGGCGGATTTGACGGAATAGGTTCAAAAAACAGCGATTCCGTTGCAGGTGCTGCAGGCGCAGGCATTACCAAAAAGCCTGTATCTTATCTTATAATTAAGGATGGTGAAATCTCCGTTTTAAGTGCTGATGAAGAAACAAAACCCGATTGGTTTGCAAAAATTTTAGGCTTTATAAATGCGCAGTTGGAGAAAAAGAACAATGAAAACCCATAACATTAACACAAGAAAGCTTGTTTTCGCTTCCCTTTTTGCTGCTCTCACCTTCGTTTCTACCTATCTTAGCTTTCCCGTTGTAATAGGATACGTAAACCTTGGTGATTGCTTTGTAATTTTATCGGGACTGATTTTAGGTCCCTACGGCATTGCATCAGCAATAATAGGCAGTGTAATATGCGATTTAATACTTGGCTATGCCGTTTACATACCTGCCACCTTTATATTAAAGGGTGTTATGGCTTTTATGGTTTATATATTAGCCCATAAAAAGTATTCGCTCCCCCGTCAGATAATTGCATCATTTGTAGCAGAAGCTATTATGGTAATCGGATATTTTATATACGAATGCTTTTGCTTGAAATTTGGAATGGGCGCTGTAGCATCTGTTCCCTACAACTGTCTCCAAGGCGCAGTAGCAATAATTTCTTCTACCGTATTTTACGTCGTACTTGATAAAACTAAAATTATTAAAAGAATGAAATTATGAGTATAGTATCAGCAGTTAATTACACAAAAGAACCTACTGATTTGCAGTGCGGTCAAGCCGTTCTTGCTATGCTGACGGGAAAAAGCGTAGAAGAAATAATCAAGGAATGCGGCACCGAAAAAGAAACCACCCTTAAACAAATGAAACAGGTTTTAACCCTTAATAAAATCGAGTTTTGTTCCGAAAAGAAAGAAGCGAAAACTAAAGAGGATTTGCCTAAAATCGCCATATTAAGCCTTGAAACACCTAGGTGTTGGCATTGGTCACTTTATTTTGACGGTATATTTTATGATCCCGAACATGGTGTTATGAAGGATTTCCCCGAAAGCAACAGAAAATACTTTTTTGAGATAAAAAACAGTTAAGCGTTCACTTATCTATAAATTCAAAGCCAAATATCAACGTATAAAAAGATGCGCTATGGAGGCTCTTCGTAAAGAAGAGTCTCCTTTTTCTTTCAAAAAAATGACACCTTCAAAAACTGAAAGTGTCATAGTGGATTTAATTATTAACTACTGAAATGTAGGGGTATATTTTTTGCTGTAGATACAAACCCAGCTTTTACCCGCATTAACCTTAAGTTCACTGCCGTCAGCGGCATAAAATTTAAAGGAATCGTTAGAGCCGCCTTTTTCCCAAGTTATTTCTTCGTATCCGCCTGCAGACATATAATATCCTTTACCGGAGGTAAGGTCTATTTTACGGTATTCTGCTTTGGGATAATGAGACATATCAGAAGCGAGGAAGAAAACGTTTGTAACGTCATAGGTTTCACCGGTTTTATAATCCTTATTGGTTACGCCTTTTGTGTTTTTGGTATAAACTCCTTTTTCAGTATTATACGTAAACTCACTTACATAAGAACTTGAAAATCTAACCGAGCCAAAGGTTGCCGCCTTTACGGGAGCCACCCTTTCGCCTTCTTCTCTAAAGGAAGCAAAGGTGAAGTTTTTATCGGTAGTCTTTCTGAGTTTCTTATCCTCAATACCCTTGTTAATTTTTTCGGAAGTAGAATAATAGGTATGCTCAAGAGCAAGTCCGTTATTCTCTCTAAAACCGTAAGCGCCAAAGTTAGAGGCAAAATCACAGTCGGTTACACCGCTGCTTTTTAAATGCGGTTTAGCATAATTCACATCAGTACCGTTGTGAAAATAAAAAGCATCGTGACCTAAAGCTAAATCAATATATACATATCTTGCAGAACGTATTGTACCAATTTGCTTTGCAGCTGTTATATCTTTAAACACCGCCAAAAGACGAGTTATACCGCCCTCAACTTCGGTTTCGTAAATAATGTCGGCATTTTGAACACCGCTTTGTACTTTCTGTGCAACCTTGATATTATTTACCATAACAGCTACAGGGCGAAGGTCTTTTTTATCCTCTGTAAGATTTTTAATACCCGTAAGACCGTTTACATAATATGCAGGTGTGCTGACAGTTGAGTTATCATCAGGCGTAATAGCAGATGATTCATCATCAGGTGTTTCTTCGATAACGGGGTTATCATTATTACCACAACCCACAAAGGAAACAACCATAACTAAACATAAAAGTAACATAAATAATTTTTTTAACATTTTTACAGCCTCCAGAACATTGCAACATCCATTATAAATCTTATTAAAAACTTTTCGCCGTTTTTATCCTAGTATTATAGTACAGATTATCTCTGCTGTTTTTATTATTTCTTAAAGTTTTTTACTTAATCCTTTATAGCATCCCAGAATCCATCTGCAATAACCTGCATACCATAATCACCAGGATGATTAAACTTTCCGTGGGTTTCGGGAAGAGTTCGCGTATCTTCAAGGTTTACAAAGGCTTCGTTATATTTGTTTGCAACCTAAAGAATACTGAAGGCTGCATCAGGGTAAATTTCCTTTACTTTAGCCTGAACAAGATGAACATAGTCCTTTTCAATACTACTTGCAGCCATACCGCAATCATTTGTCCAGCCAACATCAGCTCCTTGTAGCGTGTTTTGTTATAGAGTTACCTACATAAAGAATTCTTATACCCTCCCCCTTATCAAATTCATAATAATCAAAAGTATTCTGATTTTTAGAGCATATAATGTTTTTTGGGGAATCGTTCCTTTTATGCACCTTTATCGCTCATTATTTTATCGGCAGCATCTTTGTCAAGATAGCCGTATTTTACCATTGAGTCTAATACCTTTTGCTGTCTTTGTGCGGTTAATGGAGTATTATTATCGGGAGAATATACAGAGGGAGCATTAGGCACTCCTGCAAGTTGTGTTGCCTGAAAGTCGCTTAGTTTATCGGGAGTTACACCGTAATAACCCATAGCGGCATCATATATATTATAGTAGCCGCTTCCATAGTAGATATTGTTTATATAAAACTCAAAAATTTCGTCCTTATTATAACGCTTTTCAAGTTCTATTGCCATAAACATTTCAGCCGCTTTTCTTTTAAGCTTCTTTTCCTGAGTAAAATACAGGTTTTTGGCAACCTGTTGAGTAATGGTGCTTCCGCCTTCGGTATATTCTCTGTCCTTTAAATTTATAAATATTGCGCGAACGGTAGAAACAACACTTATTGCGCCATGGTCATAAAAGTTATGGTCCTCAACGGCTATTACCGCGTTAACGTATATCTCGGGCAGTTCTTCTAACTTTACATAGTTTTCCATAGAAGTAAGCTCACTTATCTTTACTTCAATAGGACATTCTTCTATAGCTTTTTTATATTCCTTATAGCCCACCGCACCGAGATAACCGCCAAAGCCTATTACCGCAATAACGGCAATAACTATAACGGTGACGATAAGCTTAAAAATAAATTTGAATAGTTTTTTCATATCAGTAAGCTCTGATATTAAGAGAGCCGTCATCAACGCCTTTCTCTATATTTTTAATTATAATTTCATAAGAAAAACCGTTTTCAAGAGAAACCATAACCTTTTGACCTATTTTTCTGCCAAGCAGAGCCTTTCCTATAGGAGATTCAATACTTACAATATTACTTAGAGCATCGTGACGTACGGTAGTAACAAGCATAACAGTTTCTTCTTCGTCATCCTCTTCAATATAGTAAGTAATCTTATCAAATATTCCCGCTTCATCAGGGGCAGAATTATCCTCGATTATAACGGCGGTTTTAATCATATTTTTAAGATATCTTATGCGGCTTTCGTTTTTGCCTCTTCGCTGCTTAGCGGCTTTATACTCAAAGTTTTCGCTCAAATCACCGTGGCTTCTGGCAAATTTAACCTCTTCAAGAATCTCAGGACGCAAAATACCCATACGGTATTCTAGTTCCTCTTCCATCTTCTTTATATCTTCTTTAGTCAGTTCGTTATGCATAATTTTCCCTTATTTTGTTATGCTATAGTTCTTTTTGTCAATATAAAAGATACCGCCATTGCCGTCTTCGCTCGAATCAAAGGTAACGGCAATTTTATCACCGGCATCTTTAATATCTTTTGTATGCCAATAATTTTCGTTAATTGTTTCAATTCTCTTAACGGTAGTTCCGTCATAGGAAACCTCAAAGAAATCCGGGCCGAAGAAACCGCAAAGATACATAGAATTATCACCGAAAACGTAGCGTACCGAATAACCGCCGAAATCACTGTTTTTCCAAGCGACTGTGCCTGTCTCAATATCAAGAGCAACAACCGTTCCGCCCTCGGTATAATAGTATTTGGAACCGTTTTTTCCTATTTCGGTAAAGCTTTCAAGCTGGGCAACGTCATAAGCACCCGTTTCTCTGCTCCAAATGGTATTTCCCTCTTTATCCTGAGCAAAAATTGTTGCCGTTTCCTTATAGGTATCTTCATTGTAAGAAGTAGTCATTTTTATAGTTACAGATGAATAATCAAATTCGTTTTTCTCGGCAATTTGTTCACTTTGATTACTTTCATTATTAAAATCCTGTGCCATATTTCCCGTCATATTATTATCATTACGATTTGGTAAAAAACGTTTATAAAGACAGCCGGAACAGGTAGTCAAAATCAAAACCACTAAAGTTAAAGCCAATATTTTTTTCATAAAATAAACCTCGCTTTATTATATTTTAATAATATTGCTCCAAGCGTAATTACCGTTTTCGTCCAAAACCTCAACACGCGCCCATTTATCAAAAGGCTTAATCTGATACTCAGCGTGGGTAAGGCCTTTTCCTCTTGTTATTCTGTCGGGGCCCCAAGCGGCGTTTGATAAAAAGTCGATTTTAACACACTCTGAGCAATCGCAAATAAGCTTATCCCCTTCGCGTCTTACGTGAACCTCAGGTCCCTGAGAAGCATAGTAATCGCCATTTTTGATAGCTTCAAAAACATCGTCAAGACTTTCTGCCTTTACCATAATATAGGACTTTGTTTCGTCACTGCCGTCATAGTAATGAGTATCATCTGTTGCGGCAATATTTAAAAACATACCCTTATTGGCAATAAGGTCAACAAAGTAGCCCGAGTAAGGACGGCTGCTCTGATTAGCATCAGATACTGAATTGTAAATTTCCACAGCGGAAAAGCCCTTAAGACATAACGCTTCCTCCGGGGTATTTAAAGACCAAGCGGGATGAGCCAGAATTGCAATACCGCCTGCTTTGTTAATTTCATCAATTACATACTGACGGTCATCCTCTTTTTTAATATCGGGAGCATATTTCATACCAACGCCGACAATATGCATAACGTCAACAATGGTATCACTGGCCCCCATATTGTATTCACAGCCCGAAAGAATTTTAAGTCCCGATAGTTCCTGCTCATTGCCAAACCTCCAATGGTCAGTAATGGCAATAGCATCAAAACCTGCTTCCTTATAAATTCTTGCCGAATCATCAGGGGTAACACTTCCGTCAGAAATGGTTGTATGTACGTGAAGACCTACTTTAAAACGTTTGTCACCAAATTTATCAATTATCATCTTAATTCCTCCAATACTTTATCAGGATAAACCCGAGTTTCTAACAAGTTTCCTCCCAAATCTTTAACCGTGACGGTGCATTTTTCTATTTCACCCAGATTATACATATGGTACATAACCGCGTTTCTTCCGCAACCCGAAACGGTATTATATGCGTTAATATAAGCTTTGTCACGGGAATAAATCTTGGGGTTATATACGTTTCTGTCAACAGTAACAGTAATTTGGGTAATATCAGAATTATATTCAACCTTCTTTACCGAGTGCTTCTCAATGTTTTTGCTATAACCGTCAAAAATGTTCTTCCTCGAAGAAAGAAGAGCTTCTTTAAAGGCAATAAAATCCCTTCTTTTCATAGTAAACACAGCCGTATTATCGTCATATTTTTTTACGGTTAAAAAGCCTTTTTCGGTATCTTCTTTACTAAGGGTAAATTCAAATTCTTCACCAAGAAGATTTTTATAAAGCCTTACATCAAGATATACCCTTATAATCTCTTCGGGATCCAGCTCCTGCAGAATTCCCTCAGAATGATTATGGTCATGATTATGATCAGTATCATTCTTCTTTCCGCCGCAACCGCAAAAAGACAAAGTAAGTAAAAAAATCATAATCAATAAAAATATTCTTTTCATAAAACCACCTCGACTCAGTATAATTTAAATTATTATAACATATATATAATCATTCGGCAAGAGAAGATAAGTTAAATTCAATAAAAAAACAGTAAAAATATATCTTGACAAAAAAAATACGTTATGATATAATTGTCAGCGTTGACACGGCACCATAGCCAAGCGGTAAGGCAGAGGTCTGCAAAACCTTTATGCCCCGGTTCAAATCCGGGTGGTGCCTCCAAAAATCCCGTTCACTTAAAGTGGGCGGGATTTTTACTTCTTACCTCTTCACTCTTACCTCAACCAAAACTTCTAACGGGATTTTTGGGAAGTAATAAGTAAGAAGTAATAGGTAATAAGTATTTTTGCAAGGCTTTGCCTTGCTATTTTCATTTTAAGGTGCTATAATTATTTTAAGAAAGGCGGTAATATTTATGGCTGACAGTCCGTTGATTATAAAATCTAAAGAATTTGCTTTGCAGATTATAAAAGTTTGTAACTATGTAAAACAAACCAAAAAAGAAAGTGTACTTACAAACCAACTTGTCCGCAGCGGCACTAGTGTTGGTGCAAATATCCGAGAAGCATTTTATGGACACGGAACGGCTGATTTTATTGCTAAACTACAAATTGCTCTCAAAGAGTGTTCTGAAAGTGAATATTGGTTGGAACTTTTAATTGAAAGTGGTTATTGCGATAATAATGATATTTTAGAAAAATGTATTGAAGTTAAAAAGTTGTTGGTAACTTCAATAAATACTGCAAAAAATAAAGTGAATAAATAATTCAAAATGGTGCAAATGAATTTATACGATAAGATGCAATTGCGATTGCCCGAATTTGTTATAGAACAGATTACAGTTGATAATTTAGAAAAATACGAAGAAATATTCTATAGCAATAATGAGTATTACACATTGACAGACGGACAACCTGCAACAAAACAAACTTGTGTTGAAACGGTTGAGTATTGTCCAAATAATTTCCCAAAAGAAAAAACAAATAATATAGGGGTTTTGTATGACAGCAAACCTGTTTGCTGTCTCTTTGCATTATGTGGTTATCCCGATGAGCAGACATTTTATATAGGGCTTTTTTTGATGAGTGAAGAGTTTAAAAAACATGGAATAGGAACAAAGGTAATTAAAGCCCTATTTGATTCTTTTTCTAATACTGTCATCAAAAAGTTTTGCTTGTCGGTACAGGATAACAACATTTCCGGTTGCGCTTTTTGGAAGCATTTAGGGTTTGAAGTCGTTAATCAAAATATCTGCAACGGCTTTATAAATTTATCTATGCAGTACAATTATACATCTTCATCAAATTAAGCAAATTTTTTGGTTTTCGCCCACTTTTTAGGACAAAGAGAGAAAAATCCCGTTCACTTAAAGTGGGCGGGATTTTTACTTTTTACTTCTTACCTATTCACTCTTACCTCAACCAAAACTTCTAACGGGATTTTTGGGAAGTAATAAGTAAGAAGTAATAGGTAATAAGTATTTTTGCAAGGCTTTGCCTTGCACTTTTTATTTTGTAGCAGTATAATGATAATAATAAAGGTAGGTGGTACTATGTATAAAACCCTTAACGAGCATTACAGAGAAAAGTTTGGGGATAAGGTTTATAAATTATCTCTGGACGGTGGTTTTACCTGCCCTAATCGTGACGGTACTTTAGGTAGTAAGGGCTGTATTTTTTGTACAGGCAGCGGAGAATTTGCTGAAAAAAGTTGCGAGAGCATTTCTCTTCAACTCGAAAGAGCAAAAGAAAAAGTAAAAGCAAAAAACAAAGGCGGTAAATATATCGCATATTTTCAGGCTTTCACCAACACCTACGCTCCGGTAGAAAAGCTCAGAGGGTTATTTTACAGCGCCATAGAGCCCGACTACATAGTAGGTCTTGCCATCGGCACACGTCCCGACTGTTTAGAGCAAGAAAAAATAGAGCTTTTAAAGGAAATCAATAAAATAAAACCTGTATCTATTGAGCTTGGTCTTCAGACCGTTCACGACAGAACTGCACAGTATATACGCAGAGGTTATAAAAGCGAGATTTACTTTGACGCGGTAAAACGTCTTAAAGCGGCAGGAATTGAGGTTGTCACCCATATTATTATAGGGCTTCCCGAAGAAACTCAGGAAGATATTTTAGAAACGGTTGGTCAAACGGTAAAGGCGGGTAGCGACGGCTTTAAGTTTCATTTGCTCCACGTTTTAAAAGACACCGACCTTGAAAAAGAATATAACGAAGGCAAAATAAATGTTTTATCCTTAGAAGAATATGCCAAAATTTTAAAAAGCTGTCTTGCAATTCTGCCATCAACCGCTATAGTTCACAGAATAACAGGAGACGGAGCAAAGAAAAATCTTATAGCGCCCCTTTGGAGCGCAGACAAGAAAAAGGTACTAAATTTTTTAAATGAATATATAAAAAGTTCCGATTAAACCTCGGAACTTTTTTTCTTTATAATTAAAAGTATGAATCTAAGCAATAGTGCCAAAACAGTAATGCTTAACAGCACAATAATAAGAACTTTATAAAGTTTATTTTCTTCATTTTTGTCTTCTGTTTGGCTATCGGGCACTAAAGTTGGCTTCTCATCCTCCGAATCAGAGGATGATGTCTCACTTGAAGTTAAGATACTCGAAGTATCCTCGCTTTCGGTTTTTTCATTTTTTGGCGGTTTTTTATCTGCTTTAAGCTCATAAGAAATCTTTATGTTGTCACAGCCTTCAAAAACACCGTCACCCTCATTAACGCCTTCGGGCAAGGTGATTTTTTTAAGAGAAGTACAACCCTTAAAAGCGCCTTCCCCGATATTTTTAACCTTTTTGGGAATATTTATTGTATTAAGAGAAGAACATCCCGCAAAAGCATATTCACCGATTTGGGTAACAGTTTCGGGCAGAACTATCTTTTTGATTTTTGAACAATCATAAAAGGTATTTCCGGGGATAGCCTCAATATCCTTTAAAATAACAGTTTCAATATTTGAGGGCATATTGTCACCGAAAATAGAAACAAAGCCTGTGGAAAACTCTCCGTTACGCTCGGTACCTATAAAATTAACCGTTACACTTTTAAGATATTTGTTTCCTGCAAAGGAGCCCCATCTAACCTTTTCAACAGTTTTGGGCATAACGAACGAATCATCTGTTTTTCCTGCAGGATATTGATAAAGCTCGGTAACAGCTTCGTTATACAGTACGTCATCAACCGAAGAAAAATACATACTATTGTTATCAACACTTATTTTTTCTAATGCATTACAACCCGAAAAAGCATCATAACCGATACGATTAACCGATGATGGAATCAAAACCTCTTTTAAAGACGTGCAACCAAAAAAGGCACTTTCACCGATAGTTACAAGTGACTCGGTCAAAGTAACGCTGCTGAGCTTTTTGCAGTTTCTAAAGGCAGAAAATTCAATAGTAGTTACTCCGCCAAGATTTATCTTTTCAAGACAGTCGCAACTAAAAAATGCACTGCCGCCTATTAAGGTAACTCCACCCGAAAGATTAATTTTTTTAAGAGAAGCACAACCCGAAAACGTATCCTTTTTTATCTCTTTTACTCCTAAGGGGATACTGATTTCCTCTAATTTTTCACAATTAATAAATGCGCCTTCACCAATAAAAGTAACCGTGTCGGGCAATTTAACGCTTTTAACGTTTGCTTCTTGGAAAGCGTAATCCAAAACCGAAACAACCGGAAAACCGCCTAAGGTGTCAGGAACGCTAACATCTCCTTTAACACTTTCGTCAACTGCTTCAATTAGCGCTTGATTTCCTATGATACTATATTGGTAACCGTTCTCGGTTTCAGCACTCACGACAAAGGAGAACGCAGAAAATAATAACAAACAAGAGAGAATTACGACCAAATATTTTTTCATGGTTTTCTCCTTTCAACTTATCCTTTTAATATAATGATTTTACCATATAAAGCAGCATTTTTCAATAACAAATCTCTTGTATTTTCTGAAAAATAGATATTAAAGAACTTCAAAAAAGGCTTAAAAACCTTAGTGAATATCTACCAAATTCATAAAAATACACAAAATTTATATTTTTTTCACTTATTAAACAGTACAAAACGAAAATTATTTAAAGGGCGGTTGACAAAGAACCGCCCTTTGTTTATAATTATAATAATATTTAAAAATCAGAGAGGAAGGAAATTATGGCTTTTTATTTTGAAGAAGTATCTCATACCTTTAACGAATACCTTTTAGTACCCGGATATTCCTCCGAGCACTGTATTCCTGCAAACGTTAGTTTAAAGACTCCCCTTGTTAAGTTCAAAAAGGGTGAGGAACCTGCAATTACAATGAACATCCCCCTAACCAGCGCTATTATGCAATCCGTTTCAGGTGAGCGTCTTGCAGTTGCTCTTGCAAAAGAAGGCGGTGTTTCCTTCATCTTCGGTTCTCAGACCATCGAAGAGGAAGCTGCTATGGTTGCCAGAGCAAAGAACTATAAAGCAGGTTTTGTAGTAAGTGATTCTAACATCACCCCCGATGCCTCTCTTGCTGACATTATCGCTCTTAAGGAAGCTACAGGTCATTCCACCGTTGCCGTTACTGATGACGGTACCTGTTGCGGCAAACTACTCGGTATTGTTACAGGCAGAGACTACAGAGTAAGCCGTATGGACAAGGCTACAAAGGTTAGTGAATTTATGACTCCCTTTGATAAGCTTATCTGCGGTGAAGAAAACACTACTTTAAAACAGGCTAACGATATTATCTGGGATAATAAGCTTAACTCTCTTCCTATTATTACTAAAGACGGACATCTTAAATATATGGTATTCCGTAAAGACTATGATACCCACAAGGAAAACGTTAACGAGCTTCTTGATGCAGAAAAACGTTACGTAGTAGGCGCAGGTATCAACACCAGAGACTATGAGGAAAGAATTCCCGCTCTTATTAACGCAGGTGTTGACGTGCTTTGCATTGACTCTTCCGAAGGCTTTAGCGAATGGCAGAAGCGCACTATTGCATTTGTAAGAGAGAAATACGGTGACACCGTTAAAATCGGCGCAGGTAACGTTGTAGATAGAGAAGGCTTTATGTTCCTTGCTGAGTGCGGCGCTGACTTTATTAAGGTTGGTATCGGCGGCGGTTCAATTTGTATCACCCGTGAAACAAAGGGTATCGGTCGCGGACAGGCTACTGCTCTTATCGACGTTTGCAAAGCCAGAGATGAATATTTTGAAAAGACAGGTGTATATATCCCCGTTTGTTCTGATGGCGGTATCGTACACGACCATCATATGACCTTAGCTTTGGCTATGGGTGCTGACTTCCTTATGCTCGGCAGATATTTTGCTCGTTTTGATGAAAGTCCTACAAACAAGGTTAACATCGGCGGCAACTACTTCAAGGAATATTGGGGCGAAGGCAGTAACAGAGCAAGAAACTGGATGCGTTACGACCTTGGCGGAGACAAAAAGCTCTCCTTCGAAGAAGGCGTTGACTCTTACGTTCCCTATGCAGGTACTCTTAAGGATAACGTAAACCTTTCTCTTATGAAGGTTAAATCCACAATGTGCAACTGCGGCGCTCTTACCATCCCTGAGCTTCAGCAGAAGGCAAAGCTCACCCTCGTTTCTGCAACAAGTATTATTGAAGGCGGTGCTCACGACGTTATTCAGAAGGACACCACTGCTAACAAGATAAAATAAGAGAACTGTAAAAAAACACATATAATATATAATTTTTTCCATTTTCAAAATCCCCTCTATACTGTATAATGTTAAAGTAAATACAGTATAGGGGGAATTTTTATGATTATTGAAAAACGTATAAAGGAATTTGAAAAATTAGGCTTTGGTATGTTTGTTCATTTTGGTCTATACAGTATTATAGGAAAAGGCGAATGGGCAAAAAAGGATTTAGGCATTCCTTGGGATGAATATTTAAAAACCCTTGAAACCTTTAACCCTAATGAAAACTGGGCAGATGAACTTGTATTTAACGCTAAAAATGCAGGCTGTAAATACATAACCCTTACCACCCGCCATCACGACGGTTTTTCTCTTTATGATACTAAGGGACTTAACACCTATGACGCAGTTCACGTTTGCGGCAGAGATTTAATTAAGGAATTTGTTGATGCCTGCAGAAAATATGACGTTATTCCCTTCTTCTATCATACTCTTCTTGATTGGCACGAAGAAAGCTACAAAGAAAACTTTAAAGAATACCTTGTTTATTTAAGAAAAAGCGTCGAAATTTTATGTGCTAATTACGGTAAAATCGGTGGCATTTGGTTTGACGGAAAATGGGATAAGCCTAACGAAGACTGGGAAGAAGATGCTTTATATTCACTTATCAGAAGCTATCAGCCCGACGCTATGATAATAAACAATACAGGACTTAGTCACAGAGGCGAGCTTGGTCACATTGAACTTGACAGCGTAACCTTTGAACGCGGCAGACCACAGCCTATCAACCTTAGTGATTCACCAAAATATATCGCAAGTGAAATGTGCGAAACCTTGGCTGACCATTGGGGATACGCCGAAAACGATTTCAACTTTAAATCAACGGGAGATCTTATAAACAGCTTCGCTATTTGCCGCAGATACAGGTCAAATTTCCTTCTTAACGTTGGACCTAAGGGTGACGGCAGTCTTCGTACCATCGACAAAGCATCCCTCGAAATTTTAGGTCAATGGTCAAAGCTTAATGACGAAGCATTACACAACCCTGCACCCACAACAATAGAAATTAAGGACAAACCCTCTAATTACATTTTAAAAGATGGTAACAACTACTATCTATTCTTCTTTGACCTCGGTTCAAACGGAGATTCAAACGTTACCATTAACCGCGACTCAAATCCCGATAATATATTTTCTTTTAGTGACGAAATTAAATCTGTTCGTTGGTTGGACAGCGATGAAGAACTTTCCTTTACTCAGGAAAACGGAATCGTAAACATTCAGGCAAAACCCTATAGATACGGTCAAAGCTTTGTTGTAAGAGTAGCAAAGATTACCGTTTAATAAAAAATAATCGTTCCTAACTCGCGGGAACGATTATTTTTTGTATTTTTTTGTAACTTTCTATTGACAAAAGTATAGGTTTAGTGTGATAATATAATATATATAAGTATATATAGGAGTTTTGTTATGCGTGTTATAACCGGAAGTGCAAGAGGCATAAGACTTCGCACTCTGCCGGGAAACGACGTACGTCCTACCACCGAAAAGGTAAAAGAAGCTGTTTTCAGCGCAATTCATTTCGAACTTGAGAACAGCCGTGTGCTTGACCTTTTTGCAGGTTGCGGACAGATGGGAATTGAAGCATTAAGCCGAGGTGCCGCTTCCGCCGTCTTCTGCGACAGCTCCAAAGAATCGGTTGACGTTATAAACGAAAACCTTAAAAACTGCAAACTTTCGGACTTAGCCAAGGTTGTAAGAAGCGATTTTTCGATTTTTCTCACTAACACTACCGAAAAATTCGATTTTTGTTTTCTTGACCCGCCCTACTTTGAAGGGCATTATGATAAGGCTTTAAGTCTGTTAGGCAACGTTATGAAGGTTGGCGGTAAGGTTTTGTGCGAACATCCCGACAGCGTAAAGTTACCCGACAGCTTTGGAAACCTAAGAAAATTAAAGGACTACCGTTTCTCAAAGATTATAGTCACTAAATATGTTTTGGAGGTGCCCGAAAATGAAAAATGATGTTGCCATTTATCCGGGCAGCTTTGATCCCATTACAATAGGTCACCTTGATATTATTCACCGTGCCGCAAAGCTTTTTGGCAGTCTTATCGTTGTAGTAATGGTCAATCCAAAAAAACAATGCTCCTTCTCCCCCGAAGAGCGTGTTGAACTTATAAAGCAAAGTACTTTTGACCTTGAAAACGTAGTTGTTGAGTTTTCCGACGGACTCCTCGCCGACTATGCCAAGGAAAAAGGCGCTTGTGCTATTATAAAGGGACTTCGCGCACTTTCTGATTTCGAGTACGAATTCCAGATGGCACTGACTAACAGTAAGTTAAACCCTGACGTTGAAACACTTTTCCTTACTACAAGAGCTGAAAATATGTATTTAAGTTCAAGTATGGTAAGGCAAATTGCTTCCATGGGCGGTGACATCAGCGGCTTCGTCCCTGATATCATTCATAATGAAATAATTAAAAGATTGAAAGGATAGGTAACTTATGAATCTTGAAGAATTACTTGAACAGTTTGACGAAGCACTTGACAGCGGACTTAAAATGCCCGGCAAAAAAGCTCTTGTTGACATCGAAAAATTAAGAGCTGTGGTTGATGATATTCGTCTCAACATCCCCAATGAAATCAAACAGGCTCGCGGTATCGTTACCGACAGAGCAAACATCATCAGCAGTGCAAAACAGGAAGCAGACAACCTTCTCCGTGCAGCTGAAGATCAGGCTAAAGCAAAGGTTGCTGAGCAGGAAATCGTTCGTCTCGCTCAGGAAAAAGCACAGGAAATCATTGCAAGTGCACAGGCTAAGAGCCGTGAAATGCGCAAAGCCGCTCAGGACTTTGTTGATGACATTATGCGCAGAGCAGATGAAAATCTTACTGCTAACCTCGGCGAAGTAAGAAAAACAAGAGCCGCTCTTAAAGCTCAGCTTCCTCAAAAGCAGGACTAATTTAGTAAATAAGCCACTAAATCAGCAGTTTTCATTTAAGAAAATTGCTGATTTTTTTATTTTTTAGCAGTTGATTTTTCAACCGAAAAGGTTTAAAATCTTAATGGTGAATTTTATGAAGAAAATATGCATTATGTTTTTAGTAATTATTTTTTCTCTTTTAACGGGATGTACCGAAAAATCCGAATTTTCTCCCCCGCCCTATGCTATTATTGAAGAGCCTACAGATTATATGATAAGCACAGCAGACGGATACAGAAATTATAACTATAAAAAGGAAGAAAAAGAAATCATTTATTACGCAAATAAAAATTCCAAAACCTTTCATTACAGCGACTGTATATACGCTATGAAAATAAAGGAAACCTCTATTATATTCGACCGCGACAGAAACGCTCTTATTTCTAAAGGATATACTCCCTGCGGTCAATGTAATCCTTAACTTTATAATAATGACTATAGTTAGTCGAAAAGCCGTGGTTGTGCGAATGCATACCACGGCTTTTAAATACTTTAGTTTGCAAAACCGACTTTTTTTATCCGTGCATACGGAAGTCAAGAGTCTTTGGCAAAGGATATTTCTCTAATAAAATCTTCTGTACCTCTTTCTCATCGGTAATACCTGTATCACGCTTAATAATAAGCTTATAGAGGTCAAACCAAATCTGAGAAACAGAAAGTTCGCCTTCCTTAATATCAGCCATCTTAAAGTCGGGAGTAAGCATTGCTGCTGCCTTATCAAGTTCGCCAATGTTAATAAGAGAAAGGATTTTAAGAAGGTTAAGTCGTCCGTCCTCTTTGAGAACAGGATTCATAGCTTCGAAAATAGCGAGCCACTCATTATGTCTGCCTGCAGCCTGAAGCATCTGGGCAACCTCAACATAAAGACCTTTGAAATCTTTGTAAAGCTCAATGGATTTAAGCATATAAGGAATACCATCCTCAAGACGATTTCTCTCTTTATATAAAAGCATACCTAAGTTTCTTAATGCCCAAGCATTAGGGGAAGCTTCGATAGACTTTCTGAAAGCCTCCTCGGCATTGTCGATTTCTTCGGCAATATAGTAGTGAACACCAAGCTGATTATAAGCATACCAACGCTGTTCTTCATTTCCCTGTGTAGCCTTAATAAGTAGGTCGCGCCAGAAAGCATTAGATACATAAGAATGAGGACGGGTATCAGCGCTGTATGGGGGGAATTCGCCCTTTTCAAGAAGGTATTTCCAAGGAGCCTGATCACAGTCGGTATTGTTCCAATCTGTAATAAATTCACTAATGGGAGCCTTGCCCGTTAGTTCTCTTATCTTATTTTCAACTTCGCCCCAGCCTGAACCGTACCAAAGCTGTTCATCCTTAGTAATTTCGCCGTCGGGGAACAAACCGTACATAGCCTTGTCAATATCGTTGGTATCAATAAGAGCGGAAAGCTGTTCTTTTACTGCATCCTGAGCAGTATGCCAATCGCCGTGAAGACTTTCGGGAGCGCAATCAAGAGGGGTGTAAGCCTCGATAAACTGCCATGTCTCTTTAGCTTTCATAGGAATATGTTCAAGCTGAGTATGAGCAAGACCAGCCTGAATTTCAATGTAAGGACGATCATCCTCGGTAAGCCAACTGTTCCAGTTTCTACCGCCGTTCGCCTGTCCCCAAAGGAACATTTTTCTGCCTATAAATTCGCTTGTTGAGAAATGGAGAAGGCCGCTTCCGTCAGCATTTGCAGATGCAATCCACTTGTTTTCCTCCTTGGGTATCTTGTAGAAGAAGTCATAGCAACGGTGGGAATTTTCGGGATAGGTAGCGTCAAAGCCCATACACTCGGGAAGCGGAACCTTATCAAGAAGATATCTTCCCTCATCATATAAGCTAAGGAAGGATTCATCGGTAGGAACGATAACTCGTATTCCCTTCTCTTCGGCAACGGCAATGTTAGACCACCAGTACATATATTTGTCGTCATCACTTGTATTTTCAATTCTGTTCTTTATATAAAGGACCTTGCTGTCTTCGGGAAGATAAGCGTTAATGGAATAAACAACCTCTCTGATACGCTCGTATTCATACATACATAAAACTTCTTCTCCGCCCTTGTATGTAAGCTTTTTAGCAAAAAGAGAAGAACAGGTTAATGGATTATGTCCCTTAATACCTACGTTAAATTCAACACCGCCGGAAAACCAAGCATTACGAAGCGCAAGGTTACAGGGCTGGTATATACAGTTTTTATAAAGAACTTCCTTACCGGTAGTCTTATCTTCAAGTGACCAAAGACGTCCGCCAAGCTCGGGAAGAAAAACCGCCTTTATGTATTTATTTTCTAAAATTGCAGCATTAAAGGCTCTGTCATTTCTGTTTCTGTCATAGTTATCCTGACTGGTGTAAGGAAGAAGAGTGTTAATTTTGCCTTTGCCAAGCCCCAACCTTTCGTCTTCACTCACTCTATCGGTAACTTCAAATCCCGCATGGATATAAGAAACGTTCTTAATATCGGGCAACGGATTTTCTACGCCTAAGGATGCGCTTCTGATAATGTATTTTTCAAACCTAATCATAAATACTTCTCCTTTATTTTAATTCGGAGTTAAGAAGAGATTTCATTATATCCGATAAGTCCTCTCTCTTTACGGCGCCGAAATTTTTTATCATTTTAGCCACTCTGTATTTAATGGCTCTATCTGTGAGTTTCAACTTTTCTGCCATTTCGGTATAAGTGAGATTTTCAGTAAGACAGTAAAGAATGTCTCTGTCGATATCATCACAGTTTTCAAGAAACGCTTCAATTCTTATAATGCTCTGAACATCGGGATCATAATAATAGGCTTCGTTTCCATCATCGAAATCATAATCAGGTTCAGGCGCACAATCCTTTAGATTAAAGTTGGCGGTAGAACCTCTTATAATAAGTTGGCAGGGAAGCGATAAAGTAAGTCGGGCGGAAACGTTATTTTTTCTGACAAAACGCCATACCCTTATTGCCTGACGTCCCATTTCGGAGTAATCAAAATTCACCGACGTAATAGGAATGTCGTGACGCTGTCCGAGGTTTGAATTACCAATACCTACAACCATAATATCTTCGGGAACGCGTATTCCTACTGCTCTGAGTCTGTTTATAAGGAAAATAGCCACGGTATCGTTTACACAAAGGACTCCGTCATAATGGTTTTGTTTATAGCTTTCAATAAAATCGTCAACACAAAGGGACAGCGACTTTTCACAAACAAAGACGTCACAAGTATCCTTCTTCATAGAAAGAATAGTCTTTTCCTTTTCTCTGTCTGCTATAGAACTTCTGTTAACACCCAAAAGAGCGGTTCGTTTGCATCCCGCCTGCTCAAGATAAAAAATAACGTGACGAACGATTTCCGTAAGCTCAAAGTCAACACCGTTACAGTTTTCCTTTAAATCGGGATGAAGACAGGCACCAACGATAATGGGCTTTCCGCCGTATTTCACAACCGTTTCAGCCATACCTTTAACCCAACGGTACGTATAACCCACTATTAAAATAGGTACTCCCTTGGCTGTTTCGCAAATAGTTGATTCATCTACATAACGTAAAACACATTCCTGACGTGCAGCCATTTTAAGCATACCGCTGAGTATATTATTAATCCAGAAAAACTCTTTTTCACTGGGCTGAACAGTAACGCAAATCTCATTTTTTTGCATACCTTTTCCTCCATAGAAAAAATGCACCTTCTATACAGCCTAATTTTAACATAAACCGCAATGATTAACAAGGAAATAAATTCACTGTTTTTCTATAAATTTGTTCCTTAATATTGTAAAAAAATCAAAATTATGATAAAATAACTTAAATAAACCGAAAGGAAATGATTTATGAGACAAAGGAGTAACCCTTATCTTTTCTTTCTTCACGCAAAAAATCAGCACAATTTAAGGCTTTTTACCTTTATAGCCTTTGTATTTTTGGCTTTTGAAATAATTGCCGGAGCTTCTGCGACCTACATCGACAAAAATCTGGTGTTTTATTTCACACTTTTACCAACCGACCTTTTATGTATAGCCGTTTACCTTTCGGTTTCGGTACTACTTGTCGCAAGGGTTAAATACAGATACCTCTTAATTCCCGACTTTGTCCTTTTGTTTATTAAGCTTTATCATTTTACCACAAGTATAATTCATCTTATTAGCGAAGAACTTACCAAAACCGATAGGCTTATTTACACTTCAAAGCTCATAGAAAGCTTTTTGTTTTCTATGTTTTTAATATTTTTGTTTACGGGAAAGCTTATCCATCACAGCAAAAAGTATTCAAAAACCTATCCTTTTGTTTGTATGCGTCTGCTTATTGCCTGTTTCCCCTTAACCGTACTTTTTGAAATTTTAAAAACCTTAAGCCGAATAGAAACCCATACACCCTCCCTTTTGATTTTTCTTTCGGTTTGCGAAAACATACTGAACGAAGCCTTTTTAGACCTTCCCTACTTTTTATTATTACTTTTAATGGCATTCGTTCCTGAAAATAAATATTAAAGAGGCTTAATTCTTATGAATTCTTTAAAAATCAAAGGTTATATTTTTGTAATACTAAGCGCTATAATATTCGGCTGTATGCCGCTTATGGCTATACATATATATGCAGACGGTGTAAATTCCTTAAGTCTTGTGCTGCTGCGAAACGTTCTTTCAATGCCGATGCTTGCCATTATGGCTTTAATTACCAAAAAGACTTTAAGGGTTCCCGTAAAAGCCCTGCCCTCTATTGCTATTATAGGTCTTGCAGGATGCTGTATTACTCCGCTGATGCTTTTTGCTTCATATAATTATATACCGTCGGGAATTGCAACCGTATTACACTTTGTTTATCCCGCCGTTGTTCTTGTTATAAACATAATTATTAGTCGCAAATTAAGTCTTTATAACCTATTAAGCGTTGCTTTATGCTTTGGTGGTATATGTCTGTTTTATAATCCAAACGACCCTCTTAATTTAGAAGGTGCACTTTTAGCGCTTCTTTCAGGTGTCACCTATGCAGTATATATAATTTTACTGTCCCGCTTTAAGTATAAAAAACTTTCAGGCTTCCTTTTCAGCTTTTACATATCGGTAACAAGCAGTATAGTTTTACTTATTGTCTGTCTCTGCCTTAATAAACTCACTCTGCCCCAGTCCCCTTCAGGTTGGATTCTATCCGCTTTTTTTGCCTTTGCGGTAAATGTAGGCGCGGTAGTGCTGTTCCAACAAGGCGCAGTTTTAATAGGCAGTCAGCAATCCTCCATACTAAGCACCTTTGAACCTATTACGGGAGTTATAATCGATGCTCTCATAATTTCACAGGTTTTACCGAACGTGCATTCCATTATCGGCTGTGTTCTGGTAATAGCCGCAAGTATATTAATAGTTGTGTTCGATATTATAAACGAAAAAAAGCATCAAGCGTAGTGTTCGCTTGATGCTTAATTTTTTATGCTAAGTATGGATCATCCCATAAAAGAAGTTTTTGACCTAAGCCTTTCTTAAGAGCATTTTCATAAAGCTCATATCCCCAAGCAACGTCCCATACGGGCATACCACTTGCAATAAAGCAAATTCTTTCATCTTCACTTTCTCTGCCCTTCTTAGAGCCACAGATTACGTCGCCAAGGCTTACACCCTCGGTAATGGGAGGAAGCTTTCCTTCGTACATAAAGCGGTAAATCTGAACGGCAATACCGTTTATAAAGCGCTCATTTTCGGGAAGCAGCATATGCTCGTCAAAATAAACCTCATGCATTTTTGTATTATCCCAAATAACCTTTGAGGTGGTAAAGTATTCTTCATCTACGTTTCCTCTGCCCGAGAAAATAAGAAGCGAACCCTTTTTAAGCCATTCATTTTCAAGCTTTATAGGTTTAACCGAAGAAGCGGCAACACTTACTATATCACCTGCTCTTACGGCTTCTTCAAGATTTGCGGTACCTCTTGCCTTTATGCCGTACTTCTCACTCATCTCTTTAGCAAAAGCCTCTGCCTTTTCTAAATATAGGTCGCAAACCACAAGCTCTTCAATATTTTTAGCTTCACACATTATGCCTTCAAAACATGCCATACTTACGGGACCTGCGCCTATACAGGAGCAAACCTTTGCATTTTTATTTGCAAGATGTCTTACGCCAACACCGGGCACACAGCCTGTTCTTACAGAGCTTATAAGATTTCCGGCCATTAAAGCCATTGGTTCACAGGTATCGGCATCATTAAGCATTACCATAAGAATTGAACGAGGAAGTCCTCTTTCGGGGTTTATAATGTTAGAGCCGTACCATTTTTGACCTGCCACGTTAAAGCGTCCGCCAACATATGCGGGCATAGCCATAAAACGTCTGTCGGGAGCATCTTTTGGCATATTGGGGAAGGGGCTTTCTTTCGGGAACTTCATCATAATTCCGTGAGAATTATGCTTATCGCCGCCCATTACGTAATCGCCTACGCTGAGAAGCTTAAATACTTCCTCTTCAACGTCGATACAGCGGCTGTAATCAAGCACACCGGCTTCTATCATTTCTTTTTCATTAAGATACAAAAATTCTGTTCTTTTTCCCATTTTTATTCTCCTTTGTATTATTTAATACACAGCTTTAAACCGATTATAGCAAAGGTTTTTTGTTTAGTCAACGAATTTGAGCAGTTAATTTTGATACATTTTTGTACTAAACAGTACAAAACCCTTGCCTTTATTTTTCGGCTGTGATAAAATGCTTTTTAAGAGGTGGATTTATGAATATGATGGAAAGAATAAAAGGCGCTCTTGATAATATGACAAAATCAGAACAACGTATAGCTACTCACTATTTTAAATGCCCCGAAGATTTTGCTTTCGATACTTTATATTCGGTAGCCCAAAAAATCGGCACAAGCACAACAAGTGTAATTCGGTTTTGCACTAAAGCAGGCTTTGACGGATATAAAGATTTTCAAGACTCTGTAAGAGCTACAGTTAAATTCGGACAAACTTTACCCGATAAATTCAAAAGAACCGTAAACAGCATGAAAAGTACCCTTCCTTTTTCTAAGGTGATAAACAACACCTTTTACTGTATCGAAAACACATTTAATAATTTAAGTGAAGAAAATATAAATACTGCAGTTAAAGCAATAAAAAGGGCGGACAGAGTTTTTTGTTTTGGAATGAAAGAGTCCTTTTGCCTTGCTCATTATACATACACAAGGCTTTTAACCATAAGAAGTAACGTTTTTATGCTGTCGGCAGGAAGCAACGGTGAAATTGAATCACTTCTAAGTATAAAAGAAAACGACATTTGTATATTTTTTCTTTTCCACCGATACACTCATCTTTCGGTAAAAATCCTTGAAGCGTTAAAAAAGCAAGGCGTAAAAGTATTACTTGTTACTTCCCCGCCCTATGATGAAATAGAAAAAAACGCAGAGCTTATATTCCCCTGCGAAGTTAATATTGACGGTATTAAAAATTCATATGCAGCGCCTATTACACTGGTTGACGTCATATGCAACAGCCTTGTAATCGAAAGCGGAGACAACACGCTGGATTATATGAAAAACTGTGAAGCACTTTTTAAAGAGTTTACCTTTTAAAAATCAAACGGACAATTTAAAAATTGTCCGTTTTTAATTATTTACAATCTTCGGGGGTATCCTGTTTACAAACCGTTTGCTATTTTTATATCAAGTGCGTGTTCGGTAGATGTTAAAAACCTTTTCCACTCACTGCTATCGGCAGCACTTTCTCCTAATAAAACTTTTTTAAGTTTTCCTACTGTATCATTTTGTTCAGGATGATTGCCTAAAACAACATCTACTTTTTCGTCAGCAACCGAGTGAAGACTTTCCCTAAATACATCTCTGCAAGTGAAAGGCAAATTATATTTAGTTAAAAATTCTGTTGTCAGCGTGTTAAATCCAACACCGCCGTACATTGCGGCAACATAAGAGCTTTCTTCTGCTTCTATATTTATAAAAAAGGAAAGTACACCGTCTGTATGTCCGGGGGTAAGTCTGCACCTTATAGTTGTGTTACCAAAGGAAAATAGGTCACCGTCTTCAATAGTCACATCACAGTTAAAGGCAGGCAGTCTTTCGTATCCTGTTTCTTTTGCCCACGAGAGATCCAGTTTACCATTAACAATATCGTTATCTATTCGACTGATATATGTTTTTGCTCCGCTTAACTCCTTGAATTTTGGCGTACAACCAACGTGATCAATATGACCGTGCGAATGAAATATAGCACAAATATCTAATGGGTTAAGCCCGAGTTTATTCATACTGTCAATAATTTGTTCGTACATATCAGGGAAACCCGTATCAAGCATAACAAGTCCGTCTTCTGTTTTAATAATATGAACAGATACTCTTGTACTTCCGACAAAATAAATATTTTTACTTATTTCAAAGGGCTGTATATCAGATTCGAATAATTCACTCATATTGCGGCCTCCTGTAATTTTCTTACAATTTCATCGCCAACTTCACTTGTTACAGCATTTCCTCCAAGGTCATTAGTTAATACCTTGCCTTCTGTAAGCACCTCTTCGATGCAATCAATCAAACGCTCTGCCCAATTTGAATAGCCGAAAAAGTCAAGCATCTGACTTGCCGACCAAACTGTAGCAAGAGGGTTCGCCTTCTTTTGACCTGCAATATCGGGAGCGCTGCCATGAATCGGCTCAAACATAGAGGGGAAACGACCTTCAGGATTCAGATTTGCGCCTGCAGCCAATCCCATTCCTCCTGCTATTGCAGCTCCAAGGTCGGTAAGGATATCTCCAAACAAATTGGAGGTAACAACTATTTCAAAACGTTTAGGATCTTTAATCATAAACATACTTGCGGCATCTACCAAGTAAGAATAGGTTTTTACTTGAGGATAGTCACGTCCGACCTCTTCAAAAATCTGATCCCAGAAAACCATTGAATAGTTGAGTGCATTTGCTTTGCTGATGCTTGTAAGGGTTTTATTTTGTGATTTAGCAAGTTCATACGCATAGCGAATAACCCTTTCACAGCCTTTTCTTGAAAATACACCGTTCTGAATAACAACTTCGTTTTCTTTACCCTTATACAGCCAACTGCCGCTGCCTGCATATTCTCCCTCGGTATTTTCTCTTACAAAAATCATATCAATATCTTTAGCTGATACGTCTTTTAATACTTGCGGCGCTCCATTTAACAGTTTTACGGGACGAAGATTTATATACTGATCGAAACTCTTTCTGATAACCAAAAGCAAATCCCAAAGTGAGATATGATCCGGAACGCCGGGCGCTCCTACAGCACCTAAAAATATCGCATCAAATTTCTTTAATTGCTCTATTCCGTCATCCGCCATCATTTTACCGTTTTCTTTGTAATAATCACAGCCCCATGGGAAATATGTGAATTCAAAGCAAAAACCGCCGTCAAGTCTTGAAACCTCATTGAGAACTTTGATACCTTCCTCAATTACCTCCGGACCAATACCGTCTCCGGCTATTACAGCTATTTTATGTACTTTCATTTGTTATACCTCCGTTTTTCTTTTCATTATAATACCCCTATTGGTATTTGTAAAATACATAGTTCGTTGACAAATATAGAATAAATCTATATAATATTTACGAGGTGATACTAAATGAATTTAAACCAATTAAAGTATTTCTATACCATATGTCTATACGGTTCTCTTTCAGAGGCATCGGAATATCTCTATATATCACAGCCTTCCCTTTCATCTGCAATAAAAGCATTAGAAAATGAATTTGGGGTAGTACTTTTTAATCGACATCATAAAGGTATGGAATTAACATTTGAGGGCAAAGTGTTGTTTGAAATGTGCAAGGAAATAATTCCTCGCACCCAGCAAATGGAAAACATTATGAAAGATTTAGGAAACGAACGCAAAAAACTAAGGCTGGGTGTTCCACCCATGATCGCATCTCTTATACTTCCTCATATTTACCGCGATTTTTATAAGCTTTATCCTGATATCACGCTTAAAATTATTGAGGACGGACGAAGCGGTCTTTTAGATAAACTATCAGAAAACTATCTTGATATGGTTTTTTTGCTTGACAATAACTCTTTGGATGCTAAGTTTGCGTCAACCAAAGTTGCTGAACTCGAAATCGTATGTTGTTCTTCCAAAGATAATGCAATTGCTAATTATAAATCGGTCACGCCTCAGCTTTTGAAAGATACACCGTTGGTTTTGTTTGAAAACTCCTTTTTTCAAACAGAAAAGATAAAAAAATGGTTTGCTGACCAAAAGATAAATCCCAATATTATTCTGCAAACCAAACAGCTCTCTACCATGTTAACTATGATTTCAAGCAATACTGCTGCCGGATTCACATTCAGAGAATTGACAAAGACTAATGAAACATTTGTTGCGATTCCCACCAAGCTTCCTATGTATGCGAATGTAAATCTTGTATGGAAAAAGGAATCCTACTATTTAGGCTCCATGGAAAAATTCAAGAAATATATCAATAAAAAAAATCCCTTTGATGCTATAAAAGTATAACTAAATATAACTAAAAAAGCACTGACAAAGTCGATGCTTTTCAATTTTTTGACCTATGTGTTCGAACCATTACATATTAAATCACGGCGAAGCCGTGTATATCATCAATTTCGAAGGAATTGCATATCATCAAAGCGGAACGCTTTGTATATCATCATTGCGAAAGCTTTTTCGATACACGCTTCGCGTGATGATATACAGTCCTGACGGACTGATGAGATACAACGATAGCGTTGCTATCGTTGATGATATGCCATTGCTTCCGCAATGGATAAAAAAATTCGACAAGTTTTGACTTGTCGAATTTTTTGGAAAGGGTGCACGAATTAGATGCCCTTTTATTTTTTGACCTATGTGTTCGAACCCCTACATATTTTACAAGGAATTTGAACTGATGCGATTGTTTTTTAAAGCAATAAATTTAGGTTATAATGCTTGTACAATATCTATTCCATTACCATCGGGATCTTTAATGTTGAAATATCGATACCCCCAAGGTAAATTCTGAGGCTCTTGCTCGATTTTAATACCCATATTCAACATTCTTTTGTATTCTGCATCCGCATTTGCAACTCTGAATTCAAAACCTTGGCAAGTTGTTGTTTTTGCGGGAACATAATCTTCTTGATAATTAACTGCAATACACACAGCATTTTCATTCCGTTCCCCAAACCATATCTCAATTCTATTAGGTCCGCCGTGTTCACGGTCATTAATGATGTTTGCTTCAAGTATATCACGGTAAAATTCGCTAAGCCGTACTGGATTTGCAGAAACAATATTGACTAGAACAAGTTTTCTTGTAAAGCCAGTTGTTGCTGTAAACTCCCGTAAAATCCGCTTTCCTTTTTCGAGATAATCAACTTTTGAATTACAATAGCCCAGTAATTCGTCAATGCTACAGCCGAATAATTCGGCAATATTGGGCAGCATTGTTATGTCGGGATAACATTGCGCAAGCTCCCATTTTGATATAGTTGCTTTAGAAACACCTAATTTATTCGCTAATTCATCTTGCGTGAAACGTAAATCCTTTCGTTTTTGCCTTATAAAAGAAGATATATTTAAATTCATTTTAAAACTCCTATATGTAATTTTAGAACAATTATCCTATTTAGATTATACTACAATTAATATCAAGTATCAATGGATTATGAGTTGATTTAATCAACTGTAGGTATACAGCACTTATATCCCTTACATATTCAATCACGGCGAAGCCGTGTATATCATCAATTTCGAAGGAATTGCATATCATCAAAGCGGAACGCTTTGTATATCATCATTGCGAAAGAATTTCTGATACACACCTAAAGGTGTGATGAGATACAAGGGCGGTTTTGCCGCCCTTGATGATATACAGCCTAATGGCTGATGATATACCATTGCTTTCGAAATGGATAAAAAAATTCGACTTGACGAAACAAGTCGAATTTTTTGGCAGGGGTAGAAGGACTCGAACCCTCACAAACGGTTTTGGAGACCGGTGTGCTACCATTGACACCATACCCCTATGTATTGAAATTACGTGGCGGATGCGAACATCCACCACGTCTGGTGGAGCATCAGGGACTCGAACCCCGGACCGACCGGTTATGAGCCGGGAGCTCTAACCAACTGAGCTAATGCTCCAAATCAGCAACAACTATTATAACACATTTTCCTTATTTGTCAATACATAAAAATCGTTTTTTATGTATTTTATTTTTACAATTAATTTTTTATTTTTCTTTGATAAAATATTTTAAATAATATTATCGCGTATAATAGTTACATATAGACTCATATTTTTATTCGAAATTCACCCCTTTATCATTTATCGACTCGGTTTTTGCAACCTTAAGTTGCTTTTTTAGAACTTATCGGTTGGTAGATATATAAAGTGCTTTTTGCTATCATACTATTACTATGATGATTTTATAAAGAAAGGCGGAATAATAAATGACTATAGGAGAAAAAATTTCAAGTTTAAGAACAAATATTAATTTATCACAAGAACAGTTAGCCGAAAAGCTTGAAGTATCGCGACAATCGGTTTCAAAATGGGAAATGGACGTTGCCCTTCCCCAGATAGATAAAATCTTACAGCTTTGCGAACTTTTCGGAGTATCTACCGACACTCTTTTAAAAAAAGAAATAGCAATAATGCAAACTAAAAACGATAACTCCCTTAAATATTTTGGCACAGACGGTTTTCGCGGTGAAGCAAACGTAAGTCTCACATCTATTCAGGCATACAAGGTAGGCAGATTTTTAGGATGGTATTTCGCTTCTTCCCTTTCGGGTTGCAGAGAAGCAGGTTACAAGCCCAAAATCGTAATAGGCAAGGACACCCGTCGTTCAAGCTATATGCTTGAATATTCCATTGTTGCGGGAATTACTGCTTCTGGCGCCGATGCTTATATGCTTCACGTAACCACCACCCCAAGCGTTTCCTTTGTAACAAGACAGGATGAATTTGACTGCGGTATTATGATTACCGCTTCCCATAATCCTTACTATGACAACGGAATAAAGGTTATAAACCGCTACGGTGAAAAGATTGATGATGACACAACAAGACTTATTGAAGCTTATATTGACGGAGACCTGAAGGCGCTTAACGTAGATGGAGAAGATCTACCTCTGGCTATCAGAGACAGAGTAGGTCAAATTATTGACTACGTATCAGGCAGAAACAGATACGTAGGTTATCTTATTTCTTTAGCCTCTAATTCCTACAAAAAATTAAAAATCGGTCTTGACTGTGCAAACGGCGCTTCGTGGATGATAGCGGATAGCGTATTCTCTGCTCTGGGAGCTCAAACCACAGTAATCGGCGCCGAGCCTGACGGACTTAACGTAAATAAAGACTGCGGTTCAACACATCTTGAAAAAATCCGCGCTTTAGTAAAAGAAAAGCATCTCGATTTAGCCTTTGCCTTCGACGGTGATGCCGACAGATGTATGGCAATAGACGAAAACGGTAATATAATAGACGGTGACGCCATAATGTATATTTTGGCAAAGCGTTTAAAAAATAGAGATATGCTTCATAAAAATACCGTTGCCGTAACGGTTATGTCCAACAGCGGATTTGTAAAAAGTCTAAAAGAAGCAGGAATAGACTGTGAAGAAACTGCCGTGGGTGACCGCTTTGTATATGAATGTATGCAGAAAAACGGCTATTCCTTAGGCGGTGAGCAATCAGGCCACATAATCCTTAAAAAATATGCCACTACAGGCGACGGAATACTCACCGCGATTATGATTACCGAAGAATTATGTGATTCAAAACTAAGTCTTTCAAAGCTTTCTGAACAGGTTACACTTTATCCTCAAAAAACCGTAAATATCAGGGTTAAAGATAAAACTGCCGCCTGCTCTGACAGCGAAGTTTTAAAGGAAAAAGCGCAAATAGAAAATCTTATAGGAGAAAACGGCAGAATTCTACTAAGAAAAAGCGGTACCGAACCAGTTATACGTGTTATGGCTGAAGCCGAGACAAAAGAAAAATGCGAAGAATTTGTTCAAAGACTCAAAAATAAAATTATTGAAAGAGGTCACAGCGTTGATTAAAAACACCGAACTTTTTGATTTTAAAGATAGCATAGCAGCTTCTCTTTTTGAAAAATATGAGCATCCTTGGGAAATTTTACCCTATATAAAAGAATTTATTTTAAAAATTATTGAAAAAGGACTTGAAGGTTACAAAGAAATAGGGCATAATATATATGTCGGTGAAAACGTTAAAATAGCCCCTAACGTAGTTATTGAACCGCCATGTATTATTGGACACAATACCGAAATAAGAACGGGAGCCTATCTTCGTGGAAACGTAATTACGGGCGAAAACTGTGTAATTGGTAATTCTTCCGAAATAAAAAACTCATTACTACTTGATAAAGTTGCCGTTCCGCATTATAATTATGTAGGTGACAGTATTTTAGGCAACCACAGTCATATGGGCGCAGGGTCTATTTGTTCAAATTTAAAGTCTGACGGCAAAGCGGTAGTTATCCACGGCGAACAAGACTTTGAAACAGGATTAAGAAAAATAGGTGCCATTCTTGCCGACGGAGCAGACGTAGGCTGTGGCTGTGTATTAAATCCCGGAACGGTTATCGGAAAAAATACAAGTGTTTATCCCCTGACTCAACTTCGCGGCGTTTACCCTGGCGATAGCATTGTAAAAGCAACTAATATTACTGTTAAAAGAAAAACCTGAAAGGAATTTTTTATATGAATTTTATTAAAGTTAAAACCTATGAAGAATTAAGCAAAAAAGCAGCAGATATTATTGCTGCCGAGATTATTCACAAAGAGGATTGTGTTTTAGGTCTTGCAACAGGCTCTTCCCCCGTTGGAACCTATGATAAACTTACAGAATATAACAAAAACGGCACAATTAACTTTTCTAAAGTAAAAAGCGTTAACCTTGATGAATACGTAGGTCTTGACGGAGAAAACGAGCAGAGCTACCGCTATTTTATGAACAAAAACCTTTTTGACAGAGTAAATATCAATAAGGAAAACACTTTTGTTCCCAGCGGTACTGCAAAGGATATCGAAAAAGAAGGCGAAGAATACGACAAGCTTATCAAGAGTCTTGGCGGAATTGATATTCAGCTTCTTGGTATCGGTCTTGACGGACACATCGGCTTTAACGAGCCTGATGAATTCTTCACCGCCGCTACACATCTTGTATCCCTTGACCCCTCTACCATAAAGGCTAATGCAAGATTTTTTGAAAGCGAAGAGGATGTTCCCACCAAAGCAATTACTATGGGTATGATGTCTATTATGCAGGCTCGAAAGGTTCTTCTTATAGCAAACGGCGAAGCTAAAAAGGAAATTTTAGAAAAGGCATTCTTTGGCGAAATCACTCCGAAGGTTCCCGCTTCCATTCTTCAGCTTCATCCCGACTTAACAGTAATATTCAGTGAAAACTAAAAACTTAACTCCGAGAAAACCTCGGAGTTTTTTGTTACATAATTCCTTTGTTTGTAGATTTGTCAATGATGTGAGACTGTGAAAGTAAAAAAATAATTGAAGAACTGTAGGCAATATGTTTTGGTGGAGAGAAGGGCGTAGCCCTGAAAGGAACCAAAACATATTGCAGTGCCTGTCAGAGCGGTATATTTTCTAATTCATGCCGTTTTTGTAAGGGTGTTTTCCAACCGAGCACTGACATCGGAATGCTGTTAGAACGCTTTAAATAACGCTTCATTTGTGTTAGCAAGTCATCGTATGAGTAAAACT
>JAZSHI010000005.1:0-41381 GCA_045533195.1 Acutalibacteraceae bacterium
AGTTTCCTTTACCAGGAGGCTTACGCCTTCCCCCTCATTACCAATGACAAGGCCAATCGGTCCGGTCAGATTCTGACGGTACATCACTTCCCCGTCCATATCCGCACAAACAAACCAAAGGCCTTCTTTTTTGAGTTCCTCCATGGTCTGCACAAGATTTGTCACCTTCGCAACCGGAGTGTAGTTGAGCGCCCCTGCACTCGTTCTTGCCACCGTTGCCGTCAAACCCACTGCACGGCGCTTTGGAATAATTACCCCATGGGCACCGGCCTGGTTTGCGGTACGGATAATAGCGCCTAAATTATGGGGATCTTCAATTTCATCACAAATAATTATAAAGGGCGGATTTCCGCTTTCCTCAGCTTTTTTTAAGATGTCTTCAACCTCGGCATAACGTTGAGAGGCAAACTGTACGGCAACACCCTGATGATTTGCGCCGCCGCAAAGAAAATCAAGCTTTTGAGGAGAAACCTCCTTTATAAGTATTCCCGATTGTTTGCATTTAGCAATAATTGCGGTTACACTTCCGCCCGAAACGTTGTGGGCAACTAAAAGTCGGTCAATTTCTCTGCCCGAACGAATTGCTTCGTAAACTGCATTTCTTCCGCAGATAACCTGCATTTCTTCTCTGTTTTCAGATGTATTTTCGTTTATATTAATCTCTTTTTCCAAGGGAAAATCAACTCCAAAGTATAATTACATATAATTATATATATTATAGCATAACATTAAAGGAAAAAAAAGACCTTTTTTAACTTTTGTATAGTTTTATCCTTTTATGTCAAAACTAAGATAAAAGGAGTGCTTTTTATGGATAAAATCAAAGAAATCAGAGCATATGAATTAATAGATTCCCGAGGTAATCCCACAGTTGCCTGTTTTGTGTCAACAGAAAAGGGAGCAAAGGGATTTTCCATAGTGCCGTCAGGCGCTTCAACAGGTGTTTATGAAGCCCATGAGCTTCGTGACAAGGATAAAAACCGCTTTTTCGGTAAGGGAGTTACAAAAGCAGTTAAAAATATTAATGAAATTATTGCTCCCGCTCTAATAAAAGAAAATCTTTTTTCACAGAGAAAAATAGATGATTTCCTTATCAGTCTTGACGGAAGCGAAAATAAGCAGAGCCTTGGCGCAAACGCAATTTTAGCGGTATCTCTTGCCTTTGCAAAGGCTGCCGCCGCATCACTAAAAATGCCCCTTTATAAATATTTAGGTGGCGAAAATGCAAAAAAACTTCCCGTTCCGATGATGAATATTTTAAACGGCGGCGCACACGCAAATAATAACGTGGATATACAGGAATTTATGGTGGTGCCATATGGAATAAAAACCTTTAGCGAACAAATGAGAGCAGGGTGCGAAATATATGCTGTTCTTGGTAAAATTTTAAAGGAAAAAGCACTGCTTTCGGGAGTGGGCGATGAGGGAGGATATGCACCGTCACTAAGCAGCGATGAAGAGGCTTTGGAGCTAATTGACGAGGCAATTTTTAAGGCAGGTTATAACACCGATGCAGTTGGAATCGCCCTTGATGTAGCATCAAGCGAATGGGTAAAGGACGGCGCTTATGAGCTTCCTAAACGAAAGATTTTAAAAACAAAAGATGAGCTTATTCAGTATTACGAAAATCTGTGCGGGAATTACCCCATTATTTCTATTGAAGACGGTATGGGTGAAGACGATATTGAAGGCTGGAAAAAGCTTACCGACAGACTGGGCAATAAAATTAATTTAGTGGGCGACGACCTTTTTGTAACCAATACAAAGCGTCTTAAAATGGGCATTAAAGAAAATATCGCCAATTCTATACTTGTGAAATTAAATCAGATAGGAACCCTGAGTGAGACTCTCGAGGTTATGGAAATGGCTAAAAAATACGGCTATAAAAATATCGTTTCTCACCGTTCGGGAGAAAGTGAAGATACCTTTATTGCCGACCTTGCCGTAGCGGTAAACGCTCCATTTATCAAATCGGGTGCGCCCTGCAGAAGCGATAGAACTTCAAAATATAACCGCCTTCTTTTAATAGAAAAAGAACTGTAAATAAAAACGATGCAAACACATTTTGTTTGCATCGTTTTTCGCTATTTTACAGGCCCCGTAGATATTCGTTTTGTATGCCAAACGTGTTTGTGGTCATATCCGTTTTTTACTATAAATTCCTGACTTGAAAGCACAAGATAATTATCGTTATCTATTTTTATGCTGAATTCTGGCTCATCAGGAAAACATTTTTGAGTTATTTCGGCTTCGGCTGTTTTAAGCAAATCATAGTTAATACTGTTTATATAGTATTCAATCTCCCGTTTAACCGCAATGTTTGTTTTGGCGATTGGCAAAACGACGTAATAATTTCCTTCTTCGTATTTTACGTCAACAATTCCACATGAACAACAGGAAAAAACAATTGCAAAAGCGAGTAATAAACAACATATTTTTTTTATATAAAAACCTCCTTTATATCCTCTGTATATATAAACGACACAAACGCTCATTTTGTGACAAAATATTTTTATAAATAAAAAAATCGGAAGTTTTAAAAAAGAAAACTTCCGATTTTGCTAAGTTTAATCCACTTTAATACGAGGTACGCGTTTTGATATACCGCATACTGTTTCGTAGTTAATTGTGCCAACCTTTTGGGATAGAGTGTCAACGGGAAGGTCTTTTCCAAAAAGTATTACCTCATCACCGATTTCTACCTTTTCTATATGGCTTACGTCAACTGTAATTTGGTCCATACAGACTCTGCCTACGATTTTGGCTTTTTGTCCCTTTATAATAACCTCGCCTATATTCGAAAGGGCTCTGGGATAGCCGTCGGCGTAGCCTACCGAAACGGTGGCAATCTTCATTTTATCACTACTTTTAAAGGTTCTGCCGTAACTTATAAAGGTATCTTTTTCCACCTCTTTAACCATTGAAACAGCACTTTTTAGTGTCATAACGGGAATAAGCTCTTCGCTATATTTCATATCCTTGTCGGGAGAAAGACCATAAAGAATAACACCGGGACGGCAAAGGGAGGAGTGTTTATCCTTGTGCAGTAAAAGTCCTGCTGAGTTACAGCAATGAACGGTTTTTATATCTTTACAATTTTCTTTAAGAATTTCACACGCTTTTATAAAACGGCTGTATTGCTTATCTGTATAATCTTCGCTTGTATCGGCGCTTGAAAAGTGAGTGAAAACTCCGTCGTAGGAAATGCCGTCGAGGTTAAGACACCAAAGAGCGTCACTGATTCCCGAAAGCCTATCGTTTCTGCAGTCAAAGCCTATTCTTCCCATACCGGTGTCAAGCTTTATATGTGCCTTTACGGTAACACCGCTTTGTTTAGCGTAAAAAGATAATTTTTCTGCAAAATCTTTATCATAAACCGTTTGGATAATATCGTTTTGAGCAAGTCGCTGTGCAGCTTCAGGTGGTGTATAGCCTAAAATAAGTATAGGCTGATTAACACCGAGATTTCTTAAATCTTCGGCTTCTTCAATGTTAGAAACTGCAAAGTATTCAGCACCGGCACTAAGCAGAGCAGGGATGACAATTTCGGTACCGTGACCGTAGGCATCCGCCTTTACTACTGCCATAAGTTCGCTGTTTTTGGCACTGTCTTTAATTGTTTTGAAATTATGTACCAAAGCAGAAACGCTGATTTCCGCCCAGGTGCGATGCAAAAAAGCCATAAAAAAACCTCTTTATCTTCTTCTGTTTACTAATGCAACCAGACGTAAAAGTTGCGCTAAAGATGCAAGTAATGCGCCCAGATATGTCATAGCGGCGGCACCGAGTACCTTTTTAGCACCGCTGATTTCTGAGTCATCATATAAAATGCTGTAATCTCTTATTATCGAAATTGCCCTTCTTGAAGCGTTGAATTCAACGGGCAGGGTGATAAGCTGAAATAGTGTGGATAAAGCATAAAAAGCAACACCCAAACTTGCTAAAAAGGGCGCGAAAATAAAGCCTAAAAGTATAAGCGGCATAGCAAAAGCCGAACCAAAACGTGTTATAGGCACAATGGCATTTCTAAGCTTTATGGGTGAATATCCCGTTGCATATTGAAGGGCGTGACCTGCTTCGTGACAGGCTACACCTACAGCGGCTACGGTGTTTTTGTCATAAACCTCTTCGCTTAGTCTTATAACGTTTGTGCGCGGATCAAAGTGGTCGGTAAGATTTCCGCTGACACGTTCAATTTTAACATTTGTTACCCCTTGACTGGAAAGAAGCTTTTCTGCCGCCTGAGCTCCCGTAAGGACGGTGGAAGCCTTGCTGTATTTTGCAAATGTGGATTTAACCTTTACCTGAGCAACTGCGGTAACAATAAGCGCGACAATTAAAAGTATTAGTGAAAAAGCGTATAGAGGATCACTGAAATCAAAACCATAATAATAGTAAGGATAGTAAAGCGGCATAATATCAACCTTTCACTTCTATTTTTTGAAATTTGACCTCGTAATATTCATCCTTTTCATCTTTTTCTTCTGTTGAAGCATAAAGACGGTAGGTGTTTTCGTCTATGAAGCGGGCAATATAGTCAACGGTTCTGTTACTGCCCGAAGGATTTACATTAAGCTGCTTCATAGAAACAGGCTTTCCGCTTTCATCATAAGAAAAACCGTATTCGGTAACGTAACCGTTTGTATATCTATAGGATACTATAAATCCGCTGTGGTCAAAAATAATCGTAAGATATTCTTTTTCGTTTTTATCATAAAGAATATACTTATAATTGGTTATTTTGTCGGCAGTATAAGTATGAACGGAACCTGAATTAAAGGTTCTGGTAACCGTTGTAAGTGTACCTCGTTTGTTGTATGTGAAACTATCGATATAGCTTTCTTCAGAAGAAAAAGGATATTCAACCGAAACAGTTTCGGGTTTGCTGTCCGAGGTGTAAGTATAGGTGGTTTTTACTCCTATGTTTTCTTCATTTATCCAGTTGAAAGAATCTATTCTGTAAACACCCTCTTTAGAACAGGCACAAAGAGTGCTTGAAACTAAAATCAAAACGCAAACAAAGCATAAAAATTTAACTAATCTTTTATACGTTAAAGAGGAATTCAACTACGTCACCGTCCTGCATAACATATTCTTTGCCTTCGGTTCTTACCAGTCCTTTTGTACGTGCGTTAGCAAGAGAACCGCAATTTTCAAGGTCATTAAAGGCAATAATCTGAGCTCTGATAAAGCCTCTTTCAAAGTCAGAGTGGATTTTTCCTGCAGCCTGAGGAGCTTTTGTCTCCTTCTTTATAGTCCAGGCTCTTACTTCCTTTTCACCGGCGGTGAGATAGGAAATAAGCCCCAAAAGGCTGTAGCTTTTCTGAATAAGACGGTCAAGTCCCGAAGCATCAAGACCGAGATCGCTTAAAAACATTTCCTTTTCTTCACTTGTCATATCGGCAATATCCGCTTCCATCTGAGCGCAAATGGGAAGAACCTCTGCGCCTTCCTTACTTGCGAGTTCCTTAACCTTTAAGAAATGGGGATTATCTTCAGGCGCCTTGCCCGAGAAATCCTCTTCGCTTAGGTTTGCGGCATAGATAATGGGCTTTGAGGTAAGAAGGAAAACAGTATTTAAAATTTCCTGCTCTTCATCACTCAGCGAAAGGCTTCTTGCACTCTTTCCGCTTTCCAAATGAGCGTAAAGCTTTTTAAGGAAATCCAGTTCGCTCTGCAAAGATTTATTGCCCTTTAAATCCTTTGTGGTTTTTGCAATTCTTCTTTCAACCATTTCCATATCCGAGAATATAAGCTCAAGGTCAATGGTTTCAATATCGCGAAGGGGATCAATACTGCCTTCAACGTGAATAATGTTTTCATTTTCAAAACATCTTACAACGTGAACTATTGCGTCAACCTCTCTAATATTTGCAAGGAACTTGTTGCCAAGACCTTCACCCTTGGAAGCGCCCTTAACAAGACCTGCAATATCCACAAATTCAATAATAGCGGGAACAACGGGGGGCACCTTTGCGCCTTCTGTGTACATATCTCTTAAAACGTCTAAACGCTTGTCGGGAACGGCAACTACACCCACGTTAGGTTCAATAGTGCAAAAGGGAAAGTTGGCTGACTGCGCCCCTGCATTTGTAATAGCGTTAAACAATGTGGATTTTCCTACATTGGGAAGTCCTACAATACCGAGTTTCATTAGTTTTTTCTCCTTTTAATTTTTTTCGTGGTTTCAAGAATATTAGGTTATGTTTTTGATTAATCTCTGATATAAAAGAGCACAACATTACAAAATAAGTATATCACATAAGGTGTTTTTTCACAAGGGATTAAATGCAATTTTGTGATATTTATTAGTTTGGACAATGAAAATTAACGGTCATTACAGAAATATGTTTGTAATAACCGTTATTTGTGTTTTTATTATTTTTTAATTAAGCTATCCATACTTACATCTAAGGCTACGGATATTTTATAAAAGGTTTCGACTGAAAAATTATAGGTTTTTTTGCTGTTGCTTTGTAGTTGTCTTATAAAATCGTGGGACAAACCCGTAATATCTGCTAATTCTGCGGAAGTGATTCCTTTTTCTAACCTGTATTTTCTTATATTTTGCCGAATAGTATTGTAAATATCATTGTCAAATTTTATGTCTTTTCTCGAGTTTGTCATATTAGTCACCACCTAACAAAATTGTAGCAAATATCTCACGCTTTGTATGTTAGTCAATAACTAACAAAAAATACTTGAAATTTTTGGCTTAGCACACTATAATGTTAGGTGTCCACTAACATTGTGGAGAGTTTGATCAAAATGCTCTCTAAACTGTATTTTGATAAAATAATAGGAGGTATATACATGAAAAACTCTTTGTTCAAAAAGGTGCTTGCAACTATCATTGCAGTTGTGTTAGTTGTGGGCATCTCGGTAGGAACTACTATCTTAGTTAATAAGAAAAGTGTTCCTGCTTCGACCACTATTGAAAACGGATTGTCCGCTTATGAACTTGCTGTTCAGTACGGATATGAAGGTAATGTTCAAGAGTGGCTTAAATCCTTAAATGGTAAATCTGCTTATGAGATTGCCAAAGAAAGTGGCTACAAAGGCACTGAAACTGAGTGGCTTGCTTCTCTTAAAGCAAAGGCAGAAAATACGGCGAGTATTAAGGATGCTGAATTCAATTCAAAAGGTGAATTGATTTTAACTCTTTCCGATGACACAGTTTTGAATCTTGGTGTTGCCGTTGGTACAAATGGTGCGGATGGAAAAGATGGCACCAATGGTAAGGATGGAGCCAACGGCAAAGATGGTGCGGATGGCATCAGTATCACAACTGCAAACATCAATGCTGATGGCCAGCTTCTTATTGGTTTTTCTGATGGCAAAACCGTAAACCTTGATAAAGTTGTCGGTATGAACGGCAAAGACGGTGTAAGCGTTACTTCATCTAAAATCAATGCAAATGGTGAACTTGTTCTTACATATTCTAATGGTCAAGAGGCAAATCTTGGTGTTGTAATCGGCGCAAAAGGCGACAAAGGAGATAAAGGCGATGCAGGTGCCGATGGTAAAGATGGTACCGCAATCATCTCTACTGTTATCAATAATAATGGAGAACTCGTTATCACTTATTCTAATAACCAAACCGAAAATCTTGGCGTTGTAGTTGGTGCTGACGGTAAGAATGGCACAAACGGAACTAACGGCACCAATGGTGTTGACGGTAAAGATGGTATAGGCGTTATTGCTGCCGAAATCACATCTGATGGCGAACTTGTTCTTACATATTCTAATAATCAGCGTTCTAACCTTGGTAAAGTCATAGGTGCTGACGGTAAAGACGGACAGAATGGTGCTGATGGAGCTAACGGTCAAGACGGTAAAACACCATACATAAAAAATAGCAATTGGTGGATTGGCGATACTGACACAGGCGTAAAGGCCGAAGGTAAAGACGGAGCTAACGGTCAGGATGGCCAAAATGGTCAAGATGGTACCGATGGTGATACGCCTTATATTAAGAACGGTAACTGGTGGATTGGTGAAACTGATACCGGTGTAAAAGCACAAGGTGTTGATGGCGCAAACGGTACTGATGGTAAAGATGGCGCTGACGGCAAAGACGGAGTTAGTGTAATTAAATCTGAAATTAACGCCAAAGGTGAATTGGTTATTACATATTCTAATAATCAAGTAGACAATCTTGGCGTAGTTGTTGGTGCTAAAGGTCAGAACGGTGCTGATGGTAAAGATGGCCAAAATGGCACCGATGGAAAAGATGGTGTAGACGGTAAAGATGGCATCGGTATTAAAAATATTGAGATCACTGATGCTGACGAATTGCTCATTACATTAACAAACGACGCTACTTTAAATCTCGGCTGTATCAAGGGAGCTGACGGAAAAGATGGTGCCAATGGTAAAGACGGAGCCAACGGCAAGGATGGTATAAACGGCACTAATGGTATTGATGGCAAGGATGGCGTAAGCGTTACCGGTGCATCTATAAATGCTGCAAATGAGTTAGTTCTTACATTCTCTAATAATACTGAGAAAAATCTTGGTGTAGTAGTTGGTACCAACGGTGAGGATGGTAAAAACGGTGCTGACGGCAATGATGGCCGTGGCATTAAGGATACCGAAGTTAACGCTCTTGGCGAACTTGTTATCACCTATACTGATGACACAACCGATAACCTCGGTGTAATTGTAAGTGACAATGGTGGAGCCGGAACCAGTGCTAACGCTCCCCGTGTGCAGATAAATAGCACCACAAACGAGTGGGAAATTTCCACTGATGGTGGCAAGACTTGGGTTTCGACCGGAGTCAAGGCATCTGGTGAAAATGGTAAAGATGGTGCCGACGGTGCTGATGGCGAAGACGGAACTGATGGTATTAGCATAACAGAAGCTATCATCAATGAAGATAATGAACTCGTTTTAACCTTCTCTAATAACACCCAAAAGAACCTTGGCGTAGTTGTTGGTGCTGATGGTGAGGATGGTAAAAACGGTGCTGATGGAGCCAATGGTCAAGATGGTGAAGACGGTAAAACACCGTATATTAAAGATGGAAATTGGTGGATTGGCGATACTGACACAGGCGTAAAAGCCGAAGGTAAAGATGGTACTAACGGTCAGGATGGCCAAGACGGTCAAAATGGTCAAGACGGCCAAGATGGCGCCGATGGCGACACACCTTATATTAAAAACGGTAACTGGTGGATTGGCGAAACCGATACTGGCGTAAAAGCAGAGGGTATTGATGGTACAAATGGTACTAACGGTGCTGATGGTAAGGACGGCATTGGCGTAAGCGGTGCTGAAATTGATGAAAATGACCATCTTATTATAAAACTTTCCAACAATACAACTATTGATGTTGGTGTTGTGGTTGGTGCCAACGGTAAGGACGGTGCAAATGGCACTAATGGTAAAGACGGCAAAGATGGCGTTGGAATCAAGAATGTTACCGTATCAGCGGAAGGCATTTTAACTGTTACACTTGACAACGATACCGTTATAACTCTCGGTAATATCAAGGGTAAAGACGGTGTAGGCATTGCCAAAACCGAAATCAATGCCGAAGGTAAACTGGTTATTACCTATACCGATAATAAAGTTGTTACTTTAGATAAGGTTGTTGGTGATGACGGTATTGGTATTAAGTTGGTTGAACTTACCGATGATTATATGCTTAAATTAACCTTTACAGATAACGGCACTCAGACTCTTGGACCCATCAGAGGCGAGAAAGGTGCTGATGGTAAAGATGGTGTGGGCATAAAAGAAGTAAGCGTTGGCGATGACGGTTATTTATATGTAACCTATACCAATAGTGATGATGCACAAAAAATCGCTTACATCAAAGGCGACAAAGGTGATAAGGGCGACGCTGGTGCAGATGGTAAAACACCGTATATCCTTAACGGCACATGGTGGATTGGAGAAACAAACACCGGCATAAAAGCCGAAGGCACAG
This sequence comes from Acutalibacteraceae bacterium, assembly GCA_045533195.1. Classification (GTDB taxonomy): domain Bacteria; phylum Bacillota; class Clostridia; order Oscillospirales; family Acutalibacteraceae; genus SIG607. The sequence continues at coordinate 9,938 of JAZSHI010000005.1, forward strand.
ATGGTGCAAATGGTACTAACGGCACAAATGGTACTAATGGTACTGATGGCGTAGGAATTAAAAACGCTTATATTAATAGCGAATCGCATTTGATTATTGTTCTTACAAACGGAACTGAAATCGATGCAGGTAAAGTTGGACCTTCCGGAAGTTCGGTACCGTTAGAAACGTTTACTGTTACATTTAAGGACCACGATGGAACTGTTTTAAAGACTGAAGAAGTTGAATCAGGAAAATCTGCAACAGCTCCCGCAAATCCGTCACGTACAGGATATACATTTACAGGTTGGAATCAACCCTTTAGCAATGTTATTTCCGATATGGTTGTTGTAGCACAGTATCAGAAGATTGTTGGCCCAACAATCATGGTTAGTTCAGTTACAGCTGATAAGGGCGAAACTATTGCAGTTACATTAACTATGGTAAATAATCCGGGCGTATTGGGAATGACTTTAGAGTTAGGTTATGATGAAAGTGCTCTGACGCTAACAAGCATCGAAAAAGGTGATGCATTAAGTGAGATGACCTTTACTAAACCCAAAAATCTAAAAAATGGGTGTCAATTACCTTGGGATGCTGAAGAAGTGTTACCTGAAGATGCCACAAACGGTACAATGCTCACATTGTATTTTGATGTTTCGGATAATGCAACTTCAGGAAGCTATAACATCACAATAACTTATGATGATGGTGCTATTATTGACAATGATTTATCTCCGGTTAATATGAACATTGTAAATGGCATTGTAACAATCAAATAAAGGAGGAAGACAAGTGAGATTCAAAAAACTAATATCTGTGCTTTTGGTTGTTGTCATGATGCTATCAGTCATACCTTTAAGTGTTTTAAGTGTATTTGCTGTTAGTGATTCTGGCGCAGAAATATCCGTAAAAAGCACATATGCTGCAAGTGGCTCAGAGATTAATGTAGACCTTATTATCGAAAACAATCCTGGAATATTAGGTATGACATTAAATCTCAAGTATGATGACGAATTTGCAACGCTTACTTCTATTACAAGTGGTGAAGCATTGAGTTATATGACATTTACACCGCCAAAAAATCTTCAAAGCGGTTGTAATTTGCCTTGGGACGCACAAGATGTTGAAGAATCGGATATTAAAGATGGTGTTATTGCTACTTTAACATTTGATATTTCTGAAGAAGCTGTTCCGGGTTATGAAATTGATATAGATTTATCATATACCACTGGCGCTATTATTGATAAAGATATGAATCCTATAAAAGTTACGGTTAATTCTGGTGTAATTAAAATCTTAGATTATACACCAGGTGATCTTAACGAAGATGGAACAATAAATACAACAGATGTTGTATTCTTGAGAAGATATATTGCAGGTGGCTACGGTGTAACTATTAACGAGGCTGCTGCTGATGTTAATGATGATGGTGTGCTTAACACAACTGACGTTGTTTACATCCGTAGATACGTAGCTGGTGATTGCGTTACTGACCCAAATGGTTACAATATAACTTTAAAGCCATCAACTCCTAAATGTCAGCACTCTATGACAGCAATTCCTGCTGTTGATGCTTCTTGTACTGAAAATGGTAATAATGCATATTGGTACTGTTCTAAATGCGAAAAGTATTTTAGTGATGCCGACGGTAAAGTAGAAACAACTGTTGCGGATGAAGTTATACTTGCAAGTCATTCTTTGTCACACGTTGATGCTAAAGCAGCATCATACACTCAAGAGGGCAATATTGAACATTGGTATTGTTCGGCATGTGAAAAGTATTTTGCTGATTCTTCTGCAAAGAATCAATTGAGTAAAGAAGATGTGTTTATTCCTGTGATTGTAAGAGAGGAATCAACCGTTGTATATAATGTGTATGGTTCTGACCCATATCTTGAAAGTGTCGGTGTTGATAACTCTAAAAACAAGGCAACCTTCTATTCGGATGAAGGTCTGGTTCTTAACGATATCGTTGCTCCTGCGGGATACATCTTTAAAGGATGGACCACAGCAGCAGGAACACCTATAACAGAAATTGCCCCCCATTCAACTTCAAGACAAATTGTATTGAATGCAAACTGGGATAAAGTTACATACACCGTAACATTTGACTCTCCCGATGTTCCTGTTGAAGCTGTTAAGTATACGGTAGATACTGGTGCAACATTTGAAAATGCTTCTTGGTATGGATATACTTTTGTAGGCTGGTCAAACGACAATGGTTTCCTTGTGAAAAATGTTAAGCCCGGCACAACCGGTAATATGACATTGCACGCAAACTGGACATCTAACAGAAACAAAGCAACAAGTTATTCGAATTACGGTGATCCTGTTGCAATTATTGAAGATGATACAACCGGTCAGTTCTTGTTTGTTTATAATATTGGTAAGATTGATAATGTACCGCTAAGTCAAATTGAGTATATCGGAAACTCTCAAACAATTAATATTAACCAAAGCTATCAAGTTACCAATACCATTACTAAAACCGAAGCTGAAACTGTTGCTGAAATGATATCTAAGGCAACAACAGAATCTTCTGGTTGGACATTGTCAAAGGATTGGAATCAACTTTATGAAGCCGGTTCGGAACACGATGAAACTCGTGGTAAAACACAAGAAAGAACTGATAGTCAGGGTAATATGACAGGTGGCAATTACTATGTAAGTAACAGCCAGGGGGGTGCAAGCTTTGTTAGCACAAATTCTGGCGGTTCTTCATCCAATTCTTCCAAAGTTACAAAAGATGCATCTGTTGGTATTCATAGTAATTATAAGACCTCTACAGAAACAGATGCTAGTGTAAGTCTTGGCGTAAAGAATGAGACAGAGCTTTCTGCCGGTGTAAAATACGGCCCTGCAAGTGCTGGTGTAAAGAACACCACCACAGTTTCAGCAGAAACAAACGCTTCCCGTAATGATAAGGAAAGCTTTGAGTTGGATACACAAAAATCCTTTGCTATTGGTACTGTTGATGAAAGTCATTCCAACTCTTACTATGATGTTTCTGTTCAAAATTCAAGCAACTGGAACACAACAAGCGGTTATGAGAAGAGCTATCAGTCTAGTCAGACCAAAACAGTTTCCGATGCTATCTCTGAGCAGATTTCCGAAAAGACAACTCTTAATATTTCTGAATCTGTTGGTGGAGAGGTTGCAAATTCTACTCTTTCTACTGATACATCTGGTAAGACAAATGAATATTCAACAGCATTCGGTTATTCACAAGGAACTGGAGAAGTTACTACAAAAGAGGTTACTTTCTCCTCTGACAGACCCGGTTATTATCGTCTAGTAACAGCAGGTACAGCACATATATTCGGTGTTGTTGGTTATGACGTAGCTACCGATTCGTATTTCACCTATACTTATTCTGTATTAGACGATGAAAGACATACATATCTTGATTATTCTAAAGCAGATCCTAACTTCAAAGATTGTCAGAATGCAGTTGTTCCTTTCGAGGTTCCTTATTATCCTCATGAATACATTATGGCAGTTACAGGTAAGAGTGAAGGATTACAGGTTAACTTAGATGGGTATATCACTGGATATACCGGTACAGATTCAACTGTTGTTATTCCTCAGTACTGGCAGTCTAATAACGGCGATGGCACTTACAGCGCAATTAAGATTCACGGTATTGCTGCAAATTACGAAGATAATAATGGTGAATTGGTAACTGTATTTGGTGGTAATACTAACATCGAAAAGGTCATACTTCCCAAATATGTTACCGAAATCCCTGAATCAGCTTTTGAAGGATGCACCTCGTTAGAAACAATATTTGCTTCCGGTGTGACTAAGATTGGTGCAAATGCATTTAAGGGTTGTAGTTCATTGGCAACATTCACCTTGGATGAGTATGTGACTTCATTGGGCGATGGAGCATTTGATGACGTTGATAAATTAGTAGTTATGGCTGCCAACGTAGATGTTGTTGATGCTGTTATCAATAGTGGAGCAAATGAAATTACTCTAAATCTTTCAAAACTCAGTTCTCCGTTGAACAATAAAAAGTTAGAAATTGGTAGTGATACGAAATATTTTGCATTAATCAGCAATGGTGCCGCATATACCAATTTGCAAATTGTTTCACAAGCTGATGAAACATTCTTGAGTAATTTCTCACTCGTAGAAAACAAAGATACTCCTTTGGAAATCGAATCCCCAAAGGTAACTTTGAATCGAGTAACCGTTCAACAAGCCCCTGGTTTTGCGCTTATTCTGCCTTCGGAAAACACCGAATTAAAACTTTACGGAAATAACGAATTGTCTTCAAAGGGAGATAACGCAGTCCTTTGTAAGAATACTAACCTTTCTCTCTTGAATGCAACAATTTCAAGCAAAATGATAGTTAGTGGAAATCTGCTTTGCTGTGGCGCAATTGATGGAACTTCGTTATTAACAATGAATAATGGCGAAGTAAAGAGTATTTCCATCGAAGAATTTGAGCAATATAGATCCTCAATTGTGGTAACATTTGATTCTAATGGAGGTTCTGCTGTTTCAACTGAAAATCGCGTATATTATGGTCAGACATACGGTGAGTTGCCTGTACCAACTCGCGCTAATCACGGATTTATTGGTTGGTTTACAGAAGCAACCGATGGAACTCAAATTACGGCAGATAGCATAGTTTCCGCTCATGTTAATCAAAAGCTTTATGCTCATTGGGCGCCGAATCAGTTTACTTTAACTTATGATGCTAATGGTGGCAGTTGCTCAACAGCTACTAAATCTCTTACGTTTGGAGATAGCTATGGTGAGTTGCCTATCCCCACCAGAACTCACTATACATTTGATGGTTGGTATACTGCTGTAAGCGGCGGAACAAAGGTTTCTGGTGATACAACACCGACTTCGGCTACGAATGTAACTATTTATGCACATTGGACTCTCGTTCCGTATACTGTATCTTGGAGTAACGGAACCGGCTATACAATTTCTGTAAGTAGAACTTCATCTCCCAACGCAAATGCTTCTACGGGCATGTTATCTAGTGGCGAAACAGTATATTATGGTGACGTGCTTTCAGTTACATATACTGCATCTACAGGATACTCTATAAGTTCTAAAGGCATAACCTCTACAACTGTTGTGGGTAATGTTACTTCATCAAGCATCTATGCTTCTGCTTCACTAAATAGTTACACATACAACATAGTGTATAAGTCCAGTAACGGTACTTCTTTAGGAAGCACAACGGCAACTTATAAATACGGCACTACCAATACCATTACCGCTCCTGCGAAGTCCGGATATAACACTCCTTCTTCTCAGAGTATAAAATGGGATTCTACAGGCACTAAAACTATCACATTTACTTACACACCCGCATCAGTTTCTACTTCTCAAAGAGTAAAAACTGGAAGTTGGTGGTATTATAGCGGTGATGATAGAATTGTATATTCTGTAAATGTTGAATATCGAAATAGAACTGCCAATAGCGTACAGCTTAGATTTGTTTGGACAAACACAATTGATGCGTACTATTATTACGGATATTCACAAACATTCTATGCAAGTGCAAAGGGCGTTGGCACAGGTGATGTTTTGATTTGTTCAGCTAGTGAATGGACATCGTCATCAAATTCTGCACGTTCTAAAACAGCATATTCTGGATGGATTACTGTTCCTGTATCATCAACTGCTCAGCAGTCGATAACAGTGGCAGCAGATTACTGGGATGCTTACGGAAAACATTCTTGGAGTTCTTCCGTTACAATTCCCGCATATTAAATTAACAAAAACTCGTCATCTTCGGATGGCGAGTTTTTCTTCAACCTTTTTTAATTATAAAATGAACCTATGTATTAAAAGGCACTCTGAACATTTTTGTTCAGAGTGCCTTTGTAGCAATGTGCTTTTTTCTTGTGTTTCAAAAAATCTTTTACTCCATTTTTAGTCCATTTTCGCAGGGAGTTATATTAAGCAGTATGAAGTTATATGGTTTTCGGTTTCCTGAAAACCGCAGTATCTATGGGGTTTTATAAGCATTTGTGGATTTTTAAGGAGTTATGAAATTTGGTGTGTAAGCAACAATACCGAGTTTCATAATTTATCCTCCATAAAAACCTTGTCGATAAGTACATTATATAGTTTTATATAAATATTATCAAGAAAAAATATAAAAAAACTTTGAAAATCATAAATAATGTAGTATAATATAAAAGATAATGAAAGGAGTGACACCTTTATGCATACTAATTTTACAATTTCACTTGCAAAAATTATTGCAGAGTTATCTCTTGAAACTCTGTATCTTCCTTATGAAGCAGAAAATATTATGATAAAAAGTGCCGAAATAAACCGTCCGGGTATTCAACTTGCGGGCTTTTACGGTTACTTTGACAATTCCCGTATTCAGATAATAGGAAAAACTGAGGAAGGCTATCTTGAAGAACTTACACTTGAAGAACAGCAGTCACGATATGCCACCTTCCTTTCTCAAAAACCGCCTGCAATAATTATCGCAAGAAATTTATCCATACCCGATTTTGTTATTGACATTGCAAAGCGTTACGAGGTTCCCGTACTCAGAAGTAAGGGTTCAACCTCGGAGGTTTCGGCGGCATTGGTTGCTTTCCTTAATCTTCAACTTGCCCCCCGAATTACCCGTCACGGTGTTTTGGTTGAGGTTTACGGTGAAGGTATTCTGCTGCTGGGTGAAAGCGGTGTAGGTAAAAGTGAAACGGCTATTGAACTTGTTAAGCGCGGTCACCGTCTTATTGCCGACGATGCAGTTGAAATCCGTAAGGTTTCCAGTAAATCTTTAGTAGGAAGTGCGCCCGATAATATTCGACACTTTATTGAGCTTCGCGGTATAGGTATAATTAACGCAAGTCGTATATTTGGTGTAGGTGCGGTTAAACTTACAGAAAAAATAGATATGGTAATAAATCTGGAGCCTTGGGACATAAACAAGGTTTATGACAGAATGGGACTTGAAGCGCAGACTACCGAAATTTTAGGCATTACCGTTCCTTCGGTTACAATTCCCGTAAAACCCGGTAGAAACCTTGCGGTAATCATAGAGGTTGCTTCAATGAACAACAGACAGAAAAAATTGGGCTACAACGCAGCCGAAGATTTGCTTAAGCGTCTTGGTATGATGGATGACGATGGGGCAGAAGAGGTTAATGTTGATCCTTATCAATAAATTTTGGAGGAATTTGAAAAATGTACACTTTAGGAATTGATTTAGGCGGCACAAACATCGTAGCAGGTGTTGTTGACGAAAACTTAAGGGTAATCGCAAAGGGTAAAGTTAAAACCAACAGCCCCCGTCCTGCAAACGAAATTGCTGATGATATGGCAAAGGCTTGTTTAATCGCTTGTGAAAATGCAGGAATAGCTATTGATGATATATCTGCTTGCGGTATCGGTAGCCCCGGAGCAATAGATCCCGTAAAGGGCACCGTTGTTGTCGCAAATAACCTTAAATTTGATAACGTACCCTTAGCTCAGATGTTAAAAGAGCGCACCGGTGTTGATTTCTACATCGAAAACGATGCTAACGCTGCTGCTTACGGTGAATTTTTAGCAGGCAGCGGCAGAGGGGTTAGTGACTGTGTAGCCGTTACTCTCGGTACAGGTGTTGGCGGCGGTGTTATTATCGGCGGCAAACTTTTCTCGGGCTCTAACTATGCAGGCGGTGAGCTTGGTCATATGGTAATAAATTTTGACGGTGAGCCTTGTTCCTGCGGAAGAAGAGGCTGTTGGGAGGCCTATGCATCTGCAACCGCTCTTATCCGTCAGACCAAAGCCGCAATGGAAAAAGATAAAGACAGCATTATGTGGAAACTTGCAGACGGCCACCTCGAAAACGTAAACGGCAGAATTGCTTTTGACGGTATGAGAAAGGGCGATAAAACCGCCTGTGAAGTAGTAGCTGCCTACGAAAAATACGTAGCAATAGGCATTGCTAACATCATCAACATCTTCCAGCCCCAAAAAATCTGTATCGGCGGCGGTATTTCCAACGAAAAAGAAACTCTCATAAACCCCATAAAAGATTTTGTAAACGAGGAAGTTTACGCAACCATGGGCAAACCCTGTGAGATTCTCCCCGCCGAACTGGGTAATGATGCAGGAATTATTGGCGCCGCACAACTCTACAGATTGTACAAATAATTTAGACGGCTTGAAAAATCGTCCATAGCATCATTTTTGCGAGGGGCGGTATAAATTATACAGCACCCTCGCTGCAAAATAACACTCTGAACGATTTTTCTGCGCCGCGGCAAAGGCTATGGATTTCTGTGCCATGGTGAAATTTACTATGGCGAACAACAAATATCAAGATTAGAGGTAAAGATATGACGGCTTTTGAAGGTTTTCTTATTGACAACAAAATAAAGTATTTAAAAAACGAGCCTATGAGCCGTCATACGTCCTTTCACATTGGCGGTAATGCACAGTATTTTGTGTTACCCGATGATGAAAAGGCGCTTATAGGCGTAATTGATTTCTGTAAGAAATCCGATGTTCCCGTTACCTTAATAGGAAAGGGAAGCAACCTTGTAGTAAGCGATAGTGGAATTGAGGGCGCGGTTATATGCACCCTTAATATGAACTCTATAGCCTTTAGTGAAAATGGGGATATTTTTGCATCTTCAGGCGCATCCCTTGCCGCCCTTTGTGCCTTTGCCCGTGATAACTCTTTAAGCGGTCTTGAATTTGCTTACGGTATTCCGGGAAGTGTAGGCGGAGCTATGTTTATGAATGCTGGGGCTTATGGCGGCGAAATGAAGGACGTTGCTGTTTCTGCCCTTTGCTTAGACGAAAATCTTAACACTCTCCTTGTTGAAGGGGAGGATATGTGTCTTACCTATCGAAGCAGTATTTTTAAGAAAAAAGGTCTTCTTATACTCGGCGCCTATTTCAAACTCAAGGAGGATAAAAAAGAGGAAATTACTGCCAGAATGAACGACTATATGGGCAGAAGAAAGTCAAAGCAACCTCTTGAATATCCAAGTGCCGGAAGTGTATTTAAACGTCCCGAAGGCTATTTTGCAGGGGCTCTTATCGAGAAAAACGGTTTTAAGGGCTTTACTGTAGGCGGAGCTCAGGTCAGCGAAAAACACGCAGGCTTTATTATAAACAAAGGCAACGCCACCTGCAGCGACGTTAAAAATCTTGTTGAGATTATAAGAGAAAAGGTACAAAAGGAAGACGGTGTTTTACTTCGGCCTGAACTTATATTCATAGGCAAGGATGTTTAAAAATCGGGAAGGGGAAGAGTATGTCATTTTGTAGCGAACTGAAAAACGATTTGTGTATTGAAAAACAGCCCGAGTGCTGTAAAATTGCCGAATGTTACGGTCTTATGCTTTTCGGACATACCTTTTCCTATAAAAATATTTCCATTATTACCGAAAACGAACAAATATCAAAGCGTTACATAAAATATCTAAAAACAAATTTCGCAATTATCCCCTCCCTTAAAAAAAGCGGAAAGATGTCAACAATTTATAATATATCTGTTTCTTCTTCGGAGCAATGCTCATCGGTGATGTCTGCATTCGGATACGAAACAGGCGATTATTTAAGTATAAACCACGACGTTTTTAAAAGAGAATGTTGTTTCGGCAGTTTTATAAGAGGCGCTTTTCTTGCCTGCGGGCAGATGACCAACCCTTTTAAAAACTATCACGCAGAATTTGTAATAAGAGATTTTACCATTGCTCTTGAATTTTTCAGTCTTCTTCAAAGCAGAGGACTTTCTCCCAAACGCAGTATGCGTGGCAACACCACCGTAATTTACTTTAATAAAAGTGAAACTATAGAAGAACTTTTAACCCTTATGGGTGCAAACAAAAAGGTGCTTGAATTTATTGACGTGCAGGTTGCAAAAACCATAAGAAACAGAGAAAACCGCAAAAACAATCTTGAAATGGGCAACATAGGAAAGCAGGTTGATGCTTCCCTTAATCAGCGTCTTGCCATTGAATATCTTATTGAAAAAGGAAAGCTTGAAACCTTAAGCGACGAGCTGTATTCCGTTGCAACCTTAAGAATTGAAAATCCCGATGCGTCCCTTAGTGAGCTATGTAAAATTTATCCCGACTCCATAACCCGTTCGGGACTTAACCATAGACTTAAAAAGATTATGGATATAGCTGAGGAGCTTAAAAACGGAGAAAAATAATATGACCGACTTTGTGCATCTTCATCTTCACACAGAATTTAGTTTGCTGGACGGCTGTTGCCGTATCGGTGCTCTTTTTGATGCAGTGAAGAAGCGTGGACAAAGGGCGGTTGCTATAACCGACCACGGCGTAATGTATGGCGCTGTGAATTTTTTTAAAGCCGCTAAAGAGGCGGGAATAAAGGCAATTATAGGCTGTGAGGTTTATGTTGCACCCCGAGGAAGAAAAGATAAACAAAAGGGTGCCGACAGCGAATATAACCATTTAGTACTGCTTTGCAAAAACGAAACGGGATATAAAAATCTTATAAAAATGGTATCCCTTTCCTTTACCGAGGGCTTTTATATGCGCCCCAGAATTGACAAGGAGCTTTTAAAAGAACATAGTGAAGGACTAATTGCCCTTTCAGCCTGTCTTGCAGGTGAAATTCCAAGACTTTTAACCAAGGGAGAATACGAAAAGGCTAAAGAAACTGCCCTTTGGTATAACTCTGTCTTCGGTCAGGAAAATTATTATATTGAAATTCAGGACCACTCTTTAATGGAGCAAAAACGTATTTTGCCCGATTTACTAAGGCTGTCAAGAGAAACAGGTATTCCCCTTGTTGCTACAAACGACGTACACTACATTGAAAAAGATGACGCCCTTACCCAAAAAGTGCTTATTTGTCTTCAAACGGGCAAAAAGTTGAATGAAGAAAATGCCCTTGAATTTAAAACCGATGAATTTTATCTTAAAAGCGGCGACCAGATGGCGATGCTTTTTTCTGCCTTTGACGGAGCGGTTGAGAACACCGTAAAAATTGCCGATATGTGCAATTTTGAGTTTGAATTCGGCAATATAAAGCTTCCTTTATTTGATATTGGCAATAAAAACCACGACCTTTATTTAAAGGAAAAATGCTACGAAGGTCTTAACAGACTTTATAATGATGATGAAAAGCCGAAGGCGAAAGAACGCTTAGAATATGAACTTTCGGTAATTTCAAAAATGGGATATACCGACTATTATCTTATTGTTCAGGATTTCGTGCATTTTGCCAAAAGCAAGGATATTCCCGTAGGCCCAGGAAGAGGCTCGGGCGCGGGAAGTATTGCCGCCTACTGTTCGGGCATAACAGGTATCGATCCTTTAAAATACGGGCTTCTTTTTGAACGCTTTTTAAATCCTGAACGCGTATCAATGCCCGACTTTGATATTGACTTTTGCTTTGTGAGAAGGCAAGAGGTTATTGATTACGTAGTTAATAAGTACGGAAGCGACCGTGTGGCGCAGATAGTTACCTTTGGAACACTTGCCGCCCGAAATGCCGTAAGAGATGTTGGCAGAGTAATGGATGTTCCCTATAATCTGTGTGATAAAATAGCCAAGCTTATTCCAAGAGAATATCATACCGACTTAAGCTCGGCTGTTAAAAAGGTTTCTGAGCTTAAAGCACTTTATGAAGATGATGAAACGGTCAAAGCGCTTATTGATACTGCAGTTAAGCTTACGGGAATGCCCCGCCACAGCTCTACCCATGCGGCAGGTGTTGTTATTTGTGACAGAGCGGTAAGTGAATACGTTCCTCTTTCTAAAAATGACGACGTTATAGTTACACAGTACACTATGACCGCCCTTGATGAACTTGGTCTTTTAAAAATGGATTTTTTGGGACTAAGAAACCTAACTGTAATAAGAGATACCGAAAACGCTATAAGAAAAAGGGAAAAGAACTTCAGTATTGAAAACATCCCCCTTAACGATAAAGCTACCCTCAAGATGATGGGGGCAGGGTTTACTTCAGGTGTTTTTCAGTATGAAAGCGACGGTATGACCAATGTTGTTAAGACCTTTAAGCCTGAAACACTGGAAGATTTAATAGCAATACTTTCTTTATACAGACCTGGGCCCATGGACTCCATTCCTACCTATATTCGCAACCGTTTTCATCCCGAAGATATACATTACGATACCCCTCTCTTAAAGCCTATTCTTGATATAACCTACGGCTGTATTGTTTATCAGGAACAGGTTATGCAAATCTGCCGCGACCTTGCGGGATATTCCCTTGGCAGAGCAGATATTGTTCGCCGTGCTATGTCAAAGAAAAAGCACAGCGTTATGGAAGCAGAGCGCGAAGTATTTGTTTCGGGCTGTATAAAAAACGGAATAGAAAAACAGATTGCCGAAAAAATCTTCGACCATATGGCAGCCTTTTCTTCCTATGCCTTTAATAAATCTCACGCGGCGGCATATGGCTATCTCGCCTATCAGACCGCCTATTTAAAGTGTCATTTCCCCAAGGAATATATGGCTGCTCTTATGACCAGTGTTATGGAAAATCAGGACAAGGTGCTTGAATATATTTCAGAGTGTCAGCGCCTTGGTATAGCTATACTTCCGCCTTGTGTGAATGAAAGCGAAGAATATATGAGTGTTAGCGAAAAGGGAATACGCTTTGGACTGTTGCTTATAAAAAATCTTGGAAGAGGCGCGGTAAGAAAAATTATTGACGAACGCACCCTTAATGGAAAATTTACTTCGATGTATGATTTTTGTATCCGTAATTTTTCCCGCGAATTTAACCGCAGAGCGTTGGAAAATCTTATAAAAAGCGGTGCTATGGATTCCCTTGAAAAAACAAGACGTATGATGCTTTTCGGTATTGACGCGGTTCTTAGCATAGCAGAAAGCAAAAGTCGTTATGAAATGGGCGGTCAGATGGACCTTTTCTCCCTTGATGAGACTGAAAACAGTGATTTTGCTTTGCCTTTTAAAGAAGAAATGAAATCGGGTGAATTGTATGCCCTTGAAAAAGAAGCGACGGGAATGTATATTACAGGCCATCCTATGAAGGAATTTTCTGCCTACGCTTCCTTTAGCGGTGGATTAAGCATAAGAGAAATTTTGGCTAATGAAGAAAATGACGGAAAAAGGGTGAGCTTAATAGCGCTTATTTCTTCACTAAGTGTAAAACAACTAAAAAGCGGTCAGATGCTCTGTACCGTAACCGCCGAGGATATGACGGGAAGTATTAATATTATCTGCTTTTCTAAAACCTATGCTCTTTATCAGAATCTTTTTACCCCGTCAAAAATCCTTAAATTTGTTTGTAAAGTAAGTGTAAGGGAAGACCGCCCTGTTGAGCTTATACTGGAAAGGGCGGAAGAGCTTCCGAAATTTGCTGCGAATTTCGTTGCTCCAACCAAGAGTAAAGAAACTAAAATTTATATTAAAGTGGATTTTATGGATGGCGCAAAAATGAAATCCGTTACTCCCGTACTTATGGAAAATAGCGGAGAATGTCCCGTTTATATCTACTGTGAAGAGGATAAAAAAAGCTATCTTGCCCCCGAAAAGCTTTGGGTGGAAAATAGCGAAATATTGATAATAAAGCTGAAAAATGTTTTGGGCGAAGATAATGTAAAAATTGTTGAAAAGTGAGGTGAAAATAGTGTTAACTTACAAAATAGCAGACGTGACCGTAGGAATGGATATAAAGCATGAACGTCTTAAAAAACAAGCGGAGCCTTATCGTTTTAATACCGATAATCCGGAAATAGTACTGTCGGTGCCCGAAAAGGCAACCCTTCGTGCAAAGGAAAAATTCAAGGAGCTTTCTGACGGTGAAATAGAGTATCTTTTAATGGGCGCTCTTTTTTACGATAAGCTTCTTGACTTCGACGGGCTGATGCTTCATTCGTCAGCAGTTGCGGTAGGCAATACGGCATATCTTTTCTCTGCCGATTCGGGCGTGGGTAAATCTACCCACACTACTCTATGGACAAAGTGTATAGATGGCGCTGTTATAGTAAATGACGATAAACCTGCAATCAGAAGCGTAAACGGTAAATTATACGTTTATGGCACTCCCTTTAGCGGAAAGCACGATAAAAGCATTAATAAAAGCTTTTTGCTGGGTGGCATTTGTTTTATCGAGAGGGGAAAAGAAAACTCTATAGTGGAAACCGACGTTGCTGCTTCTTTGCCGCTATTTTTAAAACAGTCTTCAGGAATGCTTAGTGAAGACAGAATATCTTTAAGACTTAGCGTTACCGATAAGATTTTAAGCGTTGCAAAGCTTTATAAAATGAAGTGCAATACCGATATTTCGGCGGCAAAAATGTCTTATGAAAAAATGAATACTGCCGTAAAGGTAAAGCTGGACAGCATATATGAAGTTATGGAAGAAATGCTTTCTCTCGGGAAAGAGGTTACCTTTACCACTAACGGAGACAGTATGAGGCCGTTGCTTTTTTCATCTGACAGCGTAACCTTAAAGCGTGTCCCAAATTATAAAAAGGGCGACGTGGTGCTTTTTAGAAAAGATGACGGCAGTTTTGTTCTTCACAGAATAATAAAAATAAAAAAAGACACGGTCTTTACCGAAGGCGATGCTCTTATCAGAAAGGATGCGCCCTTCGATAAGTCGCGAATAATAGGCAAAGCGGTTGCGTTTATACGTAAGGATAAAACTATAAGATTAGCCGACTTTTCCTATCGTTTTTACAAGGCTGTTTATGTTTCAGCTTTTGGCAGAACACTTAGAAAAATCAAAAGAAAAATATTTTAAAATAAAGGAGAAAATTTTATGCGTGATTATCTTGAAGGTTTTTTGAAGGAATACGATTATGAGAAAGAAGACAGCGAGTATCTTCTTAACTGCTACGACAAAATTTATGCCGACAGCGAAGCGGCAGAATGTATCGATAAAGCAGTAGCCTTATATGATGAAAATATCAACTGTGAGTACGGTGATATTGTTAGTCTGGCAGATAAAGCTGCTAAGAAAACTTATATATACGAATATACGGCAGAGCTTATAATGTTCCTTTTGTTTACAAAAAAACTTAAGGAAAGATATATGGAAAAGGGAATAAGCGAAGAAATATTCCGCCGCACCGTTAATGATTTTCGTTATCAAATGCAAATCTGTAAGCAGCTCAGAGGTATTATAGGTACCGAATGTGCCGATTGGTGTATGGGCTTTATCCGTATGACTCGTTTTGCTATAGGCAGATTTCAGTATGAAATAATTAAATTCGGCTATGATTACAGTAAAGACGGTAAGGTTCTTACCCCTGAAAGCAAGGTGCTTAACGTACATATTCCCGCTTCGGGAGAACCCTTAAGCGAAGAACTTGCGTTAGAGTCCTTTAAATTGGCGAAAGAGTTTTATAAAGAGGAAATAGGCGAACCGTTTGCCTTTAAGTGCAGTTCCTGGCTTTTGTATCCCGAGCACGAGCAAATGTTAGATCATCAGAGTAATATTTACCGTTTTATGAAGATGTTTGATTATCTCGATTACGGAATTAAAAAGAATAATTGGGATTTATACAGAATATTCGGCACCTATGAAATGCGTCCTGAGCATTTGCCGGAAAAAACATCTTTGCAAAGAGCATATAAAAAGCACCTGTTGAACGGTGGAAAAACAGGCTATGGCGTAGGCGTAATACTTTTTTAATAAATAAAAAATAAAAGCGGATGAACTTGCAATTCATCCGCTTTTGCATTTTTAGATTTTGCCGTTATCGTTATATCTCTTAACGATGTTCTTAATACGGTCAATGGGATTTAAGAGTTCGCTTATGGAGTTGTCGCAGTTGAGGGTGTCAACTAAAAGCGCAATGTATTTTGCCATATTAACGTTGCAGTACCACTCTTTTGTGAGAAGCTCAGGCTCATTGTAAATAAGATTTGTGGTGAAAATCTTATCAATAAGTCCGTTTTTATAGTATTCGTCGAATTTATCGTATCCGTCAACAAAAAGACCGAAGGTAGAGAATATAAATACCCTATTAGCGCCTTCCTTTTTAAGTCTTGCTGAAACGTCAAGCATAGATTCGCCTGAAGAAATCATATCGTCAACAATAATAAGGTCTTTGCCCTTAACGTCGTTACCCAAGAATTCGTGAGCTTCAATGGGGTTTTTACCGTTAACTATAACGGAATAGTTTCTTCTCTTATAGAACATACCCAGCGGCAGACCTAAAACGGAAGAATAGTAGATACATCTTCCCATACCACCTTCATCGGGGGATACTATCATAGTGTGTTCCTTGTCAAGCTTAACGTCGGGAACGTTTTTAAGGAGAGCCTTAATCATCTGATAGGTTGCCTGAACGTTATCAAAACCGTCAAGGGGAATTGCGTTATTAACTCTGGGGTCGTGAGCAACAAAGGTAATGATGTTCTTTACGCCCATATTGACAAGCTCCTGAAGAGCAAGAGCGCAGTCCATAGACTCTCTTGTGCTTCTTCTGTGCTGTCTGCCTTCATAAAGCATAGGCATAATAACGGTAATTCTTCTTGCCTTACCGCCGAAAGCGGCGATAATTCTCTTTAAATCCTGAAAATGATCGTCAGGACTCATAGGAACTTCTTTACCGTACATTTTGTAGGTAACGCCGTGGTTGAAGCAGTCGCAGATGATGAAAGCGTCAAGACCGCGTGCGGTGTGGTTAAGTACGCCTTTAGCTTCGCCTGTTCCGAAACGGGGGCAGTTAGCCTGAATTACGTAACTGTGTTCAGAGGGCATTCCGCGCCACTGCATAAGATAGTAGTCAACCTTAGCGGAAATATCTTCGCAACCGCGCATACTTACTATTGCGAGGTCGCCGTACGGTGTGTGTGTTAAATCAATAGATGCCATTATTTTTTCCTCCCTTTTGACCTTCTGAATATATATTAACATAAAATTAAAAAATAATAAAGTACTTTTTCGACAGAATTTAATAAAAATTTCATTGAATAAGTTGAAAAAATTTGGTATAATAAACTGAACGTTTATATTTTTAAAAAACAAAGGAGAAAAACTATGCCGAAAGTAACACTTTTGACCTATACTCCGGACCCCGAAATTACCATTGCAAGTGCCGCAAAGCTTTGTTACAGCCCTGCCGGTATTGATACTGTAAGAGAAGGACTTGATGAGCAAAAAGCCGCCGACTTTGTTGATATGCTTAGTTCTCTCGGTCACGAAAGTCCTACAGAACACGCATATTTCACCTTTGGAATTGAGGGTGTTTCCCGAGCTTTACTGGCGCAAATAACAAGACACAGAATTGCATCCTTTTCTGTGCAGAGTCAGCGTTACGTTACCGAAAAGCAGTTCGGTTACGTTTTGCCGCCCGAAATAGAAAACTGTCCTGAGGCTCTTGAGATTTTCAGTGAAGCTATGAGAAGAGACCAAGAGGATTACGATAAAATCACCGCTGTTTTAAAGGCTAAGCACTTAAAGGATATGATAGAGGGCGGAATGGATGAAAAAGCGGCTAACAGAGCAGCCGAGAAGAAGGCTATTGAGGATGCCCGTTTTGTGCTTCCCAATGCTTGTGAAACCAAAATGATAGTTACCATGAACACAAGATCTTTGCTTAATTTCTTCCATCACCGTTGCTGCATCCGCGCTCAATGGGAAATAAGAGAGGTTGCAAATCAGATGCTTTCCTTAGTATATTCCGTAGCGCCCACACTCTTTAAAAAGGCGGGGCCTCCCTGTGTTTCAGGCCCTTGTCCTGAGGGTAAAATGAGCTGCGGTAAGGCTAAAGAAATGAAAGAACTTACCGAAAAAATTAAAAGCGGTGAAAATTAATGGGAAAACTTATTGTTATAGAAGGACTTGACGGAAGCGGAAAATCCACTCAACTTGACCTTCTTTATGAAAATCTTAAAAAAATTGGAATAGACTGCCGTACAGTATCCTTTCCCGATTATGAGCATAATTCAAGCACCCTTGTTAAGATGTATCTTGCAGGTGAGTTCGGTGAAAAGCCTGGGGACGTAAACGCATATGCGGCTTCCACCTTTTATGCAGTTGACCGTTATGCCTCCTTTAAAAAATATTGGGGGCAGTATTATAACGGCGGCGGTGTTATACTTGCAGGCAGATATGTTACCTCTAATGCGGTACATCAAAATTCAAAACTAACTGAAGATAAATGGGAAGCCTTTCTTAACTGGCTTTATGATTTTGAATACTGCAAAATGGGTATTCCGAAGCCCGATAAGGTAATTTTTCTCGATATGCCTATCGACGTTTCTCAAAAGCTTATGACCGGAAGATACAAGGGCGATGAAGAGAAAAAGGATATTCACGAAAGAGACACAAATTATCTTGAACACTGCAGAAAATCAGCTCTATTTACCGCTGATTATTCGGGTTGGAACAAAATAAACTGCGCCAAAGACGGTGAGGCAAGAACTATTGAAGATATTGCTCAGGACGTTTTAAAGGAAGTATTATCTATACTTTAGGAGAAATCTATGGTTTATGTATTTTTAGCAGACGGCTTCGAAGAAATGGAAGCCGTTGCCCCAATTGATATATTAAGAAGACTTAAAATAGATGTTTGTACTATCGGTGTTACAGGGGAATATGTGACGGGAAGCCACGGTATAACCCTTAAAGCTGATAAAACCTTTGAAAAAGCGGATTTTAATGATATTTCTGCCGTAATTTTACCCGGCGGTATGCCCGGCACCCTTAATCTTGCCAACAGCGAGGAATTAGCCGAACTTTTATTAAAATGCGCCAAAGAAAAGGTACTTATAAGCGCCCTTTGTGCTGCTCCCAGCGTTCTTGGTAAACTTTCACTTTTAAAGGGCAGAGAATACACTTGCTATCCTTCCTTTGAAGAGGGGATAGACGGTATATATAAAAACCTTCCCCTTGTAGTAAGCGAAAAAGAAAATACCATTATAACCGCTTGGGGACCGGGTGCCGCTTATAAATTCGGATTTGCTTTGGCAAAGTATATTTTAAAGGACGAAAAAGCGGTAGAAGAGATGAAAAAATCAATGATGATGTGCGGAGACTGATATGAGCGAAGAAAATAAAGAGATTATTGAAAACGGGGAAAACTATGAAGATATGCTTTCCCGCGCAGAAGAAAAACGTGCAGAAAGACGGCAAAATAAACGCAGAAAAACTGCTAAAATTATAGTTATTTCGGCGCTTTGCGTGATTTTAGCCGTAATTTTGGTTTTCGGTTCTTTAATTATAACCGAAATAAACGGCGGCAACAAAAAAACCGTTACGGTGAATATCGAAAAGGGCTCTTCCGCTTATCAGATAGCCGATGTTCTTGAGGAATCAGGCGCTATTAAAAGCGCTATGCTTTTTAAAGCCTATTGCAAAATAAAGGGCTATGGACAGGACTTTAAATTCGGAAGCTATGAAATAAAAGAAAAAAGCAGTTATGAAGATATTGCCAATATTCTTTCAAAACAAGGCGAAGCTGCTATTGTAAGGGTGACCATACCCGAGGGTACGGGCATTTACGATTACGTTAAAAACGTAAACGGTAATAATGTTACCATACCGGGCGTTGCAACTCTGCTCGAAAAGGCAGGAGTGTGCAAAAAGGAAGATTTCTTTGAAGCTGTTAAAAATACCGAGCTTAGCGGTTATCTTCTTGCCGATATAAATAAAGAGAAGGCTTACGTTGCCCTTGAGGGTTATATTTTCCCCGATACCTATCAGTTTTATGCTTACGAATCTAAAGAATGTGCAAAACTTGCGCTTGATAAAATGATAGAAAATATGAGAAGTAAATTTACAAGCGAAATGGTAATAAGAGCACAGGAAATAAATATGAGCGTAAACGAAGTGCTTACCCTTGCCTCCATTATTCAAATGGAAGCAGGTAACGCGGGAGATGCTATGCCGAAGGTTGCCGCTGTTTTCTATAACCGTATGAACAGAGGCGAAAAGCTTGGCTCTTCACCAACCTGTTATTACGGCAATGCCTTTAGCGGTGATGACGGCAGATACGATACCTACGAGATTTTAGGGCTTCCCCCCGGACCTCTTTGTACTGTGGGAAGCGCCGCAATAAATGCTGTGCTTTATCCCGAAAAAAATTTCGAAGGCTACTATTATTTTGTTACAGACAGTAAAGGAAAGTTTTATTTCCACAAAACCTATAATCAGCAGGTTAATACTATAAACCGTCTTAAACGGGAGAATAATTGGATTTATGAATACCTTAACTAACAGAAAAATTCCCGAGCTTTTATGCCCTGCGGGAGATTTAACGAGGCTTATTGCCGCCGTTGACTTTGGTGCAGATGCGGTGTATCTTGCAGGTGAAGAATTCGGTATGCGTACCGCCGCTTCTAACTTTGGCGAGGAAGATTTAATAAAGGGCATAGAGTATGCTCACTCAAAGGGCGTAAAGGTACACGTTGCCTGTAATATCGTTCCTCATAATGAAGAAATGTCGCGTCTTCCCGACTTCCTTAAGTTTCTTGAAGAAGTAAAGGTAGATGCCATAATAGCAAGTGATATAGGCACGATTTCCCTTATTAAAAAATATGCTCCCACTCCCGAGCTTCACGTTTCGGTGCAGTCGGGTATATGTAATTACGTTACGGCAAATGCCTTTTATGAAATGGGCGCAAAGAGGGTTGTTCTTGCCCGTGAGCTTTCTCTTGAAGAAATAAAGGAAATAAGAGAAAAAACACCCTGTGACCTTGAAATTGAGTGCTTTGCCCACGGCGCTATGTGTGTTTCCTTTTCTGCAAGATGTCTTCTTTCAAGCTATATGACGGGCAGAGATGCCAACAGAGGAGACTGCGCTCAGCCTTGCCGTTGGAAGTATTCTCTTATGGAGGAAAAACGCGATGGACAGTATTTTGATATAACCGATACCGACAAAGGAAGTTATATTTTAAATGCTAACGATATGTGTATGGCGCCTTATCTTGATAAAATAAGCGAAGCAGGTATTGACAGCATAAAAATTGAGGGCAGAGCAAAATCTCATTACTATGTTGCTGTTACTACCAATGCTTACAGAGCCGCGCTTGACAGCCTTAAAAATGCTGAGGGCGAATGGAAACTACAGGAATTTGTAATCGAAGAGCTTGATAAAATCAGCCATCGTCCCTACAGTACGGGATTTTATTTCGGTACACCAAGTCAGACCTATGAAAGCGCAGGATACGTGCGGGATTATTCCGTAGCTGCCGTAGTAACGGGTTACGAGGACGGGAAAATTGTTGCCATAATGAAAAACAAATTTTTTGTAGGTCAGGAATTTGACTGTCTTGCGGTAAAGGAAAAGCCCTTTACCTTTACGGTGAATGAGCTTTATGACGGGGAAGGAAATGCTATTGATAATGCTCCCCATCCTATGATGACCGTTAAAATTCCCTATGAAAGAGAGATTCCTGCAGGTTCACTTTTAAGAATGAAAAACGAATAAAATTTTCACCCCGAGTAAAACTACTTGGGGTGATTTTTTGTTTAAACCGCTAAGAATATCTATTTGTCTTGTGCTGACATTCGCTCTTTTTTTAGGTGGCATAGCTCGAATAACGCTTATAATGGATGATGAAAAAATCAAGGTTTCGGCTCAACAGAACGTAAAGGTGATTACCCTTTCAAATTTAAGGGGAAATATTTTTGATACAAACGGTGTATCTCTTACGGGTGATAAGGAAAAAATATATGCCGTTATAACCCCTACTCCCACAGCTGTAATGTATGCCAGTAACGTGCTTTACGGAGATGAAAAAATCGAAGTGTTAGCAAAGCTTCGCAATCAAAAGGTTGCAATTATAGAAACTGAAAAGGAAATAAATTGCGCAGGAATTATAACTGTTAAAGGTAGCGCATATACAACCGAGAGCGGATTTTGTTCCCATCTTTTAGGATATTTGAATAACGAAAATCAAGGTGTTTCGGGTATCCAGAAGGCTTACGACAGTATTCTTTACAGCGATAAAAAACTAACTGTAAAGCTTTTTACTTCAGGAACGGGTGAAATGCTCAGCGGTATAGAGCCTGAGATAAGTGAGCATAAAGAGGTACAGTATAACGGAGTAATACTGACAATCGACAAAAAGGTGCAAGAAACCTTGGAGAGAGTAAGCGTCAATTTAGAAAAAGGCGCTGTTTTAATAAGCGAAGCGGGAAGCGGTAAGATAAGAGGAATGGTAAGCCGACCTAATTTTGATGCAAATAATCTTAAAGATAGTTTAGAAGACGACGATGCTCCCTTCTTAAACCGTTGTCTTATGAGCTTTAACGTGGGCTCGGTTTTTAAACCTTTAGTGTCAGTTTCATATCTTGAAGGTCAAAAAATGAAAGGCTTTTCGATTAACTGTACGGGAACAACGCTGATAGGTGATAAGGAATTTGCCTGCCATAAAAGAGACGGACACGGCAGGGTGAATTTATACGATGCTCTTGCCTTTTCCTGTAACAGCTTTTTCTATTCTCTTGCGCCTTTAATCACGGCTGATAATATAGTAAAAACCGCTTCGGTATTTGGCATAGGGTACAAAAAAGAACTTTGCAAGGGAATAGAAACCGCAAATGAAAAAATGCCCGATACAAAAGAGCTTGAAAGTTCTCTCGCTCTTGCTAATTTATCCATTGGTCAAGGAAGTCTTATGGCTTCTCCCGTAACACTTTTATCGCTTTATGAGGCTATTGCCTGTGAAGGTGTTTATCATAAGCCAACGGTGGTTGAAGGAATTATAAAAAACGGCATTACAGAGTATGAAAGGGAACCTTCAAAAATAAAAGCAATGAGTAAGGAAACTGCCGATATCATTAAAAATGCCCTTAGAAAAGTTGTTCAGGAAGGTACGGCGCAAAATGTTCTTCTGGGTGTTGACGGCGCAGGTAAAACGTCAACGGCACAAACGGGACAAAAGGACGGCGGCAGAGAAGTGGAACATTCATGGTTTTGCGGATTTTTCCCTTTTGATAACCCAGAGTATGTGGTTACAGTGCTTGTAGAGGATAGCTTCGGCAAAGAAAAACAGGCGATGGAAATATTTAAAGAGCTTTCATTAAGGCTTTTAAATCGTTGACAAACAAAAGAACAGAGTATATAATAATTGTGTATGTATATTATAATATTTATTTATAAAGCGAGGAACCCGAAATGCAATGGACATCCCTTAACGATTTAAGAGAAAAATATTTAAGCTTTTTTGAGAGCAAAGGACATCTTCGTCTGGGCAGCTTTTCACTTGTGCCTAATAATGATAAGTCTTTGCTTCTCATTAACTCCGGTATGGCGCCTATGAAAAAATACTTTACAGGTGAGGTTACTCCTCCGAGAAACCGCGTTACTACCTGTCAGAAGTGCATCCGTACCCCAGACCTTGAGCGTGTAGGTCATACTGCGCGCCACGGTACATATTTTGAAATGCTTGGTAATTTTTCTTTCGGTGATTACTTTAAAAATGAAGCTATCCAGTGGGCTTGGGAATTTTTAACCGTAACCCTTGAAATTTCAAAAGATCTTCTTTGGCCCTCTGTTTACGAAGAGGATGATGAAGCCTACGCTATATGGAGAGATAAAATCGGCGTGGATGAAAAGCATATAGTTCGTCTCGGAAAAGCCGATAACTTCTGGGAGCACGGCACAGGCCCTTGCGGTCCTTGTAGTGAAATTTATTTTGACCGCGGAATAAAATACGGTTGCGGTTCTAAGGACTGTAAACCGGGCTGTGAATGTGACAGATATATGGAAATCTGGAACAACGTATTTTCACAGTTTAACAATATGGGTGACGGCACCTATACCGAGCTTGAACACAAAAACATTGATACAGGTATGGGACTTGAACGTCTTGCTTGTGTAATGCAGGATGTTGACAATATGTTCGAGGTTGACACCATAAGAAATATCATTAATACAGTTTGCGCTATTTCGGGCAAAACCTACGGCGAGGACAGCAAAAACGATATTTCTATACGCGCTGTTACTGACCATAGCCGCGCTGCTACCTTTATGATAAGCGACGGTATTATGCCCTCTAATGAAGGAAGAGGTTACGTGCTTCGCCGTCTTATCAGACGTGCCGCACGTCACGGAAAGATGCTTGGCATTAACCGTCCATTCTTGGTTGAAATGTGTGAAGCAGTAATTAAAGAAAATAAAGGCGCTTATACCGAACTTGCTGAAAAGGAAACCCTTATCAAAAAGGTTCTTGCTACAGAAGAAGCCGCCTTTGCAAAGACCATTGACCAAGGTCTTGCTATTATTGCCGATATAACCAAGGACGGCGGCGTTGTTTCGGGTGAGGATGCATTCCGTCTTTACGATACCTACGGATTCCCCCTTGACTTAACCAAGGATATACTTGCTGAAAAGAATATGACGGTTGACGAGGAAACCTTTAACGCTCTTATGCAACAGCAGAGACAAAAGGCAAGAGAAGGCAGAAAAGCCGCTGATGCTGAATCCTGGAAGAGTGACGGTATTTCCTTTGATAACGTAGAAGCAACAGTATTTACCGGATATACCGATGAAGTGACAAAGGCTCAGATAAAGGCTATTGTTGTTGACGGCGAAAAGGTTGATGCAATAAGCGAAGGAAACCGCGGTATTTTAGTTCTCGATACAACCTGCTTCTATGCCGAAAGCGGCGGTCAGGTTGGCGATACAGGTATAATCGAAACCGAAAACGGCTGTTTTGTAGTTGAAAACACCACCAAAAACGGCGGAGTGTTTATGCATTTCGGAACAATGGAAAAGGGCATCTTTACTAAAGATGATGAAGTAAATGCAGTTATTGATACCGCCAGAAGAAATGCGATAAGAAGAAACCATACTGCCGCCCATCTCTTACAGGCAGGACTCCGTAAGGTGCTTGGCACCCATGTTGAGCAGGCAGGACAGCTTGTTAACGAAAAGGCTGTTCGATTTGACTTTACTCACTTCTCAGCATTAACAAAGGATGAAATTGACGAGGTTGAAGCCTTTGTAAACGGCGCTATTCTTTCGGGAATAGAGGTTGATAACCGTGAAATGCCTATAGATGAAGCTAAGAAGCTCGGCGCTATGGCGCTCTTCGGAGAAAAGTACGGCGACGTTGTTCGAGTTGTTGCCGCTAAAGATACTTCTGTTGAGCTTTGCGGCGGTACTCATGTAAGCAATACCTCTAAAATCGGACTTTTCCACATTATCAGCGAATCGGGAATTGCCGCAGGTGTAAGAAGAATCGAAGCGGTTACCGGTGTAAACCTACTTGATACCCTTATTCACTACAAAGGTATAATTGATAATGCTGCAGCAGCAATCAAATGTGCTAATTTCGAAGAACTGGCTACTCGTACAGCCGCTCTTATCAGCGAAAGCAAGGAAAAGGATAAGAAGATATCCGCTCTTGAAGCAAAGCTTGCAGGCGGTAAGCTTGACGATATAATGAAAAACGCTGTAGAAATCGGCGGTGTTACAGTTGTTAGCGCAGTGCTTGACGGTGCTTCAAGCGAAGAAATTCGCTCAATGGCTGAAAAGGTAAAGGGTGATAAGCCCCTTTCTATTGCGGTATTCGCAGGAATAAACGAAGGAAAGCTTTCCTTTGTTGCTGCTTGTTCTGCTGAAGCTGTTAAGAAGGGCGCAAACGCAGGACAGATAGTTCGAGCTGTTGCTGAAATTGCAGGCGGTAAGGGCGGCGGACGTCCCGACTTTGCTATGGCAGGCGGTAAGGATGTATCCCTTGCAGGCAAAGCTATTGACGCAGTTGGAGATATAGTAAAAAATCAGATAGGAGAATAAATATGGATTGTTTATTCTGTAAAATAGCGGCAGGCGAAATTCCTTCCACTAAGGTTTACGAGGATGAGTTTGTTTACGCTTTTTTGGATATTGAACCTCAGGCACCCTTTCACGCTATAATTATTCCCCGTCAGCATATAAGCGGCGCGGATAAAATAAACGGTGAAAACAGTTTTCTTGTGGCAAAGGTTTTCGAGGCAGTTGCTAAAATTGCCGAAAAGGAAAATCTTCAGCAGGGCTTTAGAGTTGTAAACAACTGCGGCGAAGACGGTGGACAGACAGTAGGACATATACATTTCCATCTTCTTGCGCGTAGAAATCTCGCTTGGCCTCCCGGCTGATGAAAGGATGGTTTCAGTATGGCTGAATTTTACACTATGAAAATAGCAGGACTTACCAGAAATTTACAGAAATTCCCCGTGAGCGATACCCTTGACATAGCAGGTTTTATAATATTCGGCGACGTTGAGCTTACAGTTATAGGCTGTGGCGAACTTCTTAAAAAAACTCCTGATTTTGACGTTATACTTACTCCCGAAGCAAAAAGTATTCCTATTGCCTATGAAATGTCGAGACAGTCGGGTAAACCCTATGTAGTGGCAAGAAAGGGCATAAAGGTTTATATGGGCAATCCCATAAAAGTAAGTGTGCGTTCCATTACTACTCAGAAGGAACAGACTCTTTATCTCGGTGAAACCGACGTAGAGCTTATAAAGGGTAAAAGAGTTCTTATTGTGGATGACGTTATAAGTACGGGTGAATCTCTTGCCTCGGTAAGAGAGCTTGTGAAAACGGCAGGCGGTATAGAAGCCGCATCCTGTGCATTTTTGGCAGAAGGAGATGCGGCAAATCGCGACGATATAATATTCCTTGAAAAGCTCCCGTTATTCTTCAAATAAAATTAAAGCATTAAGCGGCAAAAGACAGTTTCCTTTTCTTATTCTTACAGCCGTTTTGCTGATAATATTATCTTTTCTGTTAAAGACGGCGGGTGAGGGCTTTCTCATAATATCTGCCGTCTTGTTTACTCTTGTATCAGTATTTGTTTTCGTAACCGTTAAAAACAAGGGCCTTGCCATTATGTTTTTAATACTTACGCTTTTCTGCTTGAGAAGTGTGGCAATTATGGAAAGTATTGAAAAGTATAATTCTCTTGACGGAATAAGAGATACTGTAGAGGTTACCGTTGTGGCTACCCAAAGCATTCCCGAACAAAGTGATTTTGGCAGTTGTACCGTAAGGGTTAATAATTCTTTATATCTTAAGAAAAATACCAAAATTAGCCTTGTTACAAAAGGTGTGCAGACGCTCCATCTTGGTGATAGATTAAGCGCAACCGTGACATATCAAAAAATGGACGGTCAATATAAACTTTCTTATTACAGCGAAGGAATTTATATTAGCGCTGTAGCCCAATATAAATACGGTGATATAAAGACACAAAGGGGAATTTACGGTTTGGCGGGAACTGTAAGACGGCACATTAACAGCCGAATTTTTAATAATACCGATAACGCCCACGTTCTTATGGCGGTTATTACAGGCGAACGCGGTTATATGAGTAATAAATTTTATGATACTGTAAAGGCTGCCGGTGTAAGCCATATTCTTGTAGTATCGGGAATGCATCTGGCAATTATAACTATTGGCATTGAAAGAATATTGCGCCTTATATTTAAAAATGAGATTTTGAAAAATGCGGTACTGCTTTCTTTTGTGTTCTTTATGTGTATCCTTTGCGGAATGTCGATGTCGGTTATACGCGCGGGAATAGTTTATCTTGTGAGGGCAATTTATAAAATACTCGGCAGAAATTCGGATAATATACATTGTCTGGCATTTGCGGTAATGACGGTGGTGCTTATTCATCCCTTCGCCTTATACAGCGTTGTTTTTCAGCTTTCCTATGCATCAACCTTCGGTATTCTTGTTTTGCCGCAATTATTTGACGACAAATTTAAAAAATATACCGAAAAAAGCAAGGTGTTAAGTAGCATTGCTAACACTTTTTACGTTTCCCTTTCGGCTTACATGTTAACATTTCCCATTTGTGTAGCACAGTTTGGATACGTGTCGGTTGTGTCGATACTTGTGAACCTTTTAGTTAGTCTTGCTACAACCTTTATGCTGGTATTTTGTGTATTAGCCGTAGTTTTCGGATTTGTTCCGTTACTCGAAAAATTGTTTTTTATAATTGCCGATATGTTGGCAGACTATTTCGTAAAGGTAGTTGACTTTTTCGGGAATTTAAGTTTCAGTACAGTAGAGCTTAGAAATCCCCGAATTCTTTCTGTTTTACTTTTAGTGCTTTATTTAGCAGTATATATAATCCTGTTTAAACCCTATAAATTTTTGAAAAGAGGTGGAAAAATTGCCGATAGGTAATGAATATCATATTAAAACCGATATAAAGGACGGACACATTGCGCCGTGTTATCTTATTTTCGGTAATGATAACTATTTAAAAAAGCAGAATGCCGAAAGTATTATCGGGGCAGTTACTCCCCCTGATGACATTTTTAACCTTCAAAAATTTTCGGGAGAAGTGGATTTGCAGGAGGTTTATGACGCAAAAGAACAGCTGCCCTTAATGGCGGACAGAAAATGCGTGGTATTAAAGGACTACGAATTTGAAGAGGTAAGTAAAACCGATTTTGACCGTCTTGTTAGTATTCTGGAGGAAAGAACCGAAGAAACGGTATTTATTCTTTGGTTTGACCGTATAGGCTTTGATGAAAAACGAAGTGAGAAGGCAAAAAAACTTCTTGCTGCTGTGGATAAATGCGGCGGTAGAAATATTCTTATAAACCATAGACAAACAGGCGAACTTGTTAAAATGATTATTTCCGCAGTATCAAAGCGCGGCGCTACCATACAAAATGACGTTGCCCGTTATCTTATTGAATATGCTTCGGATGATATTGAAACTTTGCAGAATGAAATAGAAAAGCTTTGCGCCTTTAAAAAGGGCGGTGCTATTGATAAAGAAACCATAAATAAAGTCTGTGTAAAAAATATTGAACAGTCAGTTTATGAACTTGGAACCGAAATTCTTAAAAGTAACGTGGGAGGTGCTCTGAAAATACTTGACGAGCTTTTGTTTTTAAGGATAAAGCCTATTGCAATTCTTTCTGCCATAACTTCGGTTTATACAGATATGTTCAGAATGTATGCGGCAAAAAATGCGTCCGTCTCTATAACCGAAGTAGCAAAAACCTTTTCTTACGCAAATAAGACCTTTTTGCTTGAAAAGGCGGGTAAAAACCTTGCTTTTCTTTCGGGAAAGCAGTTAAGACTCAGCCTTGCCGAGCTAAAACGCGCCGATATGGCTCTTAAAAGCTTTTCGAGCAGTGACAGAATTGTTTTAGAAGAACTAATCGTTCGACTTTCATACATTATTATAAAGGGTGAAGCGGTTGATAAAGCTTAAACAGGCTGTACTGGTTGAGGGAAAATACGATAAAATAAATATTGAAAATTTTATTGATGCATATATTCTCTGCCTTGACGGCTTTCGTATATTTAAGGATAAAGAAAAAAAGGAGCTTATAAAAACTCTTGCAAAAAAAGACGGAATAATTGTTATGACCGACAGCGACAGCGCAGGTATGGTTATACGAAATCACCTTAAAGGCATAATAGATGAGGGTGAAATTATTCAGGTTTATCTTCCGCAGATAAAAGGCAAGGAAAAGCGTAAGGAAAAACATAGCGCTGAAGGCTTTTTAGGTGTTGAAGGATTAAGCGAAGAGGAAGTAACCGAGGCTCTTTTTAAGGCGGGAGTAACAACCGAGTGCTGTGAAAAAAGAAGTGAGAAAACCGTTACAAAAGCTCTTTTTTATGAGCTTGGACTTTCGGGAACAGAAAATTCAAAAAAACAAAGAGAAATTTTTCTTTCTTTTTTAAATCTGCCAAAGGAAATGTCGGCAAATGCAATGCTT
Organism: Acutalibacteraceae bacterium; assembly: GCA_045533195.1. Classification (GTDB taxonomy): domain Bacteria; phylum Bacillota; class Clostridia; order Oscillospirales; family Acutalibacteraceae; genus SIG607. The sequence continues at coordinate 39,527 of JAZSHI010000005.1, forward strand.
GATTATTTCGGGCGGATAATGAGCAAGGAAGAATTTACAGAGGTGTATGAAAAATGCCTAAGTCAAAAGGACAGCAATTAAAAGAGGTTGCCATACTTGATATTTTAAAAACCTATTCAGATGAAGAAAATCCCGTTAATACTGCTTTGATTATTGAAAAGCTTTTTGAAAAGGGAATAATTGTAGAGCGCAAAGCTGTGTATAGAGGAATTGACGCGCTGATTGATTATGGCTACGATATACTTTTTACCCGTACTCCAAAAGCAGGGTATTATCTTGTGGATAAGCTTTTTGAACTTCCTGAAATTTATCTTCTTACCGATGCGGTACAGGCGGCAAGTTTTATTACAGTTAAAAAGACAAGAGATTTAGTTAAAAAGCTTGACAGTATGTTAAGCGAAGGAGAAAGACGTAAAAGGGAAAAGGGACTTTATATAGATAACGGTCATAAATGCGAAAATGAAGAGATTTTTTATAATATAGATATTCTTTCCCGAGCAATAAATGAAAACAAAAAGGTTACACTTACTTATACAATAAGAAAAATTTCTAAAGACAGAAGGATAGTAAGCGAAAATAAGGAATATAAGCTATCTCCCTATGCTCTTATATGGCAGAATGAACATTATTATTTAGTGGCTAATAATGAAAAGTATTCTAACCTTATGCATATCCGTCTTGACAGAGCAAGAAAAATAAATATAACTAAAGAAAAATCCCGTCACTTTAGTGAGGTTAGTATTTATAGGGATAAATTCGACGTTGCCGATTATGCAGCTAAAAGCTTTCAGATGTATTCGGGCGAACCGACAAAAATCGAACTCAAGTGCAGAGAGGAAATTCTTGAACAGGTGGTTGACAGATTTTCCGATAAGATATTTATAAGAAATTCCGAAAAGGGTTGGTTTACTTTTTCTACAGATGTTAACCTAAGTGTCGGACTTGTTAACTGGATTTTGCAGTTTTCCGACAGTATTGTTGTAAAATCGCCCAATAGTCTTATTGATATGCTTAAAGAAAGAATAGAAGCTATAGGAAGAATGTATCCGTAAAAGTATGGATAAAAAACTCTTGACTTTTTAAAGTGTTTATTATATAATCATTAAGTCGCAGCCAGTAAATACGCAGAGATGGCTGAGTTGGTCTAAGGCGCACGACTGGAAATCGTGTAACGGCTTAAACCCGTTCGGGGGTTCGAATCCCCCTCTCTGCGCCAAAAAATTCGCCTTGTTTCGACAAGTCGAATTTTTTTATCCATTGCGAAAGCAATGGTATATCATCAACAATGCAAATTGCCATTGTTGTATCTCATCAGTCCGTTAGGACTGTATATCATCACGCGACAGCGTGTATAAAAATGAGCTTTCGCAATGATGATATACAACGGTTAACACCGTTGATGATATACAAGACTTCGTCTTGACGATATGCAATTCCTATCGGAATTGATGATATACAATGCTTCGCATTGATTTCAACAAAATTATATGTTATAATTTTGTTGAAAAGGAAGTGAGATTATGCCTAAGAATTATTTGCTTGTTTATTCAGAACAATTAGCAACAGATATTGAATTGCTATGTGAAAAAATAAAAGCACCGTCTAATACAATCTTTCAAATTCGGAAAAGTTCGAGCAGTGTTTATGCCAATATTCGTGAGGCTAATTACGGGCAAAGTAAGGCAGATATGCTTTCAAAATTTGAGATTGCATTAAAAGAATGTAGTGAAACTGAAGGTTGGTTACAACTATTATTTAATACAAGCAATATTGATGAAGATATGTTTAAAAAGAATAGAAACCTTTGTGGTCGCATAAGGCGACAATTGATTTCGAGTTGTAAGTGTTTGAAAGA
>JAZSHI010000049.1:0-6939 GCA_045533195.1 Acutalibacteraceae bacterium
TGGCTACGATCCGACTTTTAGTCATTCATAAATATTAAAGGGGCTGTAAAAAAACAGAGTTTCGTTTTATCAGTGAGTTAATTGATAGCCAAAACCTTGGCTCCATCTGACGAGGGAGGCAGGGTATTCACATTCCAAAAAAGCTTGATAAATCATTAATATACATAGCTGATTAGATGGTAAAAACAAAAAATGCGGAAGAAGTTCGAATTTTTAACTTCTTCCGCACTCTTTTTTATTTATTTAGTTTATTTTATGCGTGTATAAGGGCTTTGAGTTTTTTTACAGCCCCTTTGTTTTTGAAAACGGTTTCAATTATTCAAATTTGGGAGAACAGTTAAGAACTCCCTTTGCAGGATAATTACCGGCGAGTACTTCAAGACAGGAGTCAACGTTTTCGGCTGACAAGCTTCCGATAATTTTTCTTGGAATGTGAGGTAGTTCCTCAAGCACAAAGGGATTACCGAAATGCACAACGGTTGATACTCTGTCTGTATATTGAAGCGCCTTAATAAGTGTCACTAATCTGTGGGTAAGTCTTTCCGCACCACAGAAGGACAGCGGCTCGGTGAAGGTAAGGAATACAAGCTCATCACAGCCAAGGGATTTTGAGAGTATGTCCGTGTTTTGAGCTTGAGTCGGGAATTCGTATATATATTCTACCCGAGAATTTGGGAATAGCTTAAGAATTTTCTCTTTAACCTGTTCAGGATAGAGCCAATTTGACGAGAAGGTGTCAACGTCTATCTTTCCGTTTGCTCCAACACTCATTTCATTACGTACAAGCATTGCAAAGAAGTGCTTTCCGTCTCTTGAAATGTTTGGTGTTAGTCCTTGGTCGGTTATTGCACAAATATTATCCTTATTGATGTTGAAGAAAAGCTTTAACTCCTCGTCCGAAACTTCAGCGTCGTTTGTAAGTAGTGTGGTTTTGTGCTGAGTAGCAAGTACACGCTTAACTGCGGCATCAAGCATATCGTCGGGAATAAGTCCTTGCTCATATGCCTCAACAAGCTTTCCGAACTTAACACGATTATCCTGAGTAAAGGGAAGCACAAAGTCGTTACCTGCAGCAATCGCATAGCCTTTAGCCTCAACTTCATTATATTTTGCACGAATACCCATCATACAAAGGGCATCAGTCATAGCAACACCATCAAAGCCCATTTCTCTTATAATGTCGATAACAGGCTTAGATAGTGAAGTGGGACGGGTATTATCAATATTTACCATTCTCTTATGGCCTGTCATAATACCGTCAAGAAGGCCCTCGTCCAAAAGCTTCTTATAAGGATAAAGATATTTTTCAATAAGTTCTTCTTTCGTATCATAAGAGATGCTTTCGGTCATATGTGAGTCAATATTATTGGGGTTGCTTCCGCCGGGGTAGTGCTTTGCAACGGTGAGAACGCCACCGTCGTGCATACCGCGTGCCATAGCAAGTGCATACTTTGTAACGGTCTCCTTGTCACCGCCTAAAGAACGGCTTTTTCCGGGGAGAATGTCAACAATGGGGTTGCACACCATATTATATCCCATTTGGTGAGCCTTGGTTCCAAGCACCTTACCGAAGGCATATGCATATTTAGTGTCACCCGTACTGCTTATGGCGTTATGTCTTCCAACGATATATCTTCCTTCGCTGTTTTCAATGCCACTTTCTGCATCAGTCATTATAATTATAGGATAGTCTGCAAGTTCTTTAACTCTTTTGAGCATTTCCTCAGCATCTCTATATCCTTGCTGAATCCAAACCGAACCGAGCGCACGTTCTTTTATAAGTTCCAAAACGAACTCTTCATCCGGTACGGATTTTGCCCAGCTGTTCAGGAATGGGCAAAATACCATTCCAAGCTTTTGCCTAATGGAAAGCTCTTCAAATTTTAATTCTTTCATAAACTTTAACTGCCTTTCCGCAAAAGTCACCTATTGGTAATGAAACCTTTAATGTGGCTTTTGCTAAAATTATTTCAATATAATAACCACTAAATATCGTGGCTTTGCGCCTAATTGCTTTTGCTTTAATAATCACAAAGGTCAAAGGGAATTCATAACGCTATTTTCAAATTTATGAATACTCTCTCCCCAAAAATTGTCTGTTAAAGCTCTGTGGTTCTTTAACATTAGCGCTGTGATTTGGTTTTCATCATCAACCCAAAAATGCGTACCGTATGCGCCGCTCCAACCGTATGAATCTACGGGAAGGGACGACTTTCCGTCACGCACGTCCACGCCTAATCCCCAATTGCCGCATATTCTCTCATTTAATTTATTTACGGAGCTTTCTTTGAGAACACGCACACCGTTATAGGTTCCTTTGTTTAAAAGCATTTCCATAAAAATATTATAGTCTTTGGCAGTGCCGCAAAGTCCAGCTCCCGAAGCAGAAAAGGTTAGTGGATGGTCGGTAAAGGTATGACGTCCTATCTCTAAAGGGCAGAACTCATTTTTATCATTGTTATTTCCAATGCTTATAAGTCGATTCCATTGCTCTTCGGTGGGACTGAAGGTCATATCCTTAATGCCGAGAGGGTTGAATAAATATTTTTTCAAAAAATCGGCATAATCCAGACCGCTTTTCTCTTCTATAATACGAGCAATTATATCGTAAGCATAGGTGCTGTAAACTGCTTTTGAATGAGGCTCGAAAGAAAGATATACGTTTTTTATTGTATAATCGGTATGGGTTTTAATTGTTTTGAAGGCATCCTTCGGTATTAGTTTAAACTGTGGAGCGTATAATTCATCTTCAGAGAGAAAACCACTGCAATGCGCCAAAAAGTATGAAAGTCTTATTTTGGTGGTGGGTTTCCTATCGGGAACCACCTTGCCGTTTTCCAGTTTTCCTATAAGAATATTTTTGAAATCCGGAATGTAATCGCAAACGTCATCGTCAAGACACAAAAGTCCCTGTTCTTCGGCAATTAGCGCTGCTACAGCCGTAACAGGCTTTGTTAAAGAGGCAAGTCTAAACATGGTTTTTTCGTTTATGGGTATATTAGTATCCGGCTTTTGACTTCCGACAGATACAGTCGCAACCCTTTTTCCATTTTGATTAACCAGCATTATAGCACCGCAAATCACACCCTTATCCAAAAATCCATTAGCAGTTTTAAGTAAATTCTTTTCAAGAGCCGATTTATTAAGAAGTTTCATAATGCTTTCCTCCATACACAAAGTGACAAAACATTTTTGTTTATTCTTCTATCTTTAAGCTTTTTGGCAGATACAGTTCACCGTTTACTATTCTGTTATTTTCCCAAACGAGTTTTTCGACAGTGCCCTTTTGTTCATATAAAGCAAAGGGAGTATCGGTATGGTTTTCGCTGTAGCAATTCTTTATGGTCAAATTTTCAACCCTTGCGCCTTCACCTACCGAAATTGTCGGAATTGAAACGTTTTCTTCGACTCTGTAAAGCTCACGTATGCTAAGTGACTTTACATTTATAAGATCCTCTAAGTAAACAACAGGAAAAACCATAGAATCCGTTGCAATTTTTTCACTGTAACTTAAATAAGAGTATCTAATTGCTTTTCTAACGTGCAAATTATCCATAACAATTGCATCGAAAAAGCCGTCTATTTCGTAATCGCAAAACTTTGTCAGACCTATTACGTATTGATAGAAGCTACCGAAAACGTTGCGAATGTGAATATTTGTAACCTTATTCTTTCTGGTTAAAAGTCTAACAGCGCTATGGCAATCTTCTGCATAAAGACCGTCAATGTCAATGTGTGTTATATCGCCATCGCTTCCCTCATCGGCATTAAGCGCCACAAGGTCGTCATAGCATTTTCCTTTTATATTGCGAATTGTACCAAAGGAAGAATTTCCGTCAACGTGTACACCGTCCATATTGGCAGGTCGGGGGTTGCCTAAATTGAAATCAAATACAATATTTTCAACCGTAAAATATGAAGCCATATCCAACCATATAGCATAGGTTACAGGATCTTTAACCGTAAGGCCACCGATATGTATGTCTTTTACGTTTTTAAAGCGCATAACGGTAACGTCGGTACCTTTTCTCGGAGATACCGCTTTCTCAATAATTTTAACGTATTGAGGGTTTTTGTCCTGCTCCAGATTATTGTAATCCCAAATACCGCCGGTAAGGGTTATGTTTTTATTTCCGCTTTCAAAGTCATCGTTGACAATCATATGGCAATTAGAACCGGCTGCAAGTTTTATTCTCGCGTATCTGGGTAATTTAAGCTCCTGATTTGAATGCATTATAAGGGGCTTATCAATAAGATATTCCTTTTCGGGAACAGGCAGCTCAACGAGGGGAGAGCCCGAGTCGAGTAATTCCTGAATACCCTCTGTGTCTAAATTTATTCCGTCTCCATAAATTTTTTTCATGTCAGTCACCTGTAATCAAACCTAAATGTGCCGATTAAATTACTTCTCCTTATCTTTTAGTTTTTTATATTTTCAGTAAAACGACTGAAGCAATACCAATAAAATAACCTATCATTTGCATTTTTGAAAGCTTTTCCTTGTAAACGAATATTGCCATTATAAAGCCAAGGACAATACCGCCTGCAGATACTACAGGGAAAAGTATAACACTGGCAATTCGACTTGCGAGATACATAACAAGCAAATTAACAAGCGCGTTTGAAATGCCGTTAGCTGCGCCCATCGCTAAACAAAGACGCTTTTCTTTAAAGATTTTTTCCTTTTTAATAAGGGCAGCCACCAAAAGAATGATGCTGGATAACAGCATTGCCATCATCATAAATTCATTTTTATACTTGCCGTCGAATCTTTCGGGTTGAATATCTAAAATAACAGATGAAAGACCGTTTACAACAAAGGTTACCATAACGGCAATAAGCCATTTAAGAGAAAAATTCAACTTTTCCTTTTTTACACTTATTAAAAATAACGAGATAAGTAAAAGAATACCGCCGATTATACCCGTAGTGCCGATTGTTTCACCTTTAAATAGTCCGTAAAAGGTAGGAATTAAAAGGGAATAGGATATAATGAGCATTGTTATTGATAAAGGTCCCCAAGAAATAGATAGGAAGCCTCCGATAAGCATAGCCGAGAACATTATCGCAAAGGCAATCGAATAGGGGATAAGCTCGGGTACAAACTCAAACTTAAAGCCCGAGGAAATTGCAAAGAAAATGACCTCAGCAGCTGCTGTGACTGCCGAAAAGAAAAACACCTTAGGATATTGCGCCTTTAGATTATACTGTTTTTTGATTATGCTTTGAGCCGCCACAAAAACGACTAAGCAGATAAGTAACAAATACTGCATACGTCTCTCCTGTTTATTATTATTATTTTCATTTTTATTTTTATTATATCTGCTTGTTCTTTATTTTTAAATAGACAAAGTTTGGAATTCTTGACATAATTAACACATTTTTTCAAAAAAGACATTGAAGGAAAGCAAATGTTGTGCTATACTGTTTTCGGAGGTGGCCGAATTGAAGCTTATAGATATCCACCAAATGCCGATTTTCAAACTTGCCTGCGTATATGAAGCAGACGAATATAGTTCCTCCTTCGAACCGTCCAATACCTGCATTGAGTTTGCTTACGTTTCCGAGGGACGATTAGAGGTTACTAAGGGAACCGAAAAATATATTGCCGAAAAAGACGATATTATGTGCGCTATACGAGATGTAAAGACCAATGTGCGCTCCTCGGGCTTTCACTCGCACCACGTCGTTTCAATTGATACCTTGTGGAAGTTTTCCGACAAAAGCATATCGGCTTTTCACATTCCCTACGTATTAAAACGCTGTCCGGAGACCGAAGAAATAAAACGTCTTATTGATGAGTTTATCTATTCGTCTTATCTCTACGAGAATTCACCGGGCAGAACGGCTGAACTGTTTTTGAAAATTCTTTGTAAAATTGACCATGCAAGTCGAAGGAACGAAGCTTCTTATCAGCCTAAATATTCCCTTGTGGTAGAAAAGGCAAAATCTTATATACAAAGGAATATAAAAAAACCGATAACTCAAAAGATGGTAGCTGAGCACCTCAATGTATCTCCCAGCTATTTATGTAGTGTGTTTAAAAAATCCGAAGGTATGACGCTTATACGCTACGTCAACATACACAAGCTTACCGACATAAAAAATCTATTGGAAAAAGAACATTTGCCTATGTATAAGATTGCTGAGATGTACGGCTATACCGATGCAAACTATGTTAGCTCTCTTTACAAAAAACTGTTCGGACGAAACATAACAAGCGTTCCCGAATCCTCAAAAGCCGAACAATAAACCTCTCTTGTTTATTAACAAGAGAGGTTTATTGTTGCAAATAGTATCCAAGGTATAAAGCCTCAAGCTGAATTTACTGTCCGGCTTTTTTACGTTTTTTATATTGGTAAATGACTAGTTTTGTTACATTTGGCACAAACTGACTTCTTTGTTTGAGTTGTGTGCAAAAGATTATTCGCCATAAATAATCAACTGAGTAATACAATTTCATAGTATTTGCTGATTAAAAGCTCGAGTTCTTTATCATCACAGCTGAAGTGGGTGGAAGATATGCAGTCACCCGCAGAATTAAAGGTTTCACCGTACCCGGCACACGAATAAAAGGTATACTGACCGTTTGAAAAGTTGATTCTTACGACCCAGGGACCGTAAGAAAAACTGGGATCGACTGCTGCAGGAACAATGATGAGGGTATCAGTAAATTTAAGCTTAGAAAAATCATTTAGAAAATCTTCTTTATCTTCTACTGGTATAGTGTAAACAGGCTCGTATTTTGTATCAAATCCGGGGTGACCCGCCGATTCTTGATTACGCAGATCATAAAACTGCACTGTTACTACTTCTTCAGCGGGAATATCATAATGCTTTGACATAGGAATCATGATACAACCACTTAAAGATATAATTAAAACAAATGTCACTAGTACTGACAAAAATAGCTTATGTAGTTTCATAATCATTCCTCCT
>JAZSHI010000001.1:0-15734 GCA_045533195.1 Acutalibacteraceae bacterium
AGGTATTCACATTCCAAAAAAGCTTGATAAATCATTAATATACATATCTAATTAGATTGCATAAACCAAAAAAATGCGGAAGAAGTTTGAATTTTTTACTTCTTCCGCACTCTTTTTTATTTATTTGGTTTATTTTATGCGCGTTTAAGGGCATTGAGGTTTTTTACAGCCCCAATTTTTTATCTTTAGAACAGACCGCTGATTACTCCGTTTTCGTCAACATCGATTTTTTCTGCGGCGGGAACCTTGGGAAGTCCGGGCATTGTCATAATGTCGCCTGTAAGAGCAACTATGAAGCCTGCGCCTGCGCTTACTTTAATATTACGAACTGTAATATCAAAGCCTGTGGGAGCGCCGAGCTTGGTCATATCGTCGGAGAAGCTGTACTGCGTTTTTGCCATACAAACGGGCATATTTGAGAAACCAAGTTCACTCAGCTTTGCGATTTCCTTTTTAGCGGCAGGAGTAAAGATTACGTTATCACCGCCGTAAATTCTGGTAACGATAGCACGAATCTTGTCTTCGATTGAAAGATTGTCTTCATAGCAGAAGGTGAAGTCGTTATCGCTTTCACATAGACGGGCAACTTCATCAGCAAGTTCAATACCGCCCTTAGAGCCTTCGGCACAAACCTTAGAACAAATAGCCTTTATACCAAGTTTGGCGCAAGAATCGATAACAAGCTGAACTTCAGCATCGGTATCTGAGGGGAAGCGGTTAACAGCAACCACACAGGGAAGCTTATAAACATTTTTAATGTTACTTGCGTGACGCATAAGGTTAGGCATACCTTTTTGGAGCGCTTCAAGATTTTCTTCCTTAAGGTCGGTTTTTGCAACTCCGCCATTCATCTTAAGAGCGCGGATAGTAGCAACAAGAACAACTGCGCTGGGTTTGAGACCGCCGAAACGGCACTTGATGTCAAGGAACTTTTCAGCGCCGAGGTCAGCGCCAAAGCCTGCTTCGGTAATTGCATAATCGCCTAACTTCATTGCCATTTTTGTGGCAATAATAGAGTTACAACCGTGAGCAATGTTAGCGAAGGGGCCGCCGTGAACAAGAGCAGGAGTGCCCTCTAAGGTTTGTACGAGGTTGGGCTTTAAAGCATCCTTTAAAAGTGCGGTCATAGCGCCCTGAGCATTAAGCTGACCTGCAGTAACAGGTTTATCGTCATAGGTATATCCTACGATAATCTTAGAGAGTCTTTCCTTTAAATCGGTAATGGAATTGGAAAGGCAAAGAACAGCCATAATTTCACTTGCAACGGTAATATCAAAGCCGTCCTCTCTGGGAACACCGTTAACCTTACCGCCAAGACCGTCTGTTACAAAACGAAGCTGACGGTCATTCATATCAACACATCTCTTCCAGGTGATGCGTCTTACGTCAATGCCAAGAGCATTTCCCTGATGAATGTGATTATCGAGCATTGCGGCAAGAAGATTGTTTGCAGCGCCAATAGCGTGGAAGTCGCCTGTAAAGTGAAGGTTAATATCTTCCATCGGTACAACCTGAGCATATCCGCCGCCTGCGGCACCGCCCTTAACACCGAATACAGGGCCTAAAGAGGGCTCACGCAGAGCAACTACTACGTTTCTGCCTGTTGCACGCATAGCGTCGGCGAGACCTATGGTAGTGGTGGTTTTGCCTTCGCCTGCAGGGGTGGGGTTGATAGCGGTAACAAGAATGAGTTTGCCGTTTCCACGGGACTCATCCTTAAGGAGTGACAAATCAATTTTTGCCTTGTATTTGCCGTACTGTTCAAGCTTTTCGTCGGGAATGCCTGCAGTTGCGGCAATTTCGGTTATAGGACGAAGTTCGACTTCCTGAGCAATTTCAATATCGCTTTTCATATTTAACACCTCTTATTTAAAGTATTTAACAGCGCTGCGGAACATACCCATATCAAAGTTTCCGTCAACGTTTTTATAAAGTCCGTTTCCGATACGCTCGCTGTGCCCCATCTTACCAAGCACTCTGCCGTCGGGACTTGTGATACCCTCAATAGCAAAGCAGGAGTTGTTAGGATTAAAGCGAACGTCTGCGGTGGGATTACCGCTAAGATCAACGTACTGTGTAGCAATTTGTCCGTTTTCTGCAAGTTTCTTTGCAAGTTCATCGCTAACGAGGAAACGGCCTTCACCGTGAGAAATCGGAACGGTGTAAATATCGTCAACCTGAGTTTCCATAAGCCAAGGAGACTTGTTGGAAGCAATACGGGTTTGAACAAGACGTGACTGGTGTCTGCCTATAGTATTATAGGTAAGGGTAGGACAGGTTTCGTCGGTGTCAATAATCTTGCCGAAAGGAACAAGACCTAATTTAACAAGAGCCTGGAAGCCGTTACAGATACCTGCCATAAGACCGTCACGGTTATTAAGAAGCTCGTTAACCTCTTCCATAATGGCGGGGTTTCTGAAGAATGCAGTAATAAACTTACCTGAACCGTCGGGTTCGTCACCGCCTGAGAAACCACCTGGGATAAATACTATCTGAGACTGGCTCATCTTCTTGGCAAAGGTATCAACCGAGTCAGCAACACTCTGTGCAGAAAGGTTGTTTATAACAAAGATTTCGGGCTCGGCACCTGCGGAAGACAGAGCCTTTGCAGTATCGTATTCACAGTTTGTACCGGGGAATACGGGGATAAGCACCTTAGGACGAGCAACGCTGAATTTGGGTTTAGCATACTCTTTAGCGCTAAAGGAGAACTTCTCGGGTGCTTCATTTTTGTGGTCGATGTTACAGGGATAAACCTTTTCAAGAACGTTTTCATAGGTTTCCTGAAGATCGTCAAGGTTAATAACCTCGTCTTTGTGAACAAGCTTTGCTTCGTTAGAAGTATAACCGAGAACGGTACCGATTTCGGTGTCATCTTTAAGTTCAACTATAAAGGAAGCGTAGCTGTATGAGAAAATATCTTCAATGCTAATATGATCTGCAAATTTAAAGCCTATCTTATTACCGATAGCCATTTTCATAACAGCTTCTGCAATACCGCCGATTCCAGGGGTGTAAATTGCATTAACCTTGCCGTCGTCAACAAGTTTTCTTACCTTGGCGAAAAGCTCAATAAGAGAAGCAGGATCGGGAAGGTTATCATTATTATATTTGCAGGTGAGAAGCACTACCTTGCTGCCTGCCTTTTTAAATTCGGGAGAAACAATGCTTTCAACCTGCTCGGTAGTAACGGCAAAAGAAACGAGGGTAGGGGGAACGTCAATGTGCTCAAATGTACCGCTCATAGAGTCCTTACCGCCGATAGCAGCAATGCCCAGTTCCTTTTGAGCCTTAAATGCACCGAGAAGGGCTGCAAGAGGTTTACCCCAACGCTTTGCATCCTTACCGGGACGCTCAAAGTATTCCTGGAAGGTAAGATAAACTTCATTAAAGGAAGCGCCTGCGGCAACAAGCTTACATACCGATTCAACAACAGCCATATAAGCGCCGTGATAGGGACTCTTTTCGGTTATGAAGGGATTATAGCCCCAAGCCATAAGAGAACAGGTGTCGGTGTGTCGGTTTTCAACAGAAACCTTGTTTACCATAGCCTGAATGGGAGTTTGCTGATATTTTCCGCCAAAGGGCATAAGTACTGTACCGGCACCTATGGTTGAGTCGAAACGCTCACTAAGACCGCGTTTTGAACAAATATTAAGGTCACTTGCAATTTTTTCGTAATTTTCGGTGAAGGTGCCTTCGATTTTCTTGTCAAAGCTTTCGATTTTAGCGGGAGCTATATTAATATGCTTTTCAGCGCCGTTGGAATTAAGGAATTCTCTGCTTATGTTAACTATATCCTTGCCGTTCCAGTACATAACAAGTCTGGGCTCAGCCTTAACAGTTGCAACAACAGTTGCTTCAAGGTTTTCTTCATTGGCAAGAGCAATAAACTTATCAACATTTTCCTTTTCAACAACAACAGCCATTCTTTCCTGAGACTCGCTGATTGCAAGTTCAGTGCCGTCAAGACCGTCGTACTTCTTGGGAACAGCGTTAAGATTTATTTCAATACCATCGGCAAGTTCACCGATAGCAACCGAAACACCGCCTGCGCCAAAGTCATTACAACGCTTAATAAGACGGGTAGCATCTTTTCTTCTGAAAAGTCGCTGTAATTTTCTTTCTTCGGGAGCATTACCCTTTTGCACTTCTGCGCCGCAGCTTTCAAGAGATTCAATGGTATGAGATTTTGAAGAACCTGTAGCACCGCCGCAACCGTCACGGCCTGTTCTGCCGCCGAGAAGGATGATAACGTCACCGTCACAGGGAACTTCGCGTCTTACGTTTTCTTCGGGAGCGGCGCCTACAACAGCACCGATTTCCATACGTTTAGCGGTATAACCGTCGTGATAAATTTCGTCAACCTGACCTGTAGCAAGACCAATCTGGTTACCGTAGGAGCTGTATCCTGCAGCAGCGGTAGTAACTATTTTTCTCTGAGGAAGTTTGCCCTCTAAGGTATCTTTACGACTTGCAAGGGGATTACCTGCGCCCGTTACACGCATAGCGGCATAAACATAGCTTCTGCCCGAAAGGGGATCGCGGATAGCACCGCCTATACAGGTAGCGGCGCCTCCGAAAGGTTCAATTTCGGTGGGATGGTTGTGGGTTTCGTTCTTAAAGAGTAGCAACCAAGGCTCTTTTTTACCGTCGATGGTAACGTCTATTTTAACGGTACAAGCATTGATTTCTTCGGACTCGTCAAGTCTATCCAGCTTTCCTTGTTTCTTTAAATATTTAGCGGCAATAGTACCTATGTCCATAAGATTAATGGGCTTTGTTCTGCCGAGTTCTTTTCTTACCTCAAGATATTCTTCAAAGGTTTTCTGTAAAAGTTCGTCTTCAAATTTAGCTTCATCAATGGTGGTAAGGAAGGTGGTGTGACGGCAATGGTCAGACCAATAGGTGTCAATCATCTTGATTTCGGTGATTGTGGGGTCTCTGTCCTCGCTTTTAAAGTAACTCTGACAGAATTTAAGGTCGTCAAGGTCCATAGCAAGTCCGTTTGCCTTTAAGAATTCCTTAAGACCGTCTTGGTCTAAAGCATTAAAGCCGTCAAGAGTGCGAACGGTGGTAGGAATTTCATATTCACGCTTAAGGGTGGAAACGGTGCTAAGAGAAGCTTCTCTGCTTTCAACGGGGTTGATAAGATGCTTCTTGATAGCGGCTTTTTCTTCGCCGCTTAAATTTCCTTCAATAATATAAACCTTTGCGGTACGAACGTCGGGACGGTCAGCCTTTGAGATAATCTGAATACACTGTGCGGCAGAGTCGGCGCGCTGGTCAAACTGACCGGGGAGATATTCAACTGCAAAACAGAATGCACCGTCAGCATAGTTTAATTCATCATAGGTGTCATCAAGCTGAGGCTCGGAGAAAACCGTACTGATACATTTTTTGAAGAGTTCTTCTTCAATATTTTCAACGTCATAGCGGTTAAGTACTCTGACGCTTTCGGCAGATTTGATGCCTAAGAATGAGCGGATATCACCTAAAAGAGAATCAGCTTCTCCGGCAAGACCTGCTTTTTTTTCTACATAAATGCGGTAAACCATAATCTATCCATCCTATTATTTTAATGCTTTAAGTGCTCTTGCACCAATGTCACTTCGTTTGTATGCGTTTTCAAAATGAACCTTTTCGGTTTCTTTGTATGCCTTTTCAATGGCGGATTTAAGATTGTTTGCAACGGCGCTCACACCTAAAACTCTTCCGCCTGCGGAAAGAACGGTATCTCCGTCCTTTTTAGCACCCGCATATATTACGGTAGCCTCAATATCGCTGTCAACGGTAATGGGGAAGCCGCTCTGATATTTCTGGGGATAGCCTTCACTTGCCATAACAACACAGCAAGCGGCGGCATCTTTAAATTTGACATCACATTCGTGAAGAGTACCGTTGGTACAAGAAAGCATAATTTCAAAAAGGTCGCTTTCAAGTAAAGGGAGCACAACCTGAGTTTCGGGATCACCGAAACGGCAGTTGTATTCAATAACCTTAGGGCCGTTTTCGGTAATCATAAGACCGAAGAAGAGACAGCCTTTAAAGGTGCGGCCTTCCTTTTCCATAGCGCGTATGGTGGGAATGAAGATTTCATCCATACAAACCTTTGCTACATCCTTTGTGTAATACGGATTGGGAGCAATAGTACCCATACCGCCTGTGTTAAGTCCCATATCACCGTCTTTAGCGCGTTTATGGTCCATAGCGGAAACCATGGGAACAAGGGTTTTGCCGTCTGTGAAGGCAAGAACCGAAACCTCGGGGCCGGTAAGGAATTCTTCGATAACAATGCTATTGCCCGAAGCACCGAAGATTTTGTCCTCCATAATTGAACGAACAGCATCCTCTGCTTCCTTTCTTGTTTCGGCAATAATTACGCCCTTGCCGAGAGCAAGTCCGTCAGCCTTAATAACGGTGGGAAGGGGAGCAGTCTTAATATATTCAAGAGCTTCCTCCATATTGTTATATACACCGTAAGCGGCGGTGGGAATACCGTACTTTTTCATAAGGTTCTTTGAAAAAACCTTACTGCCTTCAATAATTGCGGCATCCTTGTTGGGACCGAAGCAGGCAATTCCGACGCTGTTTAAAGCATCAACCATACCTGCAACCAACGGATCATCGGGAGCAACTACAACGTAGTCAATTTTATTTTCTTTTGCAAAATAGCAAATTTCATCAATCTGAGTAACGGGAATGGGAACGAGAGTGGCTTCTTTCATACCACCGTTTCCGGGAATAGCGAAAATTTCCTGAATTTTTGCGCTTTCCTTTAATTTCTTTATAATGGTATGTTCTCTTCCGCCGCTACCGATAACAGCTACTTTCATATTTTTATCTCCTATAGATTATTAGTGGTGGAAAAGTCTCATACCGGTAAATGCCATAGAGATTCCGTATTTGTTACAGCAATCAATAACAACGTCGTCTCTTATAGAACCACCGGGTTCTGCAATATAGGAAACACCGCTCTTCTTAGCGCGTTCAATATTATCATCAAAGGGGAAGAAGGCATCACTGCCGAGTGCTACACCGCTGATAGAGTCAAGATAAGCTCTCTGCTCTTCCATAGTGAAGCGTTCGGGCTGAGCGGTAAAGTACTTCTGCCAGTTTCCGTCTGCACAAACGTCTTCTTCGTTCTGGTTAATGTAACCGTCGATAACGTTGTCTCTGTCAGGTCTGCCAAGGGTATCCTTAAAGGGAAGGTTTAATACCTTGTCGTGCTGACGTAAGAACCAAGTATCAGCCTTACCGCCTGCAAGACGGGTACAATGAACACGTGATTGCTGACCTGCGCCAACACCGATAGCCTGTCCGTCAACAGCAAAGCATACAGAATTAGACTGAGTGTATTTAAGGGTGATAAGAGAAATAATAAGATCTCTTATTGCGCTTTCGGGCATTTCCTTTTTGTCGGTAACAATGTTTGAAAGGAGTTCTTTATTAATCTTGAACTCGTTTCTGCCCTGTTCAAAGGTAATGCCGTAAACCTGCTTGTGCTCAATGGGAGCAGGAACAAAATCAGCATCAATTTTAACAATGTTGTAGGTGCCTTTTCTCTTGGATTTTAAGATTTCAAGAGCTTCGGGCTCAAAGCCTGGAGCAATAATACCGTCGCTTACCTCTCTTTTTATCATAAGAGCGGTGGTAACGTCACAAACATCGCTAAGGGCTACCCAGTCACCAAAGGAACACATTCTGTCGGTACCTCTTGCTCTTGCATAAGCGCAGGCAAGGGGAGACTGGTCAAGACCTTCAATATCGTCAACAAAACAAGCCTTTTTAAGTTTTTCGGAAAGGGGAAGACCGATAGCGGCAGAGGTGGGGCTAACGTGCTTAAAGGAAGTAACAGCAGGCATACCCAGCGCTTCTTTAAGCTCCTTCACGAGCTGCCAGGAATTAAAAGCATCAAGGAAGTTGATGTAGCCGGGACGTCCGTTTAAAATTTCAATGGGAAGCTCACTTCCGTCGTGCATAAATATTTTTGCGGGTTTCTGGTTGGGGTTACAACCGTATTTAAGTTCGAACTCTTTCATAGTAGCCTCCAAATTATTTATTTTTATTTATAATGATGTTTGTTGCCTCGCCTGTTTCAAGAGAAACCTGACGAACGAAAAGGGAAACCTTATTATCTTCATTAAGGCTATGCCATACCATATCGGCTAAATCCTTTGCGGTGTTAGGAAGAACAACTGCTTCAGGTTCGCCGTAGAAGGAAGGAATGGGGTTGCCGTCACACTTATAGGTGTGAATGAAATGACCTTTGCTCTGAATGGGAGCATAAGAGAAGGTGTATCTCTGACAAGCATCGGGATTTCCGTCAGCACTCTTTAAAATAGACATTTTATATGTGAAATCTGCCTTGTCAAAATCATAGTAGCAGATACCGGAAATTCTGGGAGTAAAGTTAGGAGCATCAGGCTCAAATTCACGGGTGTTAAGAGCCGCTTCAAAAGCAAAGGGATCACTTGCATCATTAGTAACAGAATCATAAATGGTGTTGGTCTGGTCGCCGTTGGTAATAATATCAATATCACCGTAAGCAAGATAAGGATTGTAAATAATAAGGCTGGGATCGACAAGTTTGCTTTCGTCAAAAGCCTTTGTGCGCATACCGTTTTCAAATTCTTCGAAAATACGGTTACGGCTGTTTTCACTTCTTCCCATAATGAAATAGGCGATAAGTGCGCTTTTGCCGTCAGCAGACTTTCCTATAACGATACCTCTGCCGGGATAAGAATTTTCTTTAAGAAGGTTTTCAAGATTAAAAATATTGCTCATAATTATTACTCCTTTACGAAGGTTTTGCTGATTTTTTCAACGGCTTCGGGAAGAATTTTCCATTCAGCCTGTTCCATAACGCGTTTTTGTAAAATTTCGGGGGTGTCGCCCTCTTCAACGCTAACAGCCTTTTGAAGAATGATTTTACCGCCGTCGGGAATTTCGTTTACAAAATGTACCGTTGCGCCCGTAACCTTAACTCCATAATTTAATGCAGCTTCGTGAACTCTTAATCCATAAAAGCCTTCGCCGCAAAAAGATGGGATAAGGGAGGGGTGAACGTTTAAAATGCGGTTTTCGTATTTTTTAGTAAATTTTTCACTTAAAATACACATAAACCCTGCAAGTACGATTAAATCGGTGCGATTTTTTTCTAAGGCGTCTATTATTTCATCCTCAAAATGCTCATTACCCTTTTTTTCAATAACCAAAGTATCAATACCAAAGTTTTTCGCACGTGTAAGAGCAAATGCATCGGGCTTGTTTGAAATAACAAGGGTGATTTCACCGCTGTTTATAATACCGCTCATTTGTGCATCAATAAGCGCTTGAAGATTTGTACCGCCGCCCGAAACAAGAACAGCTATACGGGCTTTTACCATAATTCTACCTCTGTTTCACTTTTTACGATTTCACCGATTACGTAAGCATCTTCTCCGTTGGCTTTAAGGATTTCTACCGCCTTTTCGGCATCCTCTTTGTTAACTACAGCGATCATACCTACGCCCATATTAAAGGTGTTGAACATATCTCTTTCGGGGATGTTGCCAACCTTTTCAATGTACTTGAAGATAGGAAGAACTTTAACGTCGCTCTTTTTGATTTTAGCGCCAAAGCCTTCGGGAAGACTTCTCGGAATATTCTCATAGAAGCCCCCGCCTGTGATGTGAGATACAGACTTAACGGTAACCTCCTTCATAAGAGCAAGCATACTCTTAACGTAAATCTTTGTGGGGGTCAAGAGGGTTTCGCCAAGACTCTTGCCGCCAAGTTCTTCAACGGGTGCGGTAAGGTCAGCGTTTTCAATATCAAATACCTTTCTTACAAGAGAGAAACCGTTGGAATGAACACCTGTAGAAGCAAGAGCGATAATTACGTCGCCTTCCTTAACAGAGTTTTTATCAAGTATTTTAGATTTATCAACAACACCGGTGCAATATCCTGCAAGGTCATAATCCTCTTCGGGCATAAGACCGGGATGCTCTGCAGTTTCACCGCCGATAAGAGCACAGCCTGCCTGAACACAGCCTTCTGCTACACCGCCTACGATATCGGCAATCTTTTCGGGGAAGTTTTTGCCACAAGCAATATAGTCAAGGAAGAAGAGGGGCTTTGCGCCGCAACAGATAATATCGTTTGCACACATAGCAACACAGTCGATACCGATAGTATCGTGTTTATCAAGAAGCATAGCAAGTTTGATTTTTGTGCCAACACCGTCGGTACCGCTTACCAAAACAGGCTCTGTTATACCGGTAAGGTCTAAGCCGAAGCAACCGCCAAAGCCGCCTACGTCGTCTAAACAACCTTCATTTTTTGTACGGGCAATGTGCTTTTTCATAAGCTCAACAGATTTGTAACCTGCGGTAATATCAACACCTGCTGCCTTGTAACTTTCGCTGAAACTACTATTCATAATCTTACTCCTTATCGTGCCGATTTTTTAAAAATCGACGGTATTTAATATGATTTTTTATACTTTTAAAAACAACGAATTCTCCGATTTTCATCGGAGAAGGGTTGTTTACATATACTGCTTTGATATAATATCGTTTTTCTCAAGCACCTTGGCGGCTGCACTTGCTCTTTGTTCGTCAAGTTTTTTTGCTAAAGCTTCATCGCCTACAGCAATAATCTGAGCGGCAAGAAGCGCTGCGTTTGCGGCACCGTCAATTGCAACGGTTGCAACGGGAATGCCGGAGGGCATCTGTACGGTGGAAAGAAGCGCATCAAGTCCGTCAAGAGTAGAGGATTTAACGGGAATACCGATAACTGGCAGAGTGGTGGCAGCGGCAACGGCACCTGCAAGGTGGGCTGCTTTTCCTGCGGCGCAAATAATGGCGCCAAAGCCGTTGGCTCTTGCATTTTCGGTAAATTCTCTAACCTGTACTGGTGTACGGTGTGCGGAATATACGTGAACCTCAAAAGGAATATTAAGTTCTTTTAAAGTATCCATAGCCTTTTGTACTACGGGAAGGTCGCTGTCGCTTCCCATAAGAATTCCTACTTTTTTCATAGCTTTCTCCTATCCGCTTTTATACAAAACAGGGCAGTCCCGTAAAAATGCGGAACTGCCCAGACGGTCGACATAAAACACTTAATGCTCCCATGCGGTAAACCGCTAATCCGTCAGTTGCAAAAAGCTTGTATTTTTATTACAAAGTAATTATATAATATTCACATTTATATGTCAAGAAATTAAGATGTAAAATTATGTTAAAATAAATCGAATATTTTTGTAAGTTTTTTCAAAATTTTACTTGTTTTGTATCAAAGTATATGTTATTATGCAATTGGAAAAAATTCTCGAAGGAGGAAATTAAAATGGATAACGAAAAAATGCTTAAGGAAGCGCTTGAACAGGGTATCGAGTACTACAAAAAGGGCAGAGTTCTTGTTTGGCACGATGAGTTCGACGGTGATAAAATTGACACTGATAAGTGGGTTTTCCATCGTACTATGAGTACTGCAGACAGAATTTACGATAACTCTGAAAAAAACTGCCGTGTTGAAAACGGTCAGATTCATATGCAGGCGCATCGTACTGATGATCCCGAGCATCCCTTTACTTTAAGCGAGGGTTTAACCACAAAGTACACTATGAACTGGAAGTATGGTTATCTTGAAATGCGTGGAAAGGTACCTTACCGTCACGGCGCATGGCCTTCCTTCTGGACACAGTCTTCTACAGTTTTCCAGACTACTCCTTGGATGGCTGAGGCTGATATTTTCGAAGTATTTTCTAATGACAGCGGACTTGCTTCTGCACTTCATAAATGGGGCTATTCAAAGCATTGCTCCGTTGGCGGAGAACGGTACAAGGTGGGCGAACCCGAAACCATAAATGATGAATACCATATTTACGGTTATGAATGGAATCCCGAATATATGGCATTTTTCGTAGATGGTAAAGAACAGTGGCGTACTCCCATTGACGCTGTTAACGGCAACTTTAAATATGATGTAATCGACGGTACAATGGGCTTCCATGACTTCCAGTTTATTATCTTTAATAATGAACTCTTTACCGAAGGAAGCAGCTGGAAACCTGACGGATGGGCAATTAATGATGATGATCAGTTCCCCATTGATTACTATATCGACTGGGTAAGACTTTATCAGAATCCTGAAAAGGAAGAACTTAAATTAAAGCCCGAAATTGATGAAGTTTTGGCTCAGAAAAAAGCCGAAGAAGAGGCTAAGGCAAACGAAAATAACTAAAAATCAAGGTTAATATTACTAAAATCAGCAGTTTTAAATTGTGAAAACTGCTGATTTTTTTATTTTTTAAAAATTTTTTGTCACATTTCGCCGTTTGCTTCGTTCTATATATAGAAGATAAAAATCTTCTACATATTTTAAAGGAGTGAAAATTATGAAAAAAAGAATTTTTAGTATGGTTATGGTGGTGCTTATGTTATTGACGTTTAATATAGGCGCATATGCAGAGAGTACTGTTCAACCGAGGTATAGTTATACCAATTCGGTTTTTGCAAGATTGAGTTCAGAAAGTCAGCAAGCTGTTTGTACCGGTGTCATAGATTGTAATAGCAATGTAACAAAGGTTACTATGAAAATCATACTTCAAGAGAAAGGTCTTTTAAAGTGGAACAATATAACTACTTGGACTGATGAAGTTAATAGTAACAGACTTTCAACAAGTTATCATTACGGCCCTGTTGATAGCGGTAAATACAGAGTTAAAGTTGAAGCCACCGTCTATGCAGGAACGTCTAGCGAAAGCGTATCCGCAACCAGTTCAACGGTGACGGTGTAAGTATGTAAAAAGGATGGGATAAATATGTTTAAAGCATATAAAAAGTTACTTGCAACTATTGCATTAACTTTAACAATAGCACTTGTTGTCACTTTGTTTTCTCCTGTCGCTTTAGCAGAAGAACCGGAACCTTCTATACCGGATTTATCAAATACAATTTGTATCACTATTGATGAATTTTCTCCTGAAACAAAAGTCAGTGATTTGATTTCAAATACAACTCTTGCGGCTACAGAAACTCTTGAAGTATATGACAAACAAGGTTTTCCTATTAGTAATAATAGTTATGTAACTAATAGTTCAACTATTGTTATTAAAAATAACGGTGTTGTTACCGAAGCTTACAAAGTAAGACTTTACGGCGATTTGGATTGCGACGGAAGAATAGACACTTTTGATATCTCAAAGATTAAAACTTATTTGGCTGGAATTTCAATTGAAGAATCAATAACTGCTGATGCAAATGCTGACAGTATTGTAGATACTGTCGATTTATCTGTTTTAAAACTTTACTCAGCAGGAATATTAGGCATAAACCAAAGTAGGCAATTTGCCTTCTCTTCACGTTTTAATTGGCTTAATGAAAATAAAGCTGATTATAAAATTTATGGCTACTCAGATACATTTGACGATTTTTCTGTTTCGTCAAATGATATAGACCTTACCTTTACAAGATATTACAATTCCGATAATACCGCTACGGGCATTTTGGGAAAAGGTTGGACAGCCTCTTTTGAAGGCAGTTGTATAACTTATGAGGGCACGTCTAAAATAGTAAGTATTTACGGTCAAACTCCCGTTGTGTTTGAATGTTCAAATAATGAATACAACTGTGAATATAGCCGTTCAAGTTTAATAGCAACTGATTCCGGTTATGAATATACCGGCGAAGATGATCTTAAATATACCTTCAATTCAAACGGTTACTTAACAAAAATAACCGATAGAAATAACAATGTAGTAAATATAGAAGTAAACAGTAACGGTAAAATTCAAAAGGTAACC
The DNA here is from genome assembly GCA_045533195.1 of Acutalibacteraceae bacterium. GTDB lineage: Bacteria > Bacillota > Clostridia > Oscillospirales > Acutalibacteraceae > SIG607. The sequence goes on from JAZSHI010000001.1 coordinate 13,790, forward strand.
GACAGTGTAGGCAGAGAATATTTATATACATACAATTCTAACGGCTATTTATCCAAAATAACCGATCCTGTGGGAAGAACTGTAAATTATTCCTATGATTCTTACAATAGGCTCGTATCTGTTACGGGGGTTATGGGAAGCCTGACTCAAAAATTCGGATATACCGTTGCCGATAGGCTGAGAACGGTATATGATGCCTTTGATAACGTCATAACTCAAATAAACTATGATGAAAACGGCGCTGTCACTTCCATAACAGATGCTGATGGTAATACTCTCAATTATGCATATAATCCATCCTTAAACAGTATTACTGTATCTGAAGACGGAAGCGTTACAGAATGTTATGTGTATAACAGATATAATTTTCTTTCTGTAGCTGTAAACGATGAGGGAACAACCGAAAACAGTTTCCTTAATTCTTTCGGAGATATTATAGAAACCCAAATAGTCGATGGAGAAAAAACATCATATATTTTGGATAGTTCAGGAAATGCTATTGAAATAAATACAGTTGCTGACGAAGAAACCAAAACCGAAAAGAATACATATGATGCAGACGGAAATCTTCTTACCAGTCTTACAGATGATGAAAAATATATTTATACATACGATAGTAACGGTAACGTTCTTACAGTAACAAAACAAGTAAACGGAGAAGTTACCGAATCGTCTGCTTATACATATAATGCAAAAGGGCTTGTTACTTCCGATACACAAGACGGACAAACCACAGAATATACTTACGATACAAAAGGATATATCATCAATATTAAAACCATTGAAGATGATATTGAAACCAATGCGACCTTCAGTTATAATATTATCGGTCAAGTTCTCACACAGGCAGAAGATGGTTTAACCACTAGTAATATTTATGATTTATTCGGAAATGTAATAAAATCAACTATAAGTGATGGAACTGTTACACGTGTAAACCGTATTGTTTATGACAATAATAATCGTGTAATTCAAAAAATTAGCGACCAACAATATAGTACATCAGAGGATAGCTTAAATCCCAATAGTAACGGTATTTGTTCCACCAATGTATATAATAATAGCAATGTTGGTGAAAGATATACATATGATGCGAAAGATAACGTTTTAACTTATATTAACAAGGCTAACAACAAAACTATTAATACTTATGATAGTGAAGATAGACTTGTTAAAACAGTTACATACGAAAATGCAAATACAACGGCAAACGGTCTTACAACAAGATATGTCTATAATAGTGACGGTGACCTTATACAAACTATTTATCCCCATCAGTATAATTCTGAAAACGATAATTTAGATGTATCTAATAGTGTAAACGAATATACGGATAATACTATTGGCGAAAGAGTTACTTATGATGAAAACGGTAATGTTTTAACCTATATTGATTCATTTGGCAAGGAAACAGTAAACGCCTATGACAGTAACGGAAATCTTGTAAAATCTGTTTCAGGCAACGAACCCACACGCTTTGTATATAACGGCGGCGATAACTTATTGCAGGTTATTTATCCTAATCAGTATAACCCCGATGATGATAATTTGAATTTATCTGCCGAAACCCCCATTGATACCTATGCAAACGCAAATGTTGGTGATCGTTATACCTATGATGATAATGGTAACATTTTAACCTATACAAATCAGTATGGCGAGGTTACAACTAATACTTATGATGCCGATGGCAATTTAACCTCTACTACAAAGTCCGATGGCACAGTATTTACATTCGATAAAGAAGACAAAGTCACAAGAGAAATATATTCTAACGGATTGACAAGAGATTATACCCATAACACAAATCAGACCGTTATATCCTGCTCTAACGGAATTATTTTCACATATAACCTTAACAAATTTGGCGAGATTACGGAGTATAAGTTCCAAAACGGTGAAAATAATAAAGATTATTCCTACACATACGATTCAGATGGAAATA
>JAZSHI010000003.1:0-21715 GCA_045533195.1 Acutalibacteraceae bacterium
GAAATAAGATATGTACCATCGGGGAAATAGACAGTTCCGCCATCCTTCAATTCGTCAATGCAAGCCTGCAAGGCTTTAGTGTCATCGTGAATTCCGTCACCGAAAACATCTTTATTCTGCTTTACATTAATAAATTTCATATAATCGCCTCGGAACATATCGTTATTAGTTTTGCGAAATAACCGCAGTCTCTGCAGTAACCGCTGCATCCTGCAACTTGCATGCATCGCCTTCTGCTGCAGCATTTCCTTCTTCAGCTCTTTGTTTGAGAACTTCCATAATGTGAGCATGCTTTTCGTCTGTGAAATCCCACATAAATAGATATGGAAGTGTCATCAACACGTATCCCGCAAGGTCAAAACAAAGACCGATAAGCATACATTGTACTCTGACATCACCCATATAAAGAACGTCCCAGTCAGATGTAAAGCCGACACGGTAGAACATAAGCGGAACAATCAGGGAAACAAGAGTTGTAATAGGAGTTGTAAACCAGCTGATAATTTTCTGATATTCCTCGAGTCTTTCGCCTGAAACATACATCTGATAATCCGTAACTCTGATTTTAGTGTCATCCTGTGCAATACCTACCGCAGCTTCAAGTGTATTGGAAACAAGCATAGCAATATAAATTGCAAGACCGCACAGGAAATGAGAATTGCCAAGGAAGAGAATCGCTAAAATATATACTCCGTTTCTCAAGGCTAAGACAATATATTTGAATACAATCAGCTGCTTATACTGGAAGCGTTTTCTTATCCAAGGAGCAAGGAATTGACCCGGATTACCGGACATTTTATAAATAATTTCTGCAATAGAGAAGAAAAGTCCTGTTTCACGCCATGTATAAATGAGAAGGATTCTTTTCATATCAAGCATACCATTGCCCAATGAGTCAAGAAGCTCTGCAATTTTTATTATCCAAAGATATTTGTTTTTGAAAATACCTGAAACACAATGCCAGAATGAAAGATACTCTCTGTTTTCAAGAGGTGGCATGGGAATTCTTTCCTTGATATTACGAAGACCAATGAACATAACACCCGATGAAACCACAAAAAAGATGGGAATAAGATATTTGAAAGTTCCGATATCCTTAACACCATCAAGGAACATTACGCCTGCGATTGTAGGAAGAATAACATTTACTATATTCTGAACAAAGTGACTGATTTTAACCGGGAATGAACGTACGTACAATCTTTCCTGAGGATTAGGACTGATATTATCAGCAACAGACTGTGTAAAGCCCACATAATTGAATATCGTATAAAGTTGGAACAGAAGATAAAGAGTCCATACTCTATCTGTAAGAGGAAGCTTATAAAGAGGTAATTCGCATATAAGAACAACCACTATAATACATTGTATAACATTTGCATATGCAAAGATTTTATATCTGCCAAGCTTTTTGAGTAGTTTCTTTCTTATAAGAATATTTCTGAAACCGCTCCAACCATTTGCCAGGAAATGTGCGCCAAATATTTTGAAAATGTTGAAGCTATTTATACCTTTCCAACGGGTGTCAAGGATATTTGCGATACCATCAGGAAGAATAAAAGAAAAATCAAATATAAGCATCAGTAAACCTAACACAGCAAAGGCAATATACACTGCATTATATTTTCGTTCAATCTTTTTGGGGAGGAAACCTAAGTTTGCGTCAACACCCATATTAAGAAGATTCCAGAAATATGTTGATGCAATAAAGAATACATTTATTGCACTGAATGTAAGAAGAGGTATTTCATAATAGTACGCAATCAGATAACAACCCGTACCAAATGTAAGGAAACTTTGGAGATATTTTAAGGTGTAGTCGCCACCAACTGCAGCAAAAATTGAAAAATACTCTTTATATGGAACATGCTTTCCCTCGGCAGGAGTGTTCCAATATGTCTTCATTTCTTTGAAAATATTACCTTTTTTCTTAGCTGAGCCTTTTGCCATCAGTTTTCATCTCCTTTCGAAAGTAGTTCATTTATTCTGATATTTGCTTCTTCACGTGTCTTACCATATTGCTCCTTCGGTGCAATATTAACAACAGTCTTATTAATGTTTTTAGGAAGCCAACTGTCACCGAAGGTTATAGCTTCCTCCCCTTGTGCGCCCATATAGAACTCTTTAAGATTTGAGCAAGAGTAGAATGCGAAACTGTCAATTTCTTTAACGGATTCGGGGATATACATAACCGGACTCATACCCTGACAATAGCTGAATGCATCAGAGCCGATTTTCTCGAGTCCGTCAGGAAGTGTAACAAGTGATATGTTTTCGCATTTAAAGAATCCCATATCACCGATAACCTTTAAGGTTTTGGGAAGGTTAATACCAGTTAATGTTGTATTTTTATAAAATGCACAAGAGCCTACTCTTTCTACACCCTCCGGGATAGTGTAGGCAGTATTCTCTTTCTTAAGAGGATAAGCTAACAAAGTCTTCATATCTTTGGTGTAAAGCACACCGTCAATAGAAGTATAATATTCATTAGCTTCATCAACCTCTATTGCTTTGAGCTCCTTGCAATAGAAAAATGAAGTTTCATCTATGTATTTAACATCCTTACCGATATGAATAACCTCAACATATTCGTCGGTGTTCATAGTGAAATCACCAACTGCTGAAACAGGCTTTGATTCGTCGGGATTGTTTCCGTCTTCATCACGGACATAATCAATAAACACTTCTTTAGTGTTATTGTTACCATTGAAGCCGAACAGCACCCAGCCTTCATTACCGGGAGTATCAGCAATTTCTGTCTGATATTCATATTCAAAAGGTGCTCGTGCCATTGAAAGAAATGAAATGGTAACGGAAGCAGCTATGAATAATACCAGAACAATGATAAATGTAGCTTTTTGCCAGGTTTTCATTATTAATCACTCCTTAACAGATTCCAACGTTGATGTTTCCTGTATACAAATAAAGATTAACATATTTTATTTGAAGTTCCAATATAATAAATCACAGCAACATTTGTGAATTATCACAAACAACAGTTGTCACTTTAATATTTATGAAATTCACAAAAATAATCAAAAACATTCTATTTGTTTTTAAAATAATCACAAAAAGTTTATGTTAATCACTATTTTTACAGATTTTTTATTGTATCTCATACCAAATAATGATACAATTAAATTACGAATTATCACATTGTTCACCGTTATTCTAAACATTGACAGGAGAGTATTTATTTGAATTTGAAAAGATATGAAAATGTTTGCGAATATTATTCTCACATGAACGATAAAAATCCTCTTAATATTACCGCTGTGGGAGAAAGTTTCTGGTGTGACAATTGCTTTTTTGAAAGAAGCTCTTCACAAATTACTGCGATCGAGTTTGTTGTCAGCGGAAACGGTGTTCTCGAAAACAATGGTCAAAAGTATTATCTTGGTCCCAAAGATGTTTTCTTGTTAAGAAAGGGCACCAATCACAAGTATTACAATGCCAAAAACAGTACGCTTCATAAATTTTTTATTACTTTATCCGGCGAGTTAGCCGAGATATTGCTTAATCAGTATTTACCTGGTCATGATTATGTCTTTCACAACTGTGAGCTTGAAGAGCTTTTCAGGGAAATATATGAAAAAGCTAAAAAAGTATACGGCGATGATTATTCTCTTTTTGTCGCTGAAATGACACCCGAACTTATAAAGCTCATTATAGCCCTGCGTAATTATGCATCAAGCGAACATAAAGATCTTGCCTATTTAATGAGAGAATATCTTGACTCACAGATAATGCAAAGTTTTTCGCTTAATGATATGTGCAAAAAATTCGGCTACTCAAAAAATCATATAATTAACAAGTTTTCCGAAAAATTTGATATTACGCCTTATCAGTATTACACTACAAAAAAGCTGGAAACCGTTAAAATGTATCTAATAAATACAAACTACTCTTTTTCTGAAATTGCAGAAAAAATGTCTTTTTCTGACCAACAGTATTTTTCTTCATGGTTCAAATCACTTTGCGGAATATCCCCTTCAAAATTCAGAAGCAATTACGGGCAGAACAGTTCGTACACTGATTGACTCAGATTCAAAGCTTGCAACTTTTTACGACCACATGTTTTTCCATAATTTTTGAAATTTTTAGCCAAAAACCCCAAAGGTTCCCAACAAAATATAACAGCCAACAAGCAAACAGCACAATATGTAGTGGTTGGTACTCAACGGACAACATATTGCGATATTTGGGAGCAAGATGTCGGGGGTTCAAATCCCTTCACCCCGACCAAAAAATACAAGGCTTCGGACTTGGATTTTTGTTTTGTGTTCGTAAGAACGCAACTTCATTTATCTGCTTTAGCAGATAACTTCATTTCAAATTCATTTGAACTTCATAAAATACCAAACACAAAATGAAGTTATGTGTTACATAAATGAAGTGCTATGCAATTAAGTACTGCGTAATGAAGTTGTGCTATGCACAAACGGATTGAATGGATTCTTTCGGGATTTTTATAATTATTACAACCGCTTTCAGTAATAAAACCTGTTCCCTATTCTTTGACTTATGCAGTAAAGTTTTTTTGCATTAGCAAAGAGGAAAAATAAGGGTGAATTAAGGCTGTCACCTCCTCTACGGTTAGTTTCCCCACTCTTACCACAACTCTCGTTATATAGCTTTCTGTGGGCAGTAAAAGGCATATTATTTCCAATCATCAATCCATAAGCAAATAAAACAACAAGCCGACTGATTTCTCAGCCGACTTGTTGTTTTTATATTTGGAAAGAAAATGAATTGTGATTTAATTTCCTGATATCAAGTTATTGTTTCTTAAAGGTTTTTGTACCTAACAGTGAGTTTTTAAATGTTGCTGTGTAAGAGCCGTCATCATTCAGAACGCTATCAACAGTTTCTACTGCAACCTTTTTGTTACAAAGTGTACACATTGCAGTTGCTGTGCAGGTTGTGTAATTGTTACCCCACCTGTAATAAACCTTAACATTTTCTTCACAGGTTGTTGCATTAATTCCGCCATATTCCTGTTCAAGAATTTCGCAATCTTCTTCATCAATTTTTCCATTGAAGTTAAGATCAGCAGCAAATTTCTGTGAGGTTGAAAGTGTAGGAGCAGATGAATCAATATTTGAAAGAACATGATACATTCCTACAAGATCATCATCAGTAAATGCAACACCGTCAAGGTCAAAGTCACCTCTTGTTGTATTTTGAACCTCCCATATTGATTTATGACCGTTAACAACAAGAGCCATAATAGCAGCATCAAGAACATCAAGGTAGCCATCACCATTAAGGTCATATTTTATAATTTCGTCATATTCCGCCGTTCCACTCTGTTCATTAGCATCTTTTAGGATTTCGTTAATGAGCAACTGATAATCCATTTCGTCAATTACATCGTCTCCGTTGGCATCGTAATAGGAAACAAAGTTACTATTCTTATAAGCACCGCAAGAACAATATTCTCTCTTTGAACCGGGTCTGCCTTCAGTAGGTTCACGCAGAATTACAGTTTCAAAATCATAGTTATGACTTTCTGTAACCACATCACCACAACCACAGGTTCCGGTATGAGTACCATCACCATTATCTTCGCAAATATAGAAGTGGTCTTCCATAAACCAGTATCCGCATCTGCATACACTTTTATGTGTTCCATCCCCTTGAGAAATAAACTCTTCGTATTCGTGTAACTCGCTGTAGCACCAACCGCAGTTATCGCAGGTTACCTTATGCTTCTGACCGTCTGACTCTGTATATGTCTTATTTTCGTGGTAGCAGCTCTGCTGTTCTCCACAATCCAAACAGTAACGGTTACGTGAACCATCAATTGATAATTCCCATTCACTCCAGTTGTGAATTTCATAAATTTCCAGCTTACAATCACCACATGTAATAACATGCTTTTCAGAATTGTATTTATCATATGTTAAGGTGTGTTCAACGGTTATTTTCTCAGAGCACCTGGTACATTCGTATGTATGAGTGCCGTCACCGTTATCAGTACAGCCTTTAATACTATGGTACCTATGTTTTTCTGATTCCACATATTTACATACAGAGCAGATTCTTTCATGTGTATGATTATCTATATACTCATAATCGCCATAAGTGTGACCCTCTGAAACAATTGCATGACAATCAACACATTCTGCCGTATGGTTAACTCCATCCTTGCTGTATTCACCAAGGTTATGCTCTTCATCTACCGAATAGGTACAACCTGTACAAAGTCTGGTGTGACCATCTTCACTTTCTATACACTCACCCCAAGTGTGAGGCACTGTAATAACAGCACCGCAGAAGCAGTAGCCGGTATGAGTTTTTCCGTCTTCACTTGGGATGTTTTCGTGAATTTCGTGAGGTTCAACTGTTCCGTATTCACAATCAACGCAACCTAATCTATGACCTTCCTCACCTATATCTACCCAGTTATCAGTCAGATTATGAGAAGCTTCCTCACGGGCAGATTCACAATCTAAACAGAAGCGTTGATGACTTTCTTCATTAATGCTTTCCCATTCTCCCCAGTTATGCTCACCGATTTCTTCTGCACCGCACTCGTTACATTCGCGTCTATGCTGTCCGTTCTCAGTATCAATCCAAGGGCTCCAATCGTGTTCACTTGTTATGCCCTTACCACAGATACAATGTGCAGTATGAGTTGTTCCGTTTTCATCATCCCAGATGTTTATATAATCGTGTTCCTCAGTGATTCTCCAACCGCAGCCCGAACAATCGTGACTATGGGTTGTTCCGTTATCTGTCCAATCATCCCAGGTATGTCTGCTGTCTTTAGTAGTGCCGCAGATTTCACATTGGTGCTGATGCTGTAAATTACTAATACCGTACCATTCGCTCCATTCGTGTGAACAATACTCTGTTGCATAACAGTCATTACAGGTATGGAAGGTTCCTGAGCCATCTTCAGCCTCTACCCAGTCGCCCCAATTATGGTTTCCTGTTACCTCTGCACCACAGAAGCAATAACCGGTATGAGTACCATCACCATTGTCACCGCATTTTGCAAATTCATGGTCCTCAGTAATTCTCCAGCCACAATCAAGGCAATCCTGACTGTGACCATTCTCGCCTCTGTTAACCCAATCATTATCCCAAACATGGTCAACATTTTCAAACTTGTGACATACCAGACACTCATGTTGATGCTGTAGCATACTGATACCATACCAGTCATCCCACTGATGCGCACCATGCTCCTCTGCGCCGCATACGTCACATGTTCTAATATGTCCGTTGGGTGTTTCCTCCCATTCACTCCAGCTATGCTCACCTGTTATTTCGGCTCCGCAATAACAGTAGCCTGTATGAGTTTCACCATCATTATTGCCTGAGAACTCAAAATACTCGTGAGGCTTAACTCCAGTATAACCACATTCGCAATATGCTTCGTGAGTATCTTCGTCAATAAATTCGAACTCAACAAAGAGATGATCTTCTGCTTCATAATATCCGCAAGCAGCACAAATATGCTTATGTGAATTTTCATCAAGCTCTTCTAATAATTCCAGATTATGAGGTTCATCAATATATCTTTCGCAACCCTCATATGTACAATTACCATAATGATTTCCATTTTCATCAATCTGGAAATTAGTATAAGCATTGCAGTCGTGCGCAGGAACAGTTACATCCTTTCTTCCTCCGCAATAATCGCAGAAATATACCTTAACACCGTCATTTTCTATATCGGGAGCAGACTCAAAATAGTGGAATGAATACGTACACTCCTCGGGCTCGCTCATTTCACCGCAGGCACAAAGCATATAATGATTTCCTGCTACATCGGATTCATAATAATCCTCACCGAAATCGTGTGTATGGGCTCTAGTGGATGTTTTTACATATTTTTTTGTTGTTACATCGTCTGTGTATTCGCTGTAATCTATACCATCATCACTATGAAGAGTTATAATCTCATTGTCTCCAACAAAGCCACGAGTGGTTACATATTGGGGCATTCCCATAATTGCGTATCGCTCACCGTAAATTGAAACATTATCACTGTTAAAATCAACAGATAATGTACTATCGTTTAACGATAAGCCGTAACCATCATTAGATCTTATATAAGCATTGTTAATATTGTCAAAGATAATGTTACCGCTACATACTGTTAATGCGATTGAAAAAGAATTTATAGTTACGTCCGTGCCATCAACAAAAGATGCTCCGCCATTATTGATGCCTATACCTGCACCTGATGAATCAACTGAAAGTGTGCTATTTTCAACATAAAGTCCATAATAACCATTTTCAAGAATACCTTCATCCACGTATGACTGAATCGCAACACCATAGCTATGAACAAAAAGTCGTGAATTAAATATGTTAATTTCACGAGCCGTTATGATGCCCTCGCCCTGTTGAACATCAACGGATACGTCTGCACCCTCGTAAAAACCAAGAAAAGGTGCTGTTTCAAATGATACAGAACCACCTACATATCCATCCTTTGTTAAATTCACAAGACCGTGTGATGAAACATTGGATGAATTGTTGGATAAATTCAACTTATTGTCTTCATTCTCGCCATAAAAGATTGTGTTGCAACCACGAACCAACATAGCGCTTGTTTCGTAACCTTCACCACAAGATACACTGATCATGTTTGAACCCTTGATATATATATCAAGATTTGACAATTCATCACCGGAATTATAAATAGCTAAACCGCCATGAATAGCGTTGTTATAATTAATACCATTTACTGTACCAGGCATTATTGGCATCTGAGCGTCGATATTGACATTATCAAGAACAAGTCTGACGTCGCTAGCACCAGCATCAAGAATAATTGCCACACCGTATTGGGTGATACTTGATGTTTTTAAAACATATTCACCATTATCGGTTATTGTATATGCTTTAACCTTCTGATTTGTATTATTGATAATGGTGCTGTCTGCAACTTCTGTGCCGCTAAATTCAAGAGTGACACCCGATGAATCAACTGCCGCCTCAACGTGAAAGCCGGCCGCAGGAACAAGACCAGCAACCATCACAACCGCAAGTAAAATACTGAGTATCTTTTTCGTTTTAGTGTTTTTCATTTCAATGTACCTCCCAAAGTTCAGAATACACTAACCCTATTCTTACAAATGCATTTTAAACCATTTGAAAAAAACACACATCGTACTTTAGTGCAAAAAATGAAAATTTATCAAAAAAACAGCCGCCGCGGTGATTGCCGCGGCGACGAATATATGTATTTTTAAAAAAGTGAATATGGCTTATCCTATTACTATTGTTTCAAGAACACTCTGAGCATCCTCAAGTGTGCAGTTTCTTACTTCAATATCAGCTATTTTGCCTGTTGATGTAGCAATAAGAAGATAGTTGAGTGTATCATTAACAGCAAGATGCTGATAAGTGTTTGCACCGATTTTAAGCTCTGTGAATTCCTTAACGTCATAACCCGAAGAAGTAATGGACTTGCACTGTTCCATATCGGATGAAAGCTGAGTATCACTAATCGTGATTGTAACTACTGTACCGAGAGTTGCATTTTCAAGAACGATTGCATCATTGGGAGCACCTTCGCCCTTAACCCAACCATCGCAGGGTGTAATTGTAACGTAGCCCTTGGGTGTTTTTACAGGTTCGTTTTCAACAGTTTCGGTTGAAAGCTTGATGGACTGAAGAACAGTCTTTACGTCTTCACTTGCATAAAGTGCTGCATATTCTTCTTCTGAGCCTGAGCCATCGTTCTGCTCAATCTGAACCATAAAGAATTTTGTCTGACTTACGGGCATTACCATTGTAATAGCCTTATCAAATTTCTGTCTGACATAAGCATCTGTGCCATTAATCTTTATTTCTTCATAAAGCGGATCCAAATCAAACTGGCTGAAATAATCATAAACGTCATCATATGCTGAGGTGTTTATTTCACCAAATGCAAATGCGATGTAATAATCAGCGGCTTTGAGCGCACCGCATTTTTTGTGAATTTCCTGATAAAGGAACGAGTTACCCTGAGCCTCTTCAGTATATGTAAATGCATCGGGATACTGAAGATTTACTGTGGCGTCAGTGTCGTTGGTTAAGGTCAACTCGTTAAGTTCAACCGCGGGAGCTTCGGTACCGTCGGTATTTTCCATATTGTCGCCGTCAGTTTTTTGCCCGCAGGCTGCAAAGCAACCGATAACCATTACCAAAACGAGCACAATAGCACCAAATTTTAAATACTTTTTCATTTTTGTTTCTCCTTTATAAATAATTTTTTATGTCCAGGGTTCATAGGTTTCGACTTGACGGACATCAACCGAAAACTCTTCTCCCGGATATACTGTTTACTGTCACTTATCAGAACCTTGCTCCTCCGCCACCGTGACTTCTGCCGGAAGAACTTGTATGGCTTGAGTTGTTTTCCTTTTTGGGTTTTGCAACTCTTGTAATACTGGAAGTCACAAAGATATCTGAATTACCTGTGACTACCATTGAGCCTGCCTTCGCGTAAACCGAAGCATCGTTCTGAGGTCTTACGGAATTATTGGCTCTTGCCATAACTTTAGGAATTGCCATACCGCCGAGCATACCAACCACAATACTCAGAATAATCCATACAGGGCTTACCGAAAACTTATGGGATTTTTCCGCAATCTGTATATATGTATTGAAGGCGCTTACATAATCTTCTGCCTTGAGGTCATCAACCATAGCATTTATAAAGTCATCAGCCTGATAATCGTCTTCGCCTGTTCCATGTGTGGTTATGTAAAGTTCTCTGTCACCTTCTGCACCGGGCTTGTAAAGAACAAGCATACCGTCATCATTTTCGCCGTAGCCATAGCCATTGTAATCATAAAAATCATCGGCATAAACCTGAGCTGATTTTCCTTCAAGGTCATCAACAGTTAAAATTGCAATTTCAGACTCATATTCGTCTGCAAAGGCTTCAAGCTTATCATTAAAATTCTTTTCTTCTTCGTCTGTCAGAAGATCCGCCTTATCCACAACGAGAGAAAGTGTTCTTTCAACGGGGAGAAACTCGGTTTCATCTTCGGAACTTTTATCAGCAAATGTAGGTTCATCATTCTGAGAAACCTTTCCCGCATTTTCGATGATAACCTCTGCTTCCTCATAATAAGCGTATATACCGTCATAATAGGTGTCTGTGTCGGCATACAATGCCCAGAGCCTGTCAATAACATCTTCCGTAAAGACATCTTCACCTTCACCTGCACAATACCAGGAATAAACCTGCTCCGAAATATTATGTGCAATAATGACTCCATCATCAGAATCCGCAAAAGTCATATACATATCTTCACAGTATTGTGTTGTGGAACCGCTATCCGAAACATCTTTGGTTACTGCAAACATAATGCAGTAGCCATAGTTTTCTTCAATCATTGTGGCATAGCTTTCAAGATACTCCCATTCATCCTGTGAAAGAAGATATTCAGGGTCTATAACATACATACCGGTTTCTGCTAAAGCACAAACCATCAAAGAGGCACTCATTAACAAAGCTAACAATAATGCTATAACTTTCTTTTTCATTTCATGCACCTCCTCAGAATAACGACAACAAACAAGCTATTCCGCAGAATACCGCGGAGAGCCCCAAACCGAGAAGCACGCCGATTTTTCTGACTGCTTTTTCATCCGTTGGTATATCCCCGACAAATTTACCGGTCTGCCCATTCATGGCAAAGGTGTATTTTTTTCCGTTCCACGACGTGTTAAGAAGCCATACGGGATAAAGAGCATATTTATAAATACCGTTTGCAACATTCATATTTATTACTTTCGTTTCAACACTTGTATAATTCTGAACTGTCTGTTTGAAAGAATCTGCTGCACTCTGACGGATTCTTTCATTGGCTCTTCCCATACTGTTTTCAACTGTTACGTCATATTTATCGGCAAGATATCCCGCAAGATATGCCGTGTTAAAATCCACCGCATCCTGAATATTGAAAGGCTCAATTGATTCCATAAGGTCGTCTGCCATTTTTGTTGAACCGTCAACAGGAATGTTTTCAAAACCTACAGAACCTGCCCTGTAAACGTCGAAAATTGATGTTTCCGTATAAATGTAATTTCTGTCAGACCAGGATCTCACTTTTTGAGCACCGTATCGAACCTCTGCAACTGCATCGCAGGAGAAAAGCCAATGGGGAACATAGACCCCCTTAATTTCATCAATATGATTTTCTTCCTTAAATGCCTTGGGCACAAACTTTTTCGAACCGATATGTCGCTTCAAGGCTTCCTTGGCGGCTTTTTTATCGTACTTAAAAGGTATCACCAGATCAGGTCTTAAAGCACCTGAAAACTGACCTTTCATAACAACGGGATTGTCACAATACGGGCAACTTGAAGCACCGGTTGTTTTATCGGCTATGATTTCACCGCCACAGGAATTACAAACATAAACAGACATACCGTCCGTTTCACCGTCATTCCAACCTGAGTTCGCTGAACTCCAATTTATTGAATCCACAACGTTTCCCATATCTGCGGAAGATTCTTCCGCAGGAATGTCAAATTCCGTATCACAGAACGGACATTTCAATTTCTGGGAATTCACATCAAACTCAACACCTGCACCGCAGTTGGGACATTTATGTTCTAAAACAGTTGACAAGGTTATCATCTCCTTGTTTGGTTAATGTTTATTTGTTACGGTAATCTTGCTCCGCAATCAGTACAGAAATTACCCGTTCCCTTTAAAGGTGTGCCACATTCAGGACAGAACAAAGCCGATGTCTGAGGTTGTGCGTTCGCAGGTGCGTAACCGTTATTGTTCTGAGGTTGTGCATTAACGGGAGCATAGCCCATATTCTGCTGCGCCTGTGCATTGGCGGCAACCTGATTCACAAATGCGTTGATTCCTGCCGCAAGATTACCCAATCCGGAAGGATTAATAGACCCGGAAAGAGGATTGTAACCACTACCGAAACCGAAAATATTCATTATCTCGCTACCCATACGGTAATACTTGTTATATTCGAGAGAATTTCTATCCTTAACAAAACCTGAATTGAGACTTACATCAAAATCATCAAAATAGGGGTTGTTGAGGGTGAATTTCAAAACAAAATGGTAACGGTATTCATATTTGGGCGGATTGTAGCTTACCTGATTACCTTCCCGGTCTCTTGTGTATATTTCATTCTGATCTTCATCAATATCAAGTCCGCAACCCGTAACCTGAGAAAATGGAATAATATCGGGATTTTCCTCAAACCATTTCTCAGAACCTTGCGAATATGCCGAAACTACAAAAGTTTTATTATTGCCGTCAAAATAGAATTTTGTGTTTTCGCCTAAAACCATTGTGGGAGTGAATGATCTCAATGCCACTGCGTTTTGTTCACGATACTGAAGATGTGCTCTTATATGCTCAACTGTGGAATGGCGTCTGTCATCACAGAAAGGAGAAAGCTTTTTAGCACAATCCTTACACATATTTCCGTCTTCGAGTTTTCTGTTGCCTAATAATCCGATTTTTTCACCGCAAAAATCACAATATTTTTTATCAAAAAGACCCATAACATTTACCTCCGAATATTAATTATTGAGCGTCATTTGCATCAAAAACATCGCCACATTCAGGACAGAATTTTGGTGGGTTTTTGGGCTCTTCAGGTTTCCAACCACATTTATCACACTGATAAAGAGGTGCACCTGCAGGTTTCTTGCTGCCACAATTCTGGCAGAATTTTCCTTTGTTTACTACACCGCAGGAACAAATCCATCCGTCTACAGTCGGCTTGGGCGAGCCACATTCGGGGCAGAATTTCCCGTTTGCCGTTGCACCGCAAGAGCATTGCCAACCACCGGAAGAGGGCTGAGGAGCAGGTTTCTTTCCACCACAGTTGGGGCAGAAATTGCCACTCACAGCATTTCCGCAGGAGCATTGCCAACTATCGGAGACAGGTGCAGCAGGAGCGGGTTGGTCCTGTTGTTGGGCTTGTTGCTGTATACCGGCCTGATACATCTGAGCAGGATTGAAGCCCCCGCCCATATTCATAGCCATACCCATACCCATAAAGCCATTCATAGAACCATTAGGATTACTTGCGGCAGCTTCCATAGCACTTGCCTGAGCATCTGCCATACGACCTGCCATCATAAACGGGTCGGAGCCCATTTCAACAGCATCCTCCATAGACTTAATCTTTCGTAGGTCTTCCTCAGTAAGTGTAATCGGGTTAAGGGCAATAGACTCAACAGAAATACCTCTGCGATCTGTCCACTCAAGTCTGAGAGCTTTGTTAAGAGCATCTTTTAGTTCAACGGTGTGTGCAGGAATTTGCGAAGGGCGAAGCTCTAATTCCGAAAGCATTGCAAATGCAGGCTGTAAAGCAGAAATGAATTCTGTTTTAAGCTGAGAATCGATCTGCTCTCGTCTGTATTCATTTGCAATATTTCCCGCTATCTTTGTATAGAAAAGAAGCGGATCGGTGATTATGTAAGAATATACACCGTTACATCTCACTTCAACTGTACGACGACGTTTGTTGTATACTACGTCAAACATAAAAGGATTGGGAGTACCAAACTTGTTATCCATAATCTCTTTTGTGTTGATGTAGTAAACTCTCTGATCCTTACCTGTATCGCCACCGTAAGTAAAACGTTTACCTACTGTCTTGAAAGTTTCCTTGATAGAATCACCCAGCTTACCCGAAAAAATGCTGGGCTCTGTTGAAGAATCATATGTAAATTCGCCCGGTTCTGCGCAAACCTCAACAACTTTTCCTTGTTCAACAATAATCATACATTGTCCGTCAGCAACGGCAATTCCCGAACCGTTGGAAATAAGATTATCACTACCTTTGGTATTGGATGAGCGACCACCTACGCGCTTTTGACCTTTCACCACCAGAACATCGTTTTCTAAAGAATCGCAATAGAAAAACTCCTTCCACTGATCAGCCAAAACGCCACCGAGAGCACCAACACCGGCTTTAATAAGTCCCATATCACATTTCTCCTTTCAATAATAACAGTTCCCAATACACTTTTATGAGAGTTACTACAATAAATAGTTCTCCTAAATGAATTTTAACAAATAATTTAAAGTATCACACCGTACTTTAGTGCAAAACAAATAAAAAAATCCACAATAAAGAAACTTCTTTATTGTGGAAATTCTATAGTAATATTTAATTTTTCTCTTCTGCTATAACAAATCCGCACTCTCTCGCCCTTACAGCAAGCTCAGTTCGGTTTTTAAAGCCTGTTTTGTCTCGCATACTCTGAATATGACCTTTAACCGTTCGTAGAGATATATTCATCTTCTCGGCAATTACCGCATCTGTTTCCCCTGCCACAACATACTTTAGCACCTGAAGTTCTCTTTCGGAAAATTCCACATTAACAGCGTTCCCAAGCTTAAGCGTTGGTGTTGCATCCGGAAAAATGTTTTCACCGTTCATTGTACGATTCATTACATCCAGAATTTCTTGTGCTGTTGCATTTTTATACCAAAAGCTATCCACGCCGATTTTTTTAGCTCTTTTCAGGAAACTGAACTCAGGCAGACTTGTTATGATTATAATTTTTATCGTCGGATAATTTCTCTTGATTTTCTCCGCTGCATCAAGTCCGTTTGCATTCATTGCAGTGCAAACATCCATAAGAATCAAATCTATTTTCTTTGACATACAATAAATTTCTGCCATTGCTGCACTCTCTATAGATTGAACCAACTCATAATTCTCACTATTTTTGATATATATTTCAAGAAGATTGCGAGCCATTGGATCGTCTTCAACTATCAAGACACTTATCTTTTTCATTAAAATGCTCCTTTCTTTAGCGGTTAGCAAATAGCCTCCGGCCGCCAGAATAGTTGTTATAAAAGAAAAATAATGTTACCTTAAAACTGATAGCCGGCAGCAAACCTCTTAACTCTTCCTAACAACTACAGTAAGTTCAAATTCAGGCTGACTCAGCACCGACATCTCTCCGTTTGCTCTCTGAATTTTGTTCCGTAAAGAGCTGAGTCCCCCACCTTCAATTATAGGAGTCTGCGGTTTATAGCCGTCATTTTTGAAAATTACCTTATAATATCCAGAGGTTTTAATTGATTTAATAAACAATGTTTTGGCTCTTCCGTGACGAACTGCATTTGTTAACGCCTCAACTGCGGCAGAAACAAAGAGATTTCGTATATCAATATCCTCAGGAAGTGTACCATCCACCTCCAGCTTAACACCAATCGTGTCTGCGGCCTGCAAAAACATTTCATAAGGGTCTTCAGTAGGAAGATTTGCTTCTTTTCTAAGAACAGAAATGTTTTTCTTCCATATTTCAATTGGTGCAACTTCGCTTTCATTCTGTAAATACTTTCTTGTTGCAAGAAGCGACTGTCCCAATTCACGGTGAATGTTTATTTTAGTTTCAAGCCTTTCCTTTGAACGAATAAATTCATCAACATTTGCACCATAATTCTTTAATCGCTCATTCAAGGCTGTCAACTCAATGTTTTTCGCTTCTAATTCTTTATTGACATTATATAATTGTGTTGTATCCGCTGCAGTTATCTGAACAAAACCGGGAATCATTTTCATTGAAAACGACCATACAGTTCCGTCACTTAATCTGTAGCAAGGCGTTTTGTCGGTATGTATACATTCAACATCTTCGTTGACTGTTCCGTGAATAAGCCTGTGCCAGAACGCATCTGCATTCTGCAAATCTTCATCAAAAAGCTTATAATGAAGCTCGTTCATTTTGTGATTTACAAGAACAGGTTTTCCGTTTTCAAACGAAAAGCAAAGCCCGGTTGAAAGTTTATCAAGACTTTCCTTAACAGATGAACGGGTTATGGTGTTTTTTCTGTATTGAATTTCTTTAATTATTATGCAGATAAGAATAATCAGCACAGCGATAACATTAATAAAAGCAAAAATAACAGGTTGTTCACAAAACCATTTGCTAACAGGTATTTCTTCAAAACCCAACAAATTACTTTTCATATTCGTTCCGTAAAGTATTACTAACCCTAAGGTTGACACAACCGAAAAAGGCAGAAAAAGACTCGGAAAAAGTCGCTTTCTTTTTACTGCAGGCTGAAGCAACACAATGCTTATGCACAACTCGGTAAAAACAATACCCAAAAATACTGCACGGAAATTCGGATCAAGATCATAAAAACTAATCATTGCCCCTCACCTCCGACGGTAAGATTGATGATTGCATCTTCATCATCTACTTCATAGCTAAAGCTACCGAAGGTAAAATCCATACCTGACAGAACCTGCTTTGCAATATCCTCACGGCAACCTATCTGAATGTTCATTTTTACAGTATCGCTTTCGGAATTAAGGTGAATCATCATAGCAGTTACATTTTCCAGAAGCCTTTCGGTTAAATCTTCATAAAAATCATAAACTGCTACTATATAATCTATTTGCATCTTACCATCGCAATTACTGTGAAAAGAAGTAAAAACACCAGCTAAAGCAAGGTTATCAAGGGATTCTCTGATGCAGTATTCAAGTTCTTTTACGTCAATAACAGGGTTTTCCTCCGCTAACAACAAAAGGTTGCCTCGGCGCTTGATATACGATCCGATAACGCAAATTTTAGGAAGTAATTCAGCGGTTTTTTCAGATTCTTTATCAATATTTTCGATAATTTTCTCAACCTTAAGGAGCTGAGGTTCAACTTCTCTTGCAATTCTGTCATAAAGGCGGTTTTCCTCGTCTGCCTTTGCTCTGTTTTCTTTAATTTCTATTTCTGCCTGAAGCAAATCGTTTTCTTCACCCAACTGAGAAATTGTGTCTTGAAGCTTTTCCTTAAGCTCATTAAGAATAGTAACATCATCCTGCCACAAAACCCTACCCGCACTTATCTTCTTTGAGTGAAGAAGAGTGTTACCAAGACTTACAGTTTCCTTTTCTGCGAGTTGCATTTCTTCAGTTGCAATTTCTGAAACAGTAGAAGATGTATAGTGAGCATTGTATCTCTCATCAAAAATCATAACAGGAATGGTTGTTGAATCAAAAATCTCTTTGTAGTTTGAGTTGGAAGGAATAAGACCGACCTGAATAGCACTTTCAAGAAGAAGTGTTATCATAATACAGTCAACGGTTGTAAGGTCGGATTCAATTATACCTAAAGCATAAGAAATCCAGAAAACAATTGATGCTATCATAATTATCAAAGGCAGACTTTTGAATGCTTTGCTACCGGGTACACGACTCTTTTTAAGAAGCATTAAAACGAAGTACAAACCTAAAATGACGAACCAACCACACACAACAAAGAACATAAAGTTATATGTGTAGTCAGCATCAAAATATTTTATACCGTTAGGGAAATCAAAAACAAGACGATGATAGTCGTTGGTGAAAACGACTGCAATAAGAACTGATGCAGGTATCAGCAAAAGATAAAATACTTTCGGCAATTTATATCCTTCGGGTTTGCCCATAAGGTGAACTATATACACACCCAAAAGAGGTATGAGAATCATAGGAACATAGAAGGCATACCACAGATATCGCACCAACGGTTCTTCGTATGATACAACAAACTCCCATTTAACAGTTCTTACGAGAACCCACAAAACCATCATTACAGCAACGCCTGAAAGCAATTGCTTAATTTGTTTATGAACAATTCTGTTCTGCAAAGAAATGTACCAAGCTGAAAGTAAGGAAACATGAATAATGTTTCTGACTGCAGCAAGAACTGTCACAAGTAAGGCTGGATTTTCTGTATAGTCTGCAAGAGATAAAATCGCATATCGGCAGAAATATGCCACAAGAAGCAACACTCCGACACCAACAGCATACGGTAACAGCTTTTTATATGTTTTAAGCATATCTCCACCTCTTTTCCTGAATTATATTTTTATGATAGCATAACTTACGCTTTTCTTCAAGAAAGATGTTTATCCTATTCTTTGATTTATGCAGTAATTTTTTTACATCAGCAAAGAGGAAAAGAAAGGGCGAATTAATGCTGTCACATCCTCTACGATTAGTTCCCCCACTCTTACCGCAACTCTCGTTACACGGCTTTCTGTGGGCAGTAAACAGTTTGTCAGCCGTCAGTCGCCAGCCACCAGTCTCCAGTTCTCATAACAGATACTGTATCATGCTAAATTATTTTTTCTATATCTTTAATAAAATATATCAAGAAGCATGAAGTTATTGCCACAACGCCGGTAACTGGCGACTGGCAACTGGTAGCTAAAAACAGAACACCCGCTGATTTCTCAGCGAGTGCTCTGTTTTTATATTTGGAAAGAAAATGAATTGATAATTTAATTTCCTGTTTTTAAGTTGTTGTTTTTTTGTAGGTTTTTGTTCCTAACAGAGTGTTTGTAAATGTTGCCGTGTATGAGCCGTCAGCATTAATTAAAATCCATAATCCGGAATTTGAGTTTTGCTCTTATCACAAATTAAATACATAAGAAACAAGATAGCATTCCGAGGCTTCACTGACTAATGCATCGTTACCATTAATTGTTGCATATTTAAGATTCCATTCTCCACCGTTTGATGGAATAACCTCGATCGTCAATCTATAGGAATGACCGGCAACAAAAACATCACCTTGGTTAATATTACTATCTTCGGTCAAGTCAAACCAAGTAATACCGTTATAAATATAATTTGCGCTTTCATTATATATTTCGTACTTGGAATCATCAAGTGTTGCTTCATAAGTTGTTTTTTCTCCGGCCACTGGTACAGTTATACCCGTGATTGCAATAGAATGCCATTTACTATCCTTTCCTACATGGCACAATATTGCTATCATAGTACAGTCCAAGGCATCAACAACATTGTCACCATTACAGTCACAGATAGCAAGATTATAATCCGGCTCTGTTGTAGTATTCTCAGGAACGTAGTTATTACTGCTTAAGGCTGCATTTACTACTCGCTGATAATCGAGAATATCTACTGAACCATCCATATTAGCATCGCCTGATTCATAAATATTAATATTTAATTCGTAGGTAGACGCATCAACTGTTATACTATAGGTTCTAACAGCGTGACCATCTTTAGTAACCCTTAATGTGTAAGCACCACTTTCAATACCTTTTATTAAGTAATTTTCTTCTAAACCACAAACAGTTACAGATTTAATAGGTTCATCAGAGCTTCCGTCAAATAACTCTATAACTATTTCTGCAGCTTCATCGCCAAAGCTTTTTACAACACCGGCTATTGACGGTCCCATTTCACCAACATATCCACAAATTTCACAAAGCATATTGTCATCAAAGTAGTGTAAGTTTTTTTGGACTTTATGTTCTTCAGTTGTGCAGAACCTACACTCTTTCCAATGGCTTTCCTCATCATAACTCCATTCAACCTCAGGAGTTGCAGGGTGATACTCAAAGGAATCACCATGTTCAGTTTTAAGGTGATCTGCTAAATCAGGGTCGCTGATACATTTTCCACAATAGCAACCAAGATTATTCATAGCCATATTACAGCAGGATGAACAGCGATCCTCTTCAAAATAGTTACAGTTATAACAGTAATAGTTTATACAGAAGCATTGTCCGCAATCAACACAGAAGTGGTGTTCATACTCGGGATTTTCAATACACATTCCGTTGTTGCATTCTGAATTTTCTTCACAGCAATATTCGCAAAGCTCACAGTATTCACAAATATCTGCACAGTTATCACAATGCTCACCACATTCTTCGCATATTACGGCACAATCTGAACACTTACTACATCCGATGCAAAGGTCATAGCAACCACCACAGTGGTTACAATCGTCGCACCATAGACCTGACGCACAATTCCGGCAAATTCCACAATCCTCGCAGAATCCGTCACTGTAGCAGTTGTCGCATTGTTCACGGCATTGAGGACATATTTCAACACAGTTTTCACAGCCTTCGTTACAGCCCTGGCAAACTATAGTGCAGTCAGAGCAAAGCATGCAGTTTTCGCAGAAGCCAACACCATCTGAAGCACAGTCGAAGCATTTGCCACAATCAACGCAACGGTTATCTCCGTAGCAGGCTGAGCAATTACCTGAGCATTCGGGGCAGATTTCTGCACAACCTTCGCAAGTTTCACCACAGTCAGCACACATTGTTGTGCATCCACCACAAAGATTACATTCTTCACAGTAGCCTGCTGAGCTCTCTGCACATTCCATACACACGCCACAGTCCTGACATCTGGCATCACCGAAGCATACCGAACAGTTACCGTTACAGTCGGGGCAAATTTCAGAGCAACCCTCACAGCCTTCACCACAGGTTTCGCAAATAGTTACACATTCACCACAGGCATTGCAGGTATAACAGTAGCCTGATGTATCACCAGCACATGTAGAGCAAGTATTGCAGTATTGACACAATCCACCGTTTGCTTCAGCACAATTCTGGCAGACACCACAGCTTATACAGAATTCTGCGCATTTTTCACAGGCTTCGCCACATTCTTCGCAGAGCATAGCGCAATCCATACAACCGTCTCCGCAAGGACAAACTTTTACGCAATTACCACAGTTATCACATTCACTACACCAACCGTTATCCGCTGCACACTCCATACAGGACTCGCAGTAAGCACAGAAATTATTGTAGCAGTTGTCGCAATTCTCACCACAATCTGAGCAAACAAGAGCGCACCTGTCACACCCGTTTCCGCAGGGACAGACATAATCAGTACATTGGTAGCAGGTTTCGCAATTCTTACAGAAGTTTTGTTCTCCGCCGACACAGTCTATGCAGGTATTACATCCGCCGCAAATATCCTCA
>JAZSHI010000043.1:0-12050 GCA_045533195.1 Acutalibacteraceae bacterium
AACCTCCAATCAATTTACCCTTATTTATAAGGAATCATTTTCTTAACTGCTGCAACATTTGTTACATCAGCTACAACTGTCTTGCGAAGATTTCTCTTACGCTTAGAAGTTTTCTTGTTCAGGATGTGTGATTTGAATGCGTGTGCGCGTTTAACCTTACCGGTTTTGGTGAGCTTAAAACGTTTTTTAGCACCGCTGTGTGTTTTGTTCTTAGGCATAATAAATCCTCCCTTTAAATATCTTGCTTATTTATTTGTTTTCGGTGCAAGGAACATAAGCATATTTCTGCCTTCCATTTTGGCGGGCTTTTCTACACTTGCATATTCCTCGCAGTAATCAGCAAATCTCTTCATAGTTTCAAGTCCGATTTCGGGATGACCGAGTTCACGACCTCTAAAACGTATAGAAACCTTTACTTTATCTCCGCTTTTAAGAAAACGAATTGCCTGATTGCCTTTTGTCTCAAAATCATGGGTGTCGATGGTAAGACCGAGACGCACTTCCTTGATATCAAAGGTTTTCTGGTTTTTCTTTGCTTCCTTTTCGCGTTTAGCCTGTTCGAAACGGTATTTACCGAAATCCATTATTTTACATACCGGCGGGTTTGCGTTGGGAGAAATGTTGACAAGGTCAAGCTCTCTCTCATATGCTGCTGCAATTGCTTCCTTAATGGGAAGAATTCCAAGCTGACTTCCGTCGGTATCAATTACACGAACCTCATTAGACCGTATTGCCTCATTTATGGCTACTTCTTTACTGCTGATACTACGCACCTCCAAAAAACAAAAGCGTGAACGAATCTCGTTCACGCACCAAAAAATATCGAAATGATACTGTCAATTCGAAAAGAAATTTGATGACCCTTTCAGACATAACTTTAGGGTGAGAACGAGTAGTTCTTCTTTTTGTACCACGATATTGTATCACAACTCTTTAAGGCTGTCAAGTATTTTTTATCAGTGAATTTCAAGTTCCTTAATGGAACGCGCCTGATAGTTGATATTTTTAAGAAGTCCTGGTACCGACAATGCCTTTTCTGCACCCTTCACAAGACTAAACTCAGGCTCATTTACGGTTTTAACCTCTATTCCCGTATAATTGGCAATAAGGTCTGCCATACCGAATATCTTAGAGCCTCCTCCGGCAAGGAAAAGACCTTTTTTCTTAATATCGGCAACAAGGTCAGGCTCGGTAGCTTCAAGAACCTTTCGTATGGCATTGCAAATAGTAAGAGCGCTTTCGTGAAGTTTTTTATATATTTCGCCTGAAGTAACCTCAAATGCTTCGGGAAGTCCTGTAAAAAGATTTCTGCCCTTTGCAATAGCAGTAATCTCAATAGAACGGGGACTTACTGAGCCTATCTGCATCTTTATACTTTCTGCAGTAAGGCTTCCTATAGCAATATTCCGCTTTCTTCTTACGTGATTTTTAATAATATTATCAAAATCATAGGAAGCAGTTTTAAAGGAATCGCAGGAAACCACACCCCCAAGTGAAAGCACTGCTATATCGGTAGTGCCCGCGCCTATATCTACCACCATACTGCCCTCAGGCACGGAAAAATCAACGCCCAGTTCAATAGCTAAGGCCACAGGAGCTTCTACAACCGTAACGCTTCTTCCTCCTGACGCTTCCACAACGTTTGAAAGAGAGTGATGCTGAAGTTCGGTAAGACCCGTAGGCAGAGTTGCCACAACCTTTGGTCTGATTACGTTTTTGCCGAAAACCTTTTCCATATAGTTTTTGAGCATAGCTTCTGCTATATCATAGTCGGCAATAAGACCGTGCTGAATAGGATGAATACACTCTAAAGTATCGGGAGTTCTGCCAAGTGTTTGCTTTGCCTTTTCGCCGAAATATACAGGCGCATAGGTTTCGGCATCTACCGTTACAACACTCGGCGCGTTAAGTAAAATTTTAGAATCGGAATATATAACCGTTTTTGATGAACCCAAGTCAATTCCTATTGCGTTAGCCACTTCATTCACTCCTTTTTTTCACGTTTAAAACCATTATATAAAAAAAGCAAGGATATTTCAACTAATTTTTATTACCGACAAGAGCGGTAAGGCAATATACTTCATCAGCTCCCGCCCTTAAAAGCTCCCTTGCACACGCTTCAAGAGAAGCGCCGGTTGTTTTAATATCATCTATTAAAAGCACCCTTCCCTTTACGCTTTGCACACAGCGGTAACTGTTATATGCATTACGAAATCTTTCTTCTATAGAGCCTGTTTTATGCTGAGTCGAACTGAAAATATCTCTTTTAAGGGTTGCTTTTAAAGGTAACGACAGCATTTGTGCCACCCTTTCAGCCAAAAGATGCGCCTGATTGCATCCTCTTTTTAAAAACTTCGGAAAACTCATGGGAACGTAGGTCACAAGGCTGAATTCCCTTTCTTCAGTTTTTTGGACAAATCTTTTAACCATATGTTCGGCGTAAAAATCCACCAGTATATTATTACTTTTAAATTTTATGGAATAAACACCCTTCTTTGCCGCTCCGTTATTAATAAAGGGCGCAGTAATAAAATTGAAATGATAAACAGAAAATTTACATTGACATTCCTTATCATAAAGTCCGCATTTTACACAGGCTTTTTCATTTGTAAATTCCATTTCATCATAGCAGTCATCACAAATGACCTTTCCCCTTCTTACAGGACTTTTGCAGTTAAAACAGTAAGAAGGAAGAAAATAATCCAGTAAAGAATTTACCGCCTTATTTTCACTCATAGGACACCTTTAAAAACTCTTTTAAAAGAGTGTATCTAAGACTTTTTTTGTTATTTTCAGCCATAGAAAAGAATATTTTATCGTCACCTATTGCTATAAGAAGTTTTTTTGCTCTGGTAACCGCAGTATATAAAAGATTTCTGTATTTAAGCTTAAACGGTACGTCAAGAAGCGGAAGTATAACGCAGTCGTATTCACTACCCTGACTTTTATGTACCGTAACGGCGTAAGCAAGTTCTATCTGGGAAAGTTCCTCGGTAAAATAGGTAACCGTTTTATCGTCAAATCTTACGGTTACGCTGTTCTGACGTTTATCTATTTTTTCAACAAAGCCTACGTCTCCGTTAAATACGCCTGTCCCCTCTTCGCCGTTATCCCTTTTCCAGCAAAGCTCGTAATTATTCTTTATCTGCATAACCTTGTCCTTTTCTCTCAGGAAAAAGCCTTTAAAGAATATTTCGGGAGTATTTTTCCCCTTAGGATTAAGAAGATCCTGAAGCACGTTATTAAGATTTATTGTGCCAAGCGCCATTTTTCTCGAAGGACAAAGCACCTGAATATCCTTAAACGGCTCAAAGCCGTAGGCATTAGGCAAACGTTCGAGACAAAGTTCACAAAGGGTTTTTACGGTTTCGTCTGAGTTTATTCTCCTCATAAAAAAGAAATCCGAATCCTTAACGCTTATGTCGGGATTTTCGCCTTCGATTATAGCGTGAGCGGTACGTATAATAGCGCTCTCCTGAGCCTGTCGGAAAACCTTATCAAGCCTTACCACATTAAATTTATCGCTGTCGATAATATCCCCCAGCACGTTACCTGCCGAAACGCTGGGAAGCTGGTCGCTGTCCCCCACCAAAATCAATCTGCTGTTTAAGGGCAATGCCCTGAGCAAACTTTCAAAAAGAAGAGTATCCACCATAGAAACTTCGTCTAAAATTAAAACCTCGCACTCTAAGGGATTACGCTCGTTACGGGCAAATTTCGGCTTTTCTTCGTCGGTCCACTCCACCTCTAAAAGTCTGTGCAAGGTTTTTGCTTCACAACCCGTAAGCTCACTCATACGCTTTGCCGCCCTTCCCGTAGGCGCAGCAAGTTCTATTTCCATATCCCTATGGCTGAACATTTCTATCATTGCCTTAAGGGTAGTGGTTTTTCCTGTACCGGGGCCGCCTGTAAGAAGTGTAATACTGTTTTCAAGAGATGTTTTAACTGCAAGTTTTTGCTTTTCATCAAAGCTTATGCCCATTGAATTTTCAAGAAATCCTATTTCTCTGTCATCAACAAAGGCATTTATATTTCTTGAAGCCATAACGGTAAGCTTTGTGGCTATGTATTCTTCACCGTTATAAAAAGCAGGAAGAGCAATAAATTCCATATTTCCCACAAATTTAGAACGAAGTCTAAGCTCTTCAATAAGTCTAGATATGGCTATATCAACAATATCCTTTGTTACGCCAAGCAGTTCAGCCGAAACGCTGACAAGCTTTTGTCTGGGCAGACAGGTATGTCCGTTATAGGAATTTTTACGCAGTACATACTCTACCCCTGCGCACACTCTTAAAAGGTCGTCATCAGCAATATTATAATACTGTGCAATATCCTCAGCTTTTTCAAAAGAAAAATCAATTCTTTCACCGCATAAAAGATAAGGATTGTTTTTAATTTTATTTACGGCATCTTTACCGAGAACCTTATAAGCTTTAATACTGTCCTCGGTAGAAATTTTAAATCGGGCAAGTAAAAGCATTACCTCCCTTACACCGAACTGCTTTGCAAATTCCTCGCCTATAGACATTGCTTTAGCAAGAGAAATTCCGTTTATCTGAGCCAGTTTTTCGGGATTTTTTTCAAGAACCGTAAGGGTTTCATCCTTAAAGGTTTCAACTATTTTTCTTGCGGTTGACGGGCCTACACCCTTAATTGCTCCTGTAGAAAGATAACGAAGCAAGGAGGCAGAATCGGTGGGCATATTTTTTTCCATTGTCTCCACCTTAAACTGCGGACCGTAAACGGCGTGAACGGTATAACGTCCGTAAAGGATAACGTCATCACCGTGACTGATAAAAGGCATATTTCCGACAACGGTTATTTCTTCACCGCCTAAATTAAGCTGAGCGACAGTATAACCATTTTGTTCATTATGATATGTAACTCTTTGTATAATTCCCTGAAGCTTTTCGGTTTGTTCGTTAACCTCGCTCATACTCTTCCTCCGTAAGTTTTTTTATCAGTGCCTCTAATTTTTCTTCGTTTACGCAATAAATGTTTTCACTCTGAGATATATAGGCATAAGCTCTTTCGCTTATTTTTGAATTGGTTACGAAAATAAGAAAATCGGCATAATCCTTTCCGAACCAACGGTATTTTTCAAATGCAAAAAGTAGGTTTTCGTCATTTTCATCACCATCAACATTAACCACAGAAACGCTTATTCGTTTCTTCTTTGGACGCACAAGAAAAAGCCACAGCTTTGCGCAAACAGTACTGACACCGCAAACAGCAAAAAACAAAAAAATAATCAGAACTATAATTTCACTCATATTAGCACCTCTTTATATACTATGCTATTTTAAGTGAAATGACAAAAGGGCTTTTATTAATTTTAAAAAGCCCTTTTAGTTATTTAGTTTTGGTTAAAAGTAACCGTAACATTACCCACTTCTTTTTTCAGATTAATTCCGTCGGGAACGGTAAGCTTAACTTCAAAGCTTAACTTTCCTGCCTTATACTCTCTGTAATCAATGGGACTAAGTTTAATATTATCCAGGTCATCTACAATATCGGGAAGACCATATACCGTTACCTTATTGAGAGATACACTCTTTAATTTTTCGGTTGCCTCTCCTTTTATATCCTCATTGCTAAAGGTGGGCACTACCAAAACAGTTCTCTCTTTATAAACGGGAACGGTAACCTTTACAGTCTCGAAAGGCAACGTATAATTCGAATTATCTAAAACCTTGCCGTTCTCATCATAAAGAACGATAGCCGCTTCGTAGGTTTTGCTTTCCTTTATGGTATCACTTGAATCCACAACCGCTTCCACTCTGCTGAGCAGCTTCATATCTGCTCTCGGTCCCTTTACCACAATTTTGGTAAATTCAGCAGAGTTTATAACAGATTCGCCTTTAAAGAGACTGGTTTCCAGTTTGGAATTTAGCGTAACACCATTGGCAACAGGAATAACGTCAAATTCTTTGGTATCTACAAAGTCAAAGGTAACATTCACGGTTTTGGGTGAAACTTCAAAGGTCACTCCGCTTTTAGTATCAGAGGTACTGACACTCAGCGGAATATCATAACTGCCTGCGCCCGTAACCTCACTTAAATCAGCTGTAATGAGAATATCCGAAACCTCTATAGCGCTGACCGATGAATTAGGGCCGTAAGCGGTAACGGTTGCATTTTTTTCATTTTTTATCTCTATAACCTCAAGCCCCATATCCCCTGCAAAACTGCCTTGGGTAGTTATATTTATAGATATATTTGCAAAGGATTTATTAATTACTTCGGTCTGGTCAATGGTGATTGCAAGCCAGAATATAAAAGCCGCAACTACAGCAAAAATTATGCTGAAGCGTTTATTGGAAAAGAGTTTTCTAAAGGAAAAATTTTTATTTTTCATTTTTCTTTTCCTCCTCTTTCTTTACGGGCTTTATTCTGTCAATAAAGGACTTAATTTTAAAGAAGAGACCTTCTTCGCTATGCTCCTGCTCATCAGAAAGCAAAGAACGGTAAAGCTCCTCACGAAGACGAATCTGGTCATATCCTCGTTCAATTGTACCGTTTTGAACAAGAGAAATTTTGCCTGTTTCTTCTGAAACAACAATAACAACAGCATCGGAAACCTCGCTCATACCGATAGCAGCACGATGTCTTGTTCCAAGCTGTGAATTAAGGTTGGAATTAGAGGTAAGAGGAAGTATGCAGCCGGCGGCATAAAGCTTTCCGTTTCGTACTATCAACGCACCGTCATGAAGAGGTGATTTGGGATAAAATATATTACCTACCATCTGAGATGAACTGTCTGCATTTATAACCGTTCCCGTATTTATTATATCGCCAAGAGAGGTGGTTCTTTCAAAAACGATAAGAGCGCCGATTTTTTGGTCGTGCATACTCTGAACAGCCATACAAATGCTGTCTATTGAAGATTTTAGCTGTTCATCGTCGGTTTTTCCCACAATTCCCAGCTGACCTAATTTACTTCTGCCTATTCGCTCAAGAGCGCGTCTGATTTCAGGCTGAAAAATAACCGCAAGAGCAATAACGCCCCATTCCATAACCCGACGGAGTAACCAATGCACCGTAACAAGTTCAAACCAACTGGAAACAAGATATGCACCAAAAAGGATAATAAGGCCCTTTACAAGCTGACCTCCACGGCTTTCCGTAAGGAACTGTATAGCCTTAAAAACGATGTAGGCAATTATGATAATATCAATGACGTCAAACACAGATATATGAGAAACCGCATATATAAGCTGACTCCAAAGTGTTCTTATTGCATCAAAAACAGTGCTCACATCATCATTCCTTTCCTTTTACCACACTACATACTCATTCTAACATACAAAAACCTACTAATCAACCACTTTTTTAATAAATTTTTATATTTTTATATATTTTTATTTAGCAATCGAGAATAATATTTTTTTGAGATATTCAATATCATAAACGCAGTTTAAAATACCGGGTGAAATTCGTACAGCTCCGCCGTCAGCTGTATTTAGCGCTCTATGGGCAAGGGGCGCACAATGATAGCCTCCCCTTACTGCAATTGCCTTTGAGTTTAGAATCCCTGCTACCTCTTCGCTTGTTTTTGACTTCACATTAAGAGCTACTATAGGTACAAAATCCTCATCTTTATCCCCTCTTAGTAATACCGAAATATTTTCCCTGTCTGCTATATCTCTTAACAGCTTTTTGCAAAGGGCATTTTCGTGACGGTAAATATTATCTATTCCCTTGCTTTTTATAAAATCAATTCCAGCTCCTATTCCCATAATTCCGGGTAGATTAACCGTTCCGCTTTCAAGCATTTCGGGAAGCTCTTTTGGCTGATAAAGGTTTAGCGAAGCAGTTCCCGTCCCGCCTTCTATAACGGTTTTTTCAATGGGTTTTCTTGCTATCAAAATGCCTGTTCCCATCGGTGCTAAAAGTCCTTTATGTGAAGCAACACAAAGAAAATCTATTCCCATTTTTTCCATATTAACGGGTATTACTCCGGCTGTCTGAGCCGCATCCACACCAAAAAGAATATTATGCTTTTTGCAGATTTTACCTACCTTTTCAATATCTATTATTTTTCCGCAAACGTTTGAAGCGTGGGTACAAAAAATCATTTTTGTATTAGGCTTAATAAGAGCCTCTATGCCTTCTTCAATATTTTCACTAAGCGCATCAAAAATATCAAGAGAAATAAAGCCTTCTTTAGCCATTTTGTAGCACGGCCTTGCCACGCAGTTATGCTCAAGATTTGATATTATAAGTCCGTCCCCTTTATTTAAAACACCCTTAAGCACAAAATTGGTTGCCTGAGTGCAGTTGAGTGTAAATACCACGCCTAAAGGATTATTTGAACCGAAAAAATCAGCAACCTTTTCTCTTACCGAATAAATCTTTTCGGCAGCCAAATTCGATAGACTGTGACCGCTTCTTCCCGGATTTGCACTGTAAAATTTCAGAGCTGTCTGGACAGCTTTAATTACCCCTTGGGGCTTAAAATCAGTTGTTGCCGCATTATCAAGATAAATCATTTTTTCACCCCCCCTAAATTCAAAAAAGGCAACGGATATTTCGAAGCGTTGCCTTTCTGTTCCGCTGTCAGTCAAGCGGTATAATTTTAATTATTTTAACATTTTCTTTTTTTAATAGTCTTTCAATTTCCTCAATATTGCCTCCGGTAACTATTCCGTACCCGCATCCATAATTTTCAGTTCCGTGTTTCATCCGCTGAGTTTCGGCTGATATTCCTCTTCTTTTTAGAATTTCTCGTCCTCTTATAGCGTGGGTTACTGTACCGGTAGCAACCACATACCTTTTCATTATTCCTCACGGTCCGTATATTTTTTATAGCTTTTAAAAGCTACATTATATACTATGCTCATTTTCCTTCTCTGTTACCCTTTCTTCAGTATATTTATATACAACGGTAACTATAAGCGGCACAACAAATATTCCCATTACTCCAAAAAATTTTACACCCAAAAACAGCGCTAAAAGAGTGATAAGCGGATGAAGTCCCACCTGTTTTCCCACAATTTTCGGCTCTAAAACATTTCTTATAACCACTACAGCCGCATAAAGCACTAAAAGACCTACAAAAAGCCACGTATCTCCTTTTAATATCGAAACCAAAGCCCAAGGAATAAGAACAGCTCCGCTGCCAAAAACAGGAAGAAGGTCGATTACAGCCGTAATAAAAGCAACTTTCACAGCGTTTTTCACCCCTATTATTAAAAAACCTACCGTTAAAACCGCAAAAGCTATTAATGACAAAATAAGGTAACCCTTAAGTAGTTTGAATACGTTTTCATACAAAATATTTTTGATTTTTACAAAAAATTCTATTCTTTTTTCGTTAAGTGCAAAATGGAGTATTTTTTTAAAAACACAAAAATCCTTTGCTATAAAACATCCGCTTATTACGGTTACCAATAATCCGAATATAAATGACGGCGCTTTTCTTATTAAAGCCGCAATAAAATCCGAAATCATCTCTATTGCTTTACCGCCTAAGGAGGTTAGCGACTGCCCTGCAACATTTCCCAGAGCAGAAGAATTTTCAAAGCCGAATCTCTTAAATAGATTTTCGATTTTTTCTACCGTATCATTCATAAAAACCGAAAAGCTTTCGGTGTAATCGGGCAATTTTTCATAAAGCTTTACAAGTTCACCGTAAAGTCTGCTACCGAAAAAAACAAACATAAAAAGCAGTATAATATATATGCCGACAACCATAAAAAGAGCAACTGTACCCTGCTTGAGTTTAACCCTTTGGCTTACATATAAAGCAGGTTTTTGCACAATTACCGCAAGTATTGCTCCAATAATAAAGGGTAGTAACACTCCAAGACAAAGTTTTAAAGTAATAATAAGCAAAAGTCCTATTATAGAAAGATATGCCACCAACAGCAAAAACTTTTTCTTCTTTTCGTTTTCCGTAAAAATCCCACTTTCTGTTGATTTTTATGTAAAAGTAGTATATAATGATAAAAAAATGTATTTGGGTGGTGGACACAATAAAGAAATACGATATGCTTTTAGTTAATGCTTCGGCTCTGCCTGATGTATTTTCAAAGGTTTTATATGCAAAGGAATTGCTTGAAGAAGGTGATGTTTCCAGCATCAGCGCCGCTGTGCAAAAGGCTCAAATTTCCCGAAGCGCTTTTTATAAATATAAGGATCAGGTGTTTATCTACCACAAACAGGACACCAAAAACACCGTAACAATAAGCGCTCATTTAAGTGACCGTGCAGGTGTATTTTCTGCACTTACAGCCCGTTTATTCGAAAAAGGGGCAAATATTCTTACCATTAACCAAAACCATCCCGTTGACTCGGTTGCCGCTGTTACCATTTCTCTTCGTACCGATAATATTATAGTGCCCTTAGAAGAGCTGGTTAACCATTTAAGAAAAATTGACGGAGTTATTTCGGTAAAAATAATTTAATTTGCTCCAAAATCAAATATATCCTCTGTGGCATCTGTACCCGCTTCCAAAACGTTGGTATATGCATCGGGGGTAATTCCTACTATAACCGTCTGCGCCGCAATAACACTTGTGTTTACCGAAAACGTTGACCTGTACCACGGAATGATGGTCTGTCCGTTCATTTTTATATTTATATGTATCTGATGAAGCACTTGATTTATTCCTGCGCTGTAAAATTTGCTTTCAAAATCCGCAATAACGGTTGTGGTAACCTGCATTTTAAATTTTATATCGGGACCTCTGCCAAGAGTATATTCGTTGCCGATTATTGTACCAAAAGGAATCTTAAGAGTATATTTTTCTTTTTGGGAAATTTTTTCGGCTACACGAACGGATATGCTTGATTTTATATAATTTATTTTAGCCGCATTTATCTCAAGCGAGGTTACCTGCCCGTTTGTATCCCTTGTAAGCGAAACTAAATCGTTATAGGATATATTTTCTTGTGCGAAGATATCTGAAACCGTCTTATCCACTAAACTTATCATTAAGGTTTCACCCATAGATGCGCTGTAATCGGTTATAATTGGTCTCATTTTTCTATCCAAACCCATAAAAAGCATAAGCAAAACAAGAATAAGGGACAAAAAAATACATATAAAACGAAAATATTTACGTTTTTTAATAAGCATAAAAAAACACCTGCCCTTCCGTACATTATACGAAAGAAGCAGGTTTTCTGTTTATATTAGCCGTGGATTTTTTCCTGAACACAGTATTTGATTATGTGAGCTACGTTTTCGTAACCGATTTTACTGTCAATACATAAATCGTAAGAACGGGCATCGCCCCATTTGTTATCAGAGAAATAGTTGTGATAACTTGCACGTTTTTTGTCAGACTTCTTAACCATATCAACAGCCTTGTCAAAGGAAATGTTTTCATATTCCATAACACGCTGGGCTCTCTGCTTAATGTCAGCGTGGATAAATACGGAAAGAAGATTATCGCAGTCCTGTAAAATACTGTCGGCGCATCTGCCTACAATAATGCAAGACTCCTTTTCGGCAATTTCTCTTATAATTTCAGCCTGTACGGCAAAAACCTTGTCAACCAACGGAAGATTCGGCACACCGCTTAATACACTTTCATAAGAATATGCGCCTAAAGACAAGGAATAGAGAAAACTGTTGGTGGGTTTTTCATCGTAATCCTTTAAAATATCAGCACTAAGTCCGCTGTTTTTTGCAGCAAGGTCGAGAAGTTCTTTATCGTAAACCTTCACCCCAAGGTCAGCACCAAGCATTTTAGCAATAGCGTGACCGCCGCTGCCAAATTCTCTGCCAATAGTAATCACAAAATTATTGTTTGCCATACAAACACCCCTTACATATTTTTCCTTACGATTTTATTATATCAAAATATTTCTAAAAAATCAACGAGTATTTCTTGACATAATCACAAAAATATTATAAAATATTAAGGCACACAAAAATATATGTGTCAAAAACACAAAATATGCGGGTGTGGCGGAATTGGGCGAAGCTCAGTGCCGCATCCGGTGGATGATAAAGGTACTGAGCTGAGGTGAAGAAATAAGAAGTAATGCGATGCGCTCCAAGCGAGCAGTACGACTATATTTCTGAGGGTAACGCA
>JAZSHI010000044.1:0-19287 GCA_045533195.1 Acutalibacteraceae bacterium
AAAATGACAAACTTACCTTCGCTATTGACGGTGTTAAGTACTACGAGTACTTTAACCAAGAAGATTATAAAGACCGTATGGCTAACTATATTATTCTTAGTCAGGGTATGGGTAACCGCGACTACGGTGTTAAGTATGATCTCGAAAAGCATAAAGATTACTACGAAACCCTTATTGATTACGTTCGTATTTATCAGGTTGAAAATATGGGCAGCCGTATGGTTTGGGCAAACAGCTAACTAATACCAATAAATAACCACCTGCATATGCGGGTGGTTTCGCTATACACAAAAAACACACACATTACTTTAAGGATGCGTGTGTTTTTTATATAATATACTTATTTAGTTATCGTTAAAATCAGTGGCTGGTTTGCTTCTATTTCTTCGGACTGTTATTCAACAGGTCGTATGCCTAAAGCCATAACGAAGTAAAAAATAGCAACTGTTACCAAAGAATATATAAGCATTGGTATAACGTTTGTTTTTATAAGTTTTCCTTCTCTGCCTGAAGTACCTATTGTAGCGCTTGCGGCAACAGCGTTGTTGATGCACACCATATTACCTACGGCGGCGCCTACACATTGCATAGCCATAACGAATACTGTGGGAATACTAAGCACTGTTGCGGTATTGTACTGCAGGTTGGAAAACAAATTCATAGAAACGGTTGCAGAGCCTGAAACAAAAGCACCTAGAACACCGATAAAAGGTGCAATTAAAATGTATAGTTTATCGCCGACTTTTGAGAGCGCATTCGCCATCGTATCAAGCATACTTGTGTCGGTTGCATTTTTAAATTTCATAATTTCAACCAAAGCTAAACCAAAGAGCAAAGCCATAGCGGCGCCCGATACCTGTTTAATTGTAGCAGACCAAGATTCTTTGATTTGCTTAAAGCTCATTTTGTGGATAACATTGGTGATAAATGCAACTATAATAAAGAATGTTCCGGGAAGATAAGCCCATTTGAATGCCCAATCAAGATTATCAAAGCTTAAAATATTGTTCACTTTAATAACAAAGGGGCCGCTGTTTAAAAGAGCTTTTATAGGAAGCTGGGGTATGCGGGTTATAACAAGAATTATTGCAACTAAAATATAGGGAACCCAAGCTTTTATAAGGGACATTCTTGAAGTTTTAATGGGAGCGACTTTAGTTGTTGCTAACCAACTACTGTCCCACTCGGCAGGATTGCCGAAATCCCATATCTTTTTAGGAGTGAGAAAATTATTTTTAGCTGCAATTACTGTAACTACTATGGAGATTAGGGAAGCAATAAGAGAAGCAAATTCATAGCCGATAAACATGGAAATAAGAAGTAGGGGTATAGCGAAACTAAGCCCTGTAAATAAAGCAAAGGGCACAGCCTCAAGAGCGGGTTTAAAGGATTTTTCTTTGCTGTAGAATTTGGTTGTCATAAGTAAAACTATTAACGGTAAAAAAATTGCCATTACTGCATGGGGAAGGGCTGTCCAAAAAGCAAAGCCTTCGGTAAATGCTGAGTCCCCGCTTTTGCCCAGAACAGCAAGTGCGGAGGTTACGGGGGTTCCAACTGCACCGAAGGATACTGCTGTAGAATCAAAAATCAAAGCTATCATAGCGGCAGCCATGGGAGGAAAGCCTAAGCTTACCATTAAAGGACCGGCGAGTGCGGCGGGTGTGCCGAAACCGGCGGCTGCTTCTATAAATGAACAAAAGGAGAAGCCAATAATACAGGCTTGAACGCGCTTGTCGGGGCTGATGTTCAAAAAACCGTGATTAATAGCAGCGGTAGCTCCCGATGCTTTCAAGGTGTTCATAAGAAGAATGGCGCCTAAAATAATAACAAGTACGTCAAGCGAACTAATCATACCGAAAATTGAGCTTCCAAGTAATGCCTTGATTTCAATATCCCAAAAGAAAAATGCGAAAATTACCGCCATAATCCAGGAAACAAGTAAACTGTATTTTGCAGGCCAGTTAAATACCATCATAAGTATGAGGGTTGTCAGAATAGGTAGAAAAGCCAGTATTGCCATAAAATTAATTCCTCCGTGAAAAAATTTGAGAAAAAATGAAAAATTTTTTTACTTTTATCTAAAGTGATTTACCTATAATATATTATTATACCCATTTACAAAAGTCTATATCAAAAATAGTGTAAAAATGTTAAAAAAATTGGTGCTTTTGATGAAAATTATTTTTGAAATTTTAGATATGAAAGGGAATGATATTACAATATACTACCGACTGTCTTAAAGAGCGACATAAAAGTTTTGTAAAAATATATAAAAGGACTTGACAGTGGGGATAGGTTTATAGTATAATGCTGTCTGTAAATATATTACCCCTGCTATCAGGCGGAGGGAGGGAATTATATGAGTCAGGTTCGTATCAAAGAAAATGAATCACTTGATAATGCTTTAAGACGTTTTAAGCGCCAGACCGCTAAGGACGGCGTTATACAGGAAGTACGTAAGAGAGAACATTATGAGAAACCTTCTGTAAAACGTAAGAAAAAGTCGGAAGCTGCACGTAAGCGTAAGTTCCGCTAATAAGTGATACTTAAAAAATGAAAGCAGCCCACTACGGCTGCTTTTGATTTTTATGAGGTGAAAAATGTTTAAACCTAATATGAAACTTCATCGTGTTACCGATATTTCGGTAGAACTATGTAAAAATAAAAATATAAAAGCGATTGTTCTTGATGTTGATAATACTTTGTCAACTCATCACGGAATGACTTTGGTTGACGGACTGTCCGAATGGATTAATAAAATGCAGGAAAACGGGATAAAGCTTATCGTTCTTTCAAATTCCAAAGAAAGAAGAGTAAAACCTTTTGCAGAAAAAATCGGGCTTAGTTACGTATCCCTCGGCTGTAAACCCTTGCCTTTTTCTTATTTTAAAGTTAAAAAAATGTTATCCCTTAAAAGAAAAGAAATTGTCGCTGTCGGTGATCAGATTTTTACAGATGTGCTCGGTGCAAAACTTTTCGGTATAAAAATCGTACTTACTGATTTAATTCTTGCTGAGGATAAACCGAGCTTTATTCTAAGAAGAAAAATCGAAAGATTTTTACTTAAAAAAATGAAGGTGGAAAACGGATATGGCTGCTAAATTCGGTCCCGCAGGTACTTGCGATTTATTTAAGGAAAAAGGATATAAAAATTCTCTTCAGATTCCATCATTTTTAACAGAGGTTGGACTTGACCATTTTGAGTATCAATGCGGCAGAGGAGTTAATATCGGTGAGGAAAAGGCGGTTGAATTAGGAAAAAGGTTCAAAGATGCCGGAAAAACCGTATCTCTTCACGCGCCTTACTATATTTCTATGTCCTCTGTTGAAGAAGAAAAACGCAGAAACTCCGTTAACTACATTTTGAACAGTGCCAAGGCGGTAAATTTTCTCGGCGGTGACAGAATAGTTGTGCATACGGGCTCCTGCTCTAAAATGGGCAGAGAAGAGGCACTTTATAAGGCTATCGAAACACTTCATTGGTCTTTGGATGCTCTAAGGGAATATGGACTTTCTCATATTCATATCTGCCCCGAAACTATGGGTAAAATGAATCAGCTGGGTACACTTGACGAGGTTATTGCACTTTGCAGAGTGGATGAAAGCGTGATTCCCTGTATTGATTTTGGACATCTTAATGCGAGAACTCAGGGCGAGGTAAATTCCTATAAAGCTTACGAAGATATTTTAAACCGAATAGAAAACGAATTGGGAAAGGAAAGACTAAAGAACTTCCATTCTCATTTTTCAAAAATAGAATATACTGAAGGCGGAGAAAAACGTCATCTTACCTTTGAGGATACCCTTTACGGTCCGAAGTTTGAGCCTTTAATGGAACTTATTTATAAAAAAGGTCTTTCGCCGATTTTTGTATGCGAATCGGCAGGTACTCAGAGTCTTGACTCTTTGAGTATGAAAAAATATTATGAGGCTTTGGTGTAAAAGATGATTAATCTTGATAAATATATTTCATCGCACACGGCATTACTTATTTGTACTGATGTTAACCGTTTTTATTTAAGCGGTGTGAAATCTTCGGCGGGTTATCTTCTCAAAACAAGTGTAGGTGATTTCCTTTTTGTTGACGGAAGATATTTTGAAATGGCTAAAAAAACCGTTAAATACGGTATAAAGGTTGTCCTTTTAACCCGACTTTCAAAACAGCTTAATGAAATTATAGAACGTTTTAAAATTAACACGATTTATACCGAAACTGATATTACCGTTTCTTTTCTTAACTCGCTTTGTGACATTCTCAACTGTAAAGTAATAGCGCAGGAAAGCCTTAGCGAAGAAATTCTTGTGGCAAGAAGCGTGAAAACAAAAGAAGAAGTGGAGAACATTGTATGCGCTCAACGTATTGCTGAAAGTGCATTTGATGAACTTCTTAATTTTATAAAAGAAGGCGTTACAGAAAAAGAAATAGCGCTTTTCCTTGATTATGAAATGGGTAAACGGGGAAGCGAAGGAGTATCCTTTGAAACTATTGCTGTTTCGGGTGAAAATTCTTCAATGCCTCACGGTGTACCTACAGACAAGCCTTTAAGGGCAGGGGATTTTCTGACTCTTGATTTCGGCGCTGTATATAAAGGTTATCACAGCGATATGACTCGAACTCTCGCTATTGGGTATGCCACCGATAAAATGCAAGAGGTTTATAATCTTGTATTATCGGCTCAAAACAGCGCAATAGAAAAAATTGCAGCCGGTATATCCTGTAAAAATGTAGATGCTATAGCAAGAGATATCATAACTAAAGCGGGATTTGGCGGAAATTTCAGCCATAGCACTGGGCATGGAGTCGGTCTTTGTATTCACGAATATCCCAATTTGTCAAACAGAAACGATGCTAAACTTGTATCGGGACAGATAGTTACCGTTGAACCGGGCGTTTATTTGGAGACAAAGTTTGGCGTAAGAATAGAAGATATGATTCTTGTTAAGGAAAATGAAAGAGAAAACTTGACAAATTGTCCCAAAACGCTTATAATTTTATAGTAAATATTTAATTTCTATTTTTTGGAGGAAAAATTATGTTAAGTGCAGGAGATTTCAGAAACGGCCTTACCTTTGAAGAGGACGGCAACGTACTTCAGGTTGTAGAATTTCAGCATGTAAAACCCGGTAAAGGTGCTGCGTTTGTAAGAACCAAGACCAGAAATGTTATTACCGGTGCTATTATTGAAAAGAGCTATAACCCCAGCGCAAAGTTCCCCGTTGCTTATGTTGAGCGTAAGGATATGGAATATTCTTATAATGACGGCGACCTTTACTACTTTATGGATCCTGAAACCTTTGAGCTTGTTCCCGTTAACAAGTCTGAACTCGGTGAAGGCTTCAAATTCGTAAAGGAAACTATGGTATGTAAAATTCTTTCCTATAAAGGAAAGGTGTTCGGTATGGAGCCTCCTACATTCGTAGAACTTCAGATTACCGAAACCGAACCCGGTTTCAAGGGCGATACCGCTACCAATGCAACTAAGCCCGCTACTCTTGAAACAGGTGCAGAAATCAGAGTTCCTCTCTTTATTAATGAAGGAGATATGATCCGTATTGATACCCGTACCGGTGAATATATGGAAAGAGCATAATTAAGGAGAATTAAAGTGATGACTATTACTGAAAAAGCTGCTTATATTAAAGGATTGGCTGAAGGCCTGGAATTAGATGCTTCTACCAAGGAAGGCAAAATCCTTAATGCTATTATTGATTTACTTTCTGACATCGCTGTTGATATCGAAGATACCGAAGATGCTTGTGCAGAACTTGCTGAGCAGATTACTGCCGTTGACGAAGACCTTGCTGAGCTTGAGGACTTTGTTTACGAAGAGTACGAAGATGAAGAGGACGATTATGATTGCGAAGGCTGTTCCTGTTGCGATTATGACGACGATGAAGATGATGAACTTTATGAGGTTGAGTGTCCCAACTGTCACGACGTAATTTATGTTGATGATAAAATGCTTGAGGAAAAGGGAATTACCTGTCCAAATTGCGGAACAAATCTCGAATTTGATCTTGAAGAAGATAACGACGAAGAATAATTAACATCAAAAGCATCCGTTTGGATGCTTTTGTTTTAGGAGTAATTTATGGCGGTAACAGAATTTAAAATAGAATACAGTGTGGAAGAGGCGCCGCATAAAAATGCCGTTCCCGTAATAATTGTTGCTGCAGGTTCGTCTTCGCGAATGGGTGGTATAAACAAAATGTTTACACTTCTTGCGGGAATACCTGTTATTGCAAGAACTATGCTTAACTTTGAGAGAAGTCCTTATGTCAGCGAAATAGTTGTTGTGACCAAAAAGGAAAGCATAGCGGACGTTTTGCGCCTTAAAGAAGAATATATGATTTCTAAGTTAACCGCTGTAACCGAAGGAGGAAATGACCGACTAAGTTCGGTTCTTAACGGACTTTCTGTACTTAGTGTGGATACAAATGGTGTAATGATTCACGATGGCGCCAGACCGTTAGTGAGCGAAATACTGATTGAAAAAATGGCTAAGGCAAGTTTAACATTTGACTGTGCAGTCTGCGGTGTGCCTTTGAAGGACACAATAAAAGAAAAAGGCGATTTTGTTAAAACTCTTGACAGAAGTAAAATCATTGCCGTTCAGACTCCGCAATCGGTAAATTTTAGTAAGTATAAAGAGTTGCTTTCTTCTATAGAAAATAAAAGCGAATTTACCGACGATGCTTCGGTTATGGAAAGCGCAGGGTTTAATACCGAAATAATCAACGGGGAAGAGAGTAATATAAAAATTACTACCCCTGTTGATTTAAAACTTGCCGAAGCACTTTTAAAGGAGGAATTTTGATGCGTATAGGACACGGTTATGACGTGCATCGCTTTTGTGAGGGCAGACCGCTGTTTTTAGGCGGTGTTGAAATCCCCTACGAAAAAGGACTGCTCGGTCACTCTGATGCCGATGTGTTACTTCACGCTATTTGTGATGCTCTTCTTGGGGCGGCGGCTATGGGGGATATAGGAAAACATTTTCCCGATACCGATGAACAGTTTAAAGGTATTGACAGTAAATTATTGTTAAAAAAGGTCTGTGAAAAAATAAACCGCAAAGGCTTAAAAGTAATAAATATAGATGCTACCGTTATTGCGCAAAAGCCTAAAATTTCTCCCTTTATCGAGAAAATGAGAGAAACGATTGCCGTAATTTTAGGCACTGATATTGACAATATCAATATTAAAGGCACTACCGAAGAAGGTCTTGGATTTACGGGAGAGCTAAAAGGAATTGCCTGTCATTGCGTTTGTCTTATTGAATAATATTAATAATTTGCTCATAAAATATTATGGGTGATTAAATGAAGGTATATGTTTCGTTATCTTTTGGCTATGCGTTAGCTTTGTGCTTTTTTGCGCTTATTTCTTTTTCTGTTTTGGCTATAGCTGGAAACTCGACGTCATATACGATTATTGAAAACGAGATATCGAGAGAAAACTATTTAAAAGGTAAAGGATATTACGTTAGCGAACCGTTTACGGTTAAAGATATTGTGCTAAGCGGTGAAATTTTTACGGAATATACATACATAACGAAGGATAAAACCATAATTCGCCTTAATTTTGACGAAGATAAATTGGTTGGGGAAAAATATGACCGATACACGACTGGATAAATTTATTTCTAATCAAACGCTGCTTAGCAGAAATGATGCTAGGAAAGCTATTTTTACGGGCAGAGTAAGAGTTAACTCTGAAACTGTCTGCAAAATCGATTTTAAAATTGATACGGCTGTTGACAGAGTTTCTTTGGACGGAGAGGATATATTATTTGAAAAATTTGTATATCTGATAATGAACAAGCCTAAGGGAGTTTTGTCGGCAACAACTGATAAAAAAGCAAAAACGGCTGTTGATTTACTTCCCGATATTTATAAAAAGCGGAATATTTTTCCGGCGGGAAGGCTTGATAAGGATTCTACGGGTATGTTGCTTTTAACCGATGACGGAGAGTTTGCGCATAAAATAACCGGTCCTAAGCATCATATAGAAAAAGCATATATTGTTGAGCTTGACGGTGAAATCACTGATGAAGTGATAGAGGGCTTTAAAAAGGGAGTTACTCTTTTTGACGGTGAGGAGTGTGTCTCTGCCGTTTGTGAAAAACTGAACAAAACTACGGCAAGGGTTATCCTTACCGAAGGAAAATATCATCAGATTAAACGTATGTTTGGGGTTTATTCACTTGGAGTTAACTCTCTTCATAGAGAACGAATAGGCCAACTTACTTTGCCAAAAGAACTTAAAGAAGGACAGTTTTGTAAAATCGATCCCCAATTATTAACAAAAATTTAAGAAAAATTCATATTATTATGCAATATAACTAAAATAACCAGCCCAAGATTTTCTATTTTAACTATAGTAATTTTGGCCGTTCTTTGATATAATATTTTAGAACCAAAATGTCATTCACTATTAGGAGGTCTAAAAAATGGCAAGTTTATCACTTCGCAACGTTTACAAAAAGTACCCCGGTGGTGTAGTAGCAGTATCTGACTTCAACCTTGAAATTAAGGACAAGGAATTTATTATTCTCGTTGGTCCTTCCGGTTGCGGTAAATCTACAACACTCCGAATGGTAGCAGGTCTTGAAGAAATTTCTGACGGTGAAGTTTATATCGGCGACCGTCTTGTTAACGACGTTGCTCCTAAGGATAGAGATATAGCAATGGTTTTCCAGAACTATGCTCTTTATCCTCATATGTCTGTTTTTGATAATATGGCATTCGGACTTAAGCTCCGTAAAACATCTAAGGATGAAATCCGCCGTCGTGTTGAAGAGGCTGCTCGTATCCTCGACATTGAACATCTT
Organism: Acutalibacteraceae bacterium; assembly: GCA_045533195.1. Taxonomy (GTDB): domain Bacteria; phylum Bacillota; class Clostridia; order Oscillospirales; family Acutalibacteraceae; genus SIG607. The sequence goes on from JAZSHI010000044.1 coordinate 8,835, forward strand.
CTCGAAAGAAAGCCTAAGGCTCTTTCCGGTGGTCAGCGTCAGCGTGTTGCTTTAGGTCGTGCTATCGTTCGTGAACCTAAGGTATTCCTTCTTGACGAACCTCTTTCCAACCTTGATGCTAAGCTTCGTGCACAGATGAGAACCGAAATTTCTAAGCTCCATCAGAGACTTGGCACAACCTTTATCTACGTAACTCACGATCAGACCGAAGCTATGACCATGGGTACCAGAATCGTTGTTATGAAGAGTGGTCTTGTTCAGCAGGTTGATACTCCTCAGAACCTTTATCTCTATCCTTGCAACCTCTTCGTTGCAGGCTTTATCGGTTCTCCCCAGATGAACTTTATTGAGTCTAAGCTTCTTAAGGAAGCTGACGGTTTCTATGTAGAATTTGGTTCTGAAGATACCAAGACTCGTGCCGGTGTTAAGTTTAAGATTAAGTTGCCCGAGTCCAAGAACAAGGATAACTGTCTTGAAGCTTATGCAGGTAAGGAAGTTATTATGGGTATCCGTCCCGAAAACGTTCATAATGAAGAAGATCTTCTTGTTACCTATGCTGACGGTATAGTTGAAGCTAAGGTTGAAGTTACCGAACTTATGGGTGCTGAAACTTATCTTTATATGGACTGCGAGACAAACGCAATCAATGCTCGTGTTGCTCCTACCAATACTGCACGTCCCGGTGATACCATTAAAATTGCTCTCGAACCTGAAAAGATTCACCTCTTTGATAAGGATACCGAGAAGACAATCACCAACTAATATTTACATTAAAATGCGGCTTTTTAGCCGCATTTTTTTATTTGTAATAAATTTGTAACTTTTTTAGAAATTTTACTTGAATTTTTGGTTATTTTTTAGTACAATGTATATGTGAATATATAATTATTTATGAGGGGATGCGCTATATGTCAAATCGTTTGTTTCAAGGAGTAATTCATCAGATGAAGGATTCTATTGACAAAACCTTCGGTGTCATTGATGAAAATCGCACTATTATCGCTTGCAGTGAGCTTGGAAGAATTGGTGAGGCAATAAATATACCTTCTGATCTTGCTTTTTCTGAAACTTCTGTACAGTCAATGGGTTATACGTTTAAGGCTGTAAATCCTGCTCAAAACAGCGATTATATTGTTTTCGTTGAGGGAGACGACATTATTGCTGAAAAATATTGTTCTGTTATTGCCGTTGCATTTATGAACATCAAGTTCTATTATGATGAAAAATATGACAGGGGTAATTTTATTAAGAACATAATTCTCGATAACATTCTTCCCGGTGATATTTATCTTAAGGCAAGAGAACTTTATTTTAATTCCGACGTTATGCGTACGGTAATACTTATTCGTGTGAACGAACCGGGTGATGTGTCGGTTTATGATATTATACAAAATCTTTTCCCGGATAAATCTAAAGATTTTGTTATCAATATTAACGAAACTGACATAGCTCTTGTTAAGGAGACTAAACTCGGTATTGATTCAAATGATATTGAACAACTTGCTTCTACTATTGCCGATACACTTACCGGTGAGTTCTATGCTCACGCGACAATAGGTGTTGGTACAACCGTTGATAATCTTAGAGACCTTGCTAAATCCTTTAAAGACGCTCAGGTTGCTCTTGAAGTAGGTAAAGTGTTCGATACCGATAAGACTATCGTTTGCTATAACAGTCTTGGTATTGCCCGTCTTATTTATCAGCTTCCTACCACACTTTGTGAGTCCTTCTTAAAGGAAGTGTTTAAGCGCGGTTCTATCGAAAGTCTTGATCAGGAAACACTTTTCACCATTCAGAAATTCTTTGAAAATAATCTTAACGTATCCGAAACCTCACGTAAACTTTTTGTTCACCGTAATACTCTTGTTTACCGTCTTGAAAAGATTAAGAAGATTACAGGTCTTGACCTTAGAGAATTCGACCATGCTATCATCTTCAAAATTGCACTTATGGTAAATAAATATCTTAAATCAAATCCTATTAAATATTAATTATTTTTTGAAAGAGTGAATTTTAAAATGCAAGAAACACAGGAAATAGCGGCAGTTTCTGCCAAACCTGTTATTGAGTTCAAGGGTGTTTCAAAGGTATATACAAGCGGCACCCATGCTTTAAATGACGTAAATATCACCATAAATGAAGGCGAGTTTGTTTTTATAGTAGGTGCTTCAGGTGCAGGTAAAAGTACCTTTATGAAGCTTATAATGCGTGAAGAAAAACCAAACACAGGCAGTATCGTTGTTAACGGCTATAATCTTCCGAAAATGAAGCATAAAAAGGTTCCGTTTTTCAGAAGAACGATGGGCATTGTGTTTCAGGATTTCCGCCTGATTCCCAATATGACCGTTTACGATAACGTTGCTTTTGCTATGCACGTTATCGGCGCTGAAAGCAAAAATATTCGTCTTCAGGTTACAAAGGCGCTTTCGCTTGTCGGTCTTGGTGAAAAGGCGCGTTCTATGCCTAATCAGCTTTCCGGCGGTGAGCAGCAGCGTGTAGGTCTTGCACGTGCTCTCGTTAATAATCCGAGTCTTATTATTGCGGACGAGCCTACAGGTAACGTTGATCCTGCTATGTCTTATGAAATAGTTTCTCTTCTTACCGAAATAAATAAAAGGGGAACAACGGTGCTTATGGTAACACATGACCATGACCTTGTTCGTGATTTTAAACATAGAGTTATAATGCTCGATAAGGGTAGTATTGTAGCCGATAATGCGGGAGGTAAGATAAATGAAAATCAGTAGTGTCAAATATCTTACTAAAGAGGGACTTAAGAGTGTATGGACTAACCGTCTTATGTCTCTTTCATCTATAGGCGTACTTGTTGCCTGTATGGTACTTATCGGTCTTGCGCTTCTTTTGTCGCTTAATGTGAACAAAATGATTGGCGACCTTGAAAATCAAAACGTTGTTCTCGTTTTCTTCGATGACTATAATGCCGCTCTTTATTCCGAAGACAGACAGGCTCCTTATGGCGCCGAACTTGATGAAAACGGAATTTGTGATGAGATGTATGTTGTTCATAATAAAGAAGAGGCTGAAAATGTCTGCAAACTTATTGAACAGATTGAGAATGTAGAAAGTGTTGAATTTGTTTCAAAGGAACAAGCACTTGAAATGACAAAAAACGTACTTCCCGAAAAGGATGTTGACTATTTCTCAATCCTTGAGGAAGACGGCGAAAACCCAATGTCAGACGGTGCTAAGGTTACAATGGTTGACCTTGAAAAATTTGACGAAACCATTAAAGCAATTACCTCTGTCGAGGGTGTTGACTCAATTCAGTCGCAAAACGGTCTTGCTGAAAAGATTACTGCAATTAAAAACGGACTGTTTATTGCCGGTATAGCAATAATTTCCATTCTTCTTATAATTGCGCTTGTTATCGTTTCCAACACTATTCGTGTGACAATGTATAACAGAAAACTTGAAATCAGTATTATGAAGGCTGTAGGCGCAACCGACGGTTTTGTAAGAATTCCGTTCGTTGTTGAAGGTGTGACAATAGGTCTTATTTCGGCTGTACTTTCTTTAGGCATACTTTACAGTTGCTATAGAGTTGCTATTGAAGCTATTTTATCAGCTGTGGGTGAAGTTAAGCTTATTCCTTTCTCTTCACAGGCGCTTCTGCTTTTAGGCGTATTTGTTGCAATTGGTTTTGTGGCAGGTACTTTCGGAAGTATAATAATGATAAGCAAATACTTAAAACGTGAAGGCAGCGAATTTGCCGCTATATAAATATTTAAAGGTGAATGTATGAACAAAAAGATTATTGTAAAAATTCTCGCAACGCTTTGTTGTTTTGCTTTAATATTTTCTGTAGTTGCTGCATCAACTCCCGTAGAAGCCGCTAAGACTATACAAGATTATAAAAATGAGCAGGCTGCCGCAAAAAAAGAACTTGACAGATTAAAGGCTGAAAAAGCCGATAAAATGAAAATCAAGAATGCTTTTGATAAGCAGATTGAGGCTACACAAACACTTATTGATGAGTGTATGGATAAGCTTAATGAGTATAATGCTCAAATTCTTGAAAAACAGAATGAAATTGATAAACTCAACAAAGATATGTCAGACGATAAGGCGCTCTTTAAAAAGAGAGTCAGAGCAATTTATATGAGCGGCTCTAACAGCAATTTGCAGGTTCTTCTCGGTGCTGAAAATTTTTCTGAGTACCTCGTACTTGCTGAAATGACAAAATCAGTTTCAGCTAAAGATAGCCGTCTTATCAGTAAGATAATCGCTTCAATTGACAAAATCGAAGCTGAAAAGGCAGAAATTCAGAAAATAGCTGATGAGCAGGATGAAGTTAAAGCAGAACTTGATGCTCAAAAGAAAAATCTTAATTCTCAGGTCGCTGAGGTTAATGCAATTTTAAAAGAAATTAATTCCGATATAAGTCAGGCACAAAAGGATTACGACGCAGCAGGTAAAGAAATTGATAAGCTCAGTGCGCCTCAAGCTTCGGGCAACAGTAATCTTACCGCTGATCCTGCTATGTTCTTATGGCCGGTACCCGGTTATTACAAAATTTCTGCAGGATGGCAGAGTAATGACAGCGTACATAAGGGCACTCATAAGGGTATAGATATTTCTACCGGTGGACGTTCGGTTGATATCGTTGCTTGTGATGACGGTTATGTTTATATAGTTAAAAATTCTTGTACTCATAATTATGGTAAGAATTATTCTTGCGGTTGCGGTGGTGGATACGGAAACTATGTTGCTATCGACCATGGTAAAGCCAGTGACGGTAAATCTTATAAAACGCTCTATGCTCATATGAAAACCGCTCTTGTTAAAAACGGACAGTATGTAAAGCGTGGACAGGTTATTGGTAAGGTTGGTACTACCGGTTGGTCAACAGGTTATCACTTGCATCTTGAAACTATCGTTAACGGAACTAAAGTTAATCCTAAGAAGTTCCAGTATCAAAAACAGTGATGGATAAAAATTTAAAACACTCGGGGCTCAAAATAGTGTTCCGAGTGTTATTTGCTATACTGACCTTAGCGTTGATGGCTTGTATTTTTTATTTGTCTGCCGAATCGGCAGAGGTTTCAAGTCAGACAAGCGCAGGTTTAATAGAAACTGTAGTGGAAACCTTTGTGCCTTCTTACAATGAAATGAACGAAGTAGTAAAGAAAGAATATATTTCTTCTTTACAGGATGTAGTCAGAACTTTGGCGCATTTTTGTATTTTTGGTGCTTTAGGTGTGTGTAGCGGTGGTTTTGCAGCTACTTTTAAGGGAAAATTCTATATTAAACTGATTTTTACCCACTTGTTTTGCGTTCTCTATTCCTTTAGTGATGAATATCATCAGACATTTTCAAACGGCAGAAGTTTTCAACTTATAGATATAGGTGTTGACAGTCTGGGCGCTTTTTTGGGAATTGTAGTTGTTCTGCTTATCACTTTGATTTTTACTAAAAGAAAAGAAGGTGTAGAAAAGGTGAAAAAAAGCCAACTTTTAAAGCAAATTGAAAATCTTACCCAAAAAATTCTTGAGGCTGATGAAGTTATAAAAGCTCTTAAGGATGAAGTTCTTGACAGAGAGGAAGAAATCAGACGCCTTAATGAAAAAATCAAATTAGCCGAAAATACAGCTATTTCCGATATAACGGTGGATGAACCGGAAGATAATGAAAGCGTTATAGAAGACGAGCCGGAAATAATCAAAATGAAGTATGATGATTTTGATTTTGCTAAAGAAAGCGCTGAAACCAATAAAGAAGATGTAAACGATTATGCGGTTAAGGCAATAAGCAGAATTATTACCGAGTCGGTAAAAATCGGCTGTGTTCTTGCGTCTAACGATAGTCCCGATAAAAAGGAACTTTTAAATTTGGCACTTGGCAGAACCGAGGTAGCTAAAAACGAAATTTCTTCACTCATAGACGCTCATTTGGGAAAAGAAGAGATAATTGCTTCTATTGATAAAGAAGAGCGAGAGGTAAGAGAATATTATCAAAGTATTCTTGCACAACTTTAAAAATTTTAAAAATCAGGTTTAGTTTTCAGACATCTGGCAATAATTCTATTAAGAATTATTGGAGGTGTCTGATATTTTTTGCGGTAAAGTCAGTATTTGCGGTGTTGATACAACAAAATTAACGGTTTTAAAGGAAAAAGAAAAAGAGGAGCTTTTAAGAAAATATAAAGAGGGTGATATGTCGGCAAGAGATGCACTTGTGAACGGCAATTTACGTCTGGTGCTCAGCGTTGTGCAGCGTTTTTCAGGCAGAAATGAAAATATGGATGATTTATTTCAGGTGGGTTGCATAGGACTTATTAAATCTATCGATAATTTCGATATTACTCAGCAGGTAAAATTTTCCACTTACGCTGTGCCTATGATAATTGGTGAAATCAGAAGGCATCTTCGAGATAACAGCCCCATAAGAGTCAGCCGCTCTATAAAAGATACTGCATATAAAGCGATGAAGGCAAAAGAAGAATATATTAATAAGCATCAGCGTGAACCGAAGCTTAGCGAAATAGCCAAAATGCTGAATATAGAGGAAAGCGAAGTTGTAATTGCACTTGAAAGCATTGTTGAACCGATTTCCATTTATGAGCCTGTTTTTTCGGAAGGCTCCGATATGGTTTACGTTCTCGACCAGCTTGGCGATAACAGTTCCGCAGAGCAGTGGCTTGATGAAATTGCTATTAGAGAAGCTATAACCAGACTGGACGAACGGGAGAAAAATATACTGACACTTCGTTTTATGAGAGGACTTACTCAAACCGAGGTTTCAAAGGAAATTGGTATTTCTCAGGCTCAGGTTTCACGTCTTGAAAAAAATGCCATTGATAAAATAAAGGGTAATGATTAAAAAATATAAGGCATATATATTATTGGTGATTATATGCTTTATACAATAACAGACTTTAAAAATAAACAGGCGGTAAGCGTAGATAACGGAATGGTTCTCGGGTTTATAGGAGATTTGGAAATTGACTGTGATAACGGAACTGTGGCAAATTTAGTTATATACGGACGCTCTCGTCTTCTGGGTGCACTAGGCAGGGAAGAAGATTTAAAGATTCCTTGGTCAAATATCGAAGTGATAGGTGACGAAACGGTGCTTGTTAAAGGAGCTTATGCCTTTAAAAGCACAAAAAGGAAAAGTTTTTAATGAATTAGGTCTATTTTAAAGGCAACACTACTTAGGGTGATTTAAGTGAAGGCTTTAAAATATATTTTTTGCGGATTTTATATAGCGCTGTGTATGACGGTTACAATGCTGTGTGTGGTGCTTTTTTATTATTCACACAGCATTGATAATAATTATAAAATTTCTAAAGGCAGCAGCTTTAAAATCGAAACGCGTCTTCCTGTTACTACACAGTATCAAGGAGTAAAAGTAGGAGAAAGCGAAGAAATAAATGTAGTAGGGTCCAGAGTGAAGGTGGATGTAAAACTACTGGGTGTTATTCCAATTAAAAGCACAACCTTGGAGGTAGTAGAGGAATCGTACGTTGCGGTTCTCGGCAGTCCTGTCGGTATAAAGATTTTTACCGACGGAGTTTTGGTAATTGATATGGAATCTATTAAAACTGCCCTTGGTAATAAAAATCCGGCAGTAGATGCAGGAATTAAAACAGGAGATTATATAATCAGTATAGACGGAATTGAAGTGTTTACCAATGAGGACGTGGCAGAATATGTAGAAAAAAGCGACGGTAATGCTTTGAGTTTTACTATAAGGCGAAATGATGTTTTAAAAACAGTAACCCTTAATCCTGCCTTGTCAAGCCAAGACGGTACTTATAAAGCAGGGCTTTGGGTTAAAGACAGTACAGCGGGGCTGGGAACCCTTACATTTTATTCTCCATATAACGATATGCTTTGCGGTCTCGGACATGCTATGTACGAAAGCAATACGGGTACCGTTTTGAATTTCAGAAGAGGTGAGCTTGTAGGCGCTCAAATAAACTCGGTTGTAAAGGGGACAAGCGGTATCCCCGGTGAACTTAAAGGCAGTCTTACCTATAATTCGCTGGGCAAACTTTACGAAAATTGCATTAACGGAGTGTATGGCTCTGCTACCTGTATAGTAGATACTCAAAATCTTACCGAAATAGCACACAAACAGGACGTAACAGATGGTGCGGCAACAATAATTTGTACTGTAGATAGAGAAGGACCAAAGGCTTATAGCTGTGAAATCAATCTCGGTAACGTTGCAGTTAACGACACCGTACAGAATATGACGGTAACGGTTACCGATCCAAAACTTTTAGAACTTACAGGCGGAATAGTGCAGGGAATGTCGGGCTCTCCTATTATCCAAAACGGCAAACTTGTGGGCGCTCTTACCCACGTCCTTCTCGACGACCCCGCCAAAGGCTACGGCATTTTCGCCGAGAATATGCTTGAAACGGCACAAAGCGTATCTGAACAACAATTAAAAGATGCGTCATAACTTAAAGGACTCCATACGGAGTCCTTTTTCTATTGCAATTTTAAAGACAATATGTTATTATGGTAGTGCCAAACTAACTTAATACTGTGTGAAATTGGGTGTATTTTTCTTTTTATGGGATAATTACGCTTATTCTTGGTTATACAAACATTGTATGAATTTGATAAAAATGCAAATTCCGGCGATGTTTGTATATGTGTGCGTTTTTACGCCCCATTTCACACTCGGTTAGTTTGGCGACTATCGGGGTTTGCGTTTTTTGTGCGGTTACTTCGGTAGCCGCACTTTTTTATTTCAGGAGGAAAGAGAAATGAGTATGGGTCTGAAAAAAGCACTCGCCATAATCTTATCGGTGATAATGGTTATTGGCATCTCGGTAGGAACTGTTATTATTACAAATAAACTAGCAGTACCTGCTTCCACAACAGTTGAGAATGGATTGTCTGCATACGAACTGGCAGTACAGTATGGCTATGAAGGTACTGTTCAGGAATGGCTTAACAGTCTGAACGGCAAGTCTGCTTACGAAATTGCCAAGGAGAATGGTTACACCGGTACTGAAACCGAGTGGACTACTTCTCTTAAAGCCACCGCAGGTAAAGACGGTGTTGGCATTAAGACGGCTGCTTTCTCTGACAGCAACGAATTGCTTATTACTCTTACTGATGGTACTGTATTAAATCTCGGTGTTGCCGACGGTCTTAACGGTAAGGACGGCACAGACGGAAAAGATGGTGCAAACGGTAAGGATGGTGCCGACGGCAAGGACGGTGCTAATGGTAAAGATGGTGTAGGTATTACTTCGGCAAACATCAATGCCGAGGGTCAACTCGTGCTGTCTTTCTCTGATGGCAAGACTGTCAACCTTGATAAAGTTGTCGGTATGAATGGCCCAGACGGCATCGGTATTTCTTCTTCCGTAATTAATACAGATGGCGAACTCGTTATTACATATACAAATGGCCAGACTGCTAACCTTGGTGTTGTTATCGGTGCCAAGGGTGATAAGGGTGACACTGGTGCAACGGGTGCTACTGGTGCAACAGGTGCCCAAGGTGAGCAGGGTCTCCAAGGTGAAAAGGGAGACAAAGGCGATAAAGGTGATAAGGGTGATAAAGGCGACCAAGGCGAACAGGGCATCCAGGGTGCGACAGGTGCTACTGGTGCGACTGGTAACGACGGTGTAAGCATCACCAAGACTGAAATCAACAACAAGGGCGAACTTATCATTACCCTTTCTGATAATACCGTATCTAACCTCGGTGTCGTAGTAGGTGCCAAGGGCGAAAAGGGCGAAACTGGTGCAACAGGTGCTACTGGCGATAAAGGTGACAAAGGTGATAAGGGCGACCAAGGTGAGCAAGGCATTAGTGTAACTGGTGCTGAAATCAACTCTAACGGCGAACTCGTTCTCATTTTCTCTAACAATCAAAGAACCAATGTCGGCAATGTGATTGGAGCCAAGGGCGACAAGGGTGACCAAGGCGAAAAGGGCGAAACTGGTGCAACAGGTGCTACTGGTGCACAGGGTGAGCAAGGTATTCAGGGTGATAAAGGTGATAAGGGTGTCACTGGTGCCACAGGTAATGATGGTGTAAGTGTAACCAAAACCGAAATCAACCAGAAAGGCGAACTTGTTATTACCCTTTCTGATAATACTGTATCTAACCTCGGTGTTGTTGTAGGAGCCAAGGGTGATAAGGGCGATAAAGGTGATAAAGGCGACCAAGGTGAGCAAGGCATTCAGGGTATCCAAGGTATTCAGGGTGTTCAGGGCGAAACTGGTGCCAAAGGCGACAAAGGCGACGATGGTGTCGGCATCGAGACTATTGTTATCGAGAACGGCAATTTGAAGATAACCCTTACAAACGAAACCACACTTGACCTTGGCAATATCAAGGGCGACAAGGGTGAAAAGGGCGAAACAGGTGCTACTGGTGCAACAGGTGCTACTGGCGATAAAGGTGACAAGGGCGATAAAGGTGACCAAGGTGAGCAGGGCATCCAAGGTATTCAGGGT
>JAZSHI010000027.1:0-6686 GCA_045533195.1 Acutalibacteraceae bacterium
ATATGAAAGATAATCGGTAGCCGAATGAGACGTGAGGTAGATAAGCTTTCTTTTAGGTCTGTTTACTGGTGTAACCGTGCAAATTGATGTAGCGTCCATTGTTTGTCCTTCTTTCAAAATATAGTAATGATTTGCAGGATACTGGGTGAATATAGGTATCGCGATTTTGTTCTTGCGGTATTCACTGGGCGTAATGGAGAAGCGTTTTGCAAATGATCTTGTGTAACCTTCGTGAGACTGATAGTGATAGTCTAAAGCCACGTCAATTACAGTATTATCTGAATCAACTAACTTCGCCGCACTCTCGCTGAGCAGGACAGCATTTATATATTCGTACAGAGTAATACTCATATGTTTTTGAAATAATCTGTCGAGTTGACGTCGAGAATATCCAACCGCACTACATACGTTCTCAACACTGAATTCCATATCAGTGTGATGTGATTTGATATACTCTTGTGCCAAAACTACCGCTTTTACATCATTCATCTTGCACCCTTAACCTATGATAACACCATACCATTACTTATTCTTGATATATATGGACAAATCTCAATTTATATCTTTCCAAATCCTTTAAGATAAAGCAGATTGAGAACAATGTTACAGCCCTTCCACCAATTTTTACTTATTGCCCATTCATCAGCAAAGTCGTTCCATCTCCATGGAATATCCCAAGAGCCATCAGATAGCTGAGTATTAACTATAAAGTCACATTCATACTCTGCGATGTCTTTATTATCTGCATAATACTCACTTTCTCTTGAATTAAAGAACTGTGAAGGCTTACACATATAAGCACTCCATTTTGTTTTGTCGGTAACTATTAACTTATTTACTGATTTTTTGAGTTTTGCCTTCAATACATGATAAGGTACTAAATTCGTGGCACCTGCTTTTTCAATATACTCTTTCATCCTTATGTAACAGGTACAGGTGTGCATATCAATAATCTCTTCAGGTGATAGGGCTCCTATGGCTTCGTTTACAATGCGAATTCCAAGGTTGAACAAATCACTGCCAGGTTCTGCGTATCTAACAATAAAACCTGCTATCTGAGATGTTCCGTTATAGTCAGTATGGCAACTGCTAACGCTATCGGTATGCCACCATGGAGCATGAGGATAGTCATTGTTACTCGGTACAGTAATTGCCCAAGTTTTGCCGTTAAAGTGTTCACCACTACCGTACCATTTAAGCAAACCTTTTATTACAGGGTGATTTGCATCTTCAAAATCTATTTCTCGGATTATATCACTTGCTGTGTTTGAATGTAGAGGAATAGAATTGGGATTCCAACAGTCAGCCTCAACAGCGTGTCCGAAACCGCCGTCCTCATTCTGATAGTAAGACAATGCGTTTATAACCGCTTCTTTGCTGCCGTTTTCAAAATGATATTGGAAACGAGCTAAATCAAGCGGTCTTGCGTTACGATACATAAATTCTTTTGCTTTTAAAAATGTGTTATTCATGTTATAAAACTCCCTTGTGTATCAACATATAACCGGATGCCATGCAAACGGTAATAAATCTTTTGCAGTCACTTTTATTAAGTTACCATTTTCATCATTAACTACTACTTTTATATCAGGGCAGTATTCAAAAAGCATTTGACGGCAGTTGCCGCAAGGAGAAACAACGCAATTCGGAGCTTTATCGTGGACTGCAACAATTGTGTCAAATTCTCTTTCACCGTTCGATATGGCAATTCCCATTGTGATATATTCAGCACAAGATCCGTGTATTCCGTCACAGTTCACGCCCTTATATATTTTTCCGCTTTTACATAGCAAAGCACATCCGACAGTGTGATTATAAACACCGTCATCGAAGTTTTTATTTAAAACTTCAAGAGCAATTTCTATTAGTTCTCGGTCATTCTTTGTTATATCGTATTTTTTCAATGATCTCACTCCTTGATTTGATTACACTTATTTACATATTTTACTTGGTAATCCGAGAGCTCTTTGCACGGGTACTCCGAGCATTTGCTGCAGGAATCCACACTACGTTCTTTACAGCACTTTACAAAAGGACAGCCTTTGCATAGTTCAAACACGTTCTGGGATCTGCCACCCTCACAGTTGATTTTTTCAAGAGGGATATCAAGGCCGAATTGCTCTTTATAAAAGCTCTGTGACTGTCTGCGCAGGTTATTATCATTTCTTAGTGTCGCAATATATGTAATACACCTTGCGCAGTCATGACCGCAATAACACGGCAGTGAGAACAGCTTGCCAATCCGATGAGAACTGTCTGTAATCCTTGCGATTTTATCCAACGGTCGGATAACGGAAAATACACTCCGTCCTTTACTGCAGCGCCCATATCCCAGGTTCCGTCAGTCTGATGATTGGCCTTTAACCAGTCGTAAGCAAAGGATAACTTATCTTTCCCAGACTCATATCGAGCGAGAAGCTCTATTGTTGCCAGATAACGGCTTGTCTTTTTACTTTGGAATTCATCCGGCACGCTATCGAGTCTGTTTTCATAAACATAGTAGATACCGTCCTCGTGACTCAGCACGTAATCAAGCATAAGGCTTTCTGTCTGCTTATCAAGCATACCGGGAAGTATGGATAACTGATAGAAGTTGACAAAATCAATAAGTCTTCCGCCCTTAGGCTTTCTACCGAACATCTGCGTATAACAAGTATCATAATCAGTCTGAGAATAGATACCGCTGCTGAATGCTTTCGTAATTACCTGTGCCCATTTGCCGGCAATCTCATTGGCAGACTCACATCGATCAGTAAATCTACGGATACGCGCAGCAACAATCAGATCCACAAAGGTTTCAAAATCGCTTGTTTTTTCTTTGCCCTCAGGAAGTTCACCCGTATGTAACAACGTCTCCATGTGGGCAATAGCTTTCTTAATACAATTATCTTCTGCGGTGTAACCCAACAACTCCAAACGGAACAGAGCCATCTCTGTCGTCATCGGCGTATCACTATCTCTGCGCAGGGTATGAAAGCACCCCCAACTTCCGTCAGGATGCTGCATAGAGATTATTTGGTTAGCCCATTTTCCGTTCCTATAGTTCTGCATTATGCTCACCGCCTTATTTCACTGGTATTACTAAATGCTGAGTATTGTTTCTTTACACCATGTAAATAACAAGTCAAATGCTTCGTCAAAGTCAAACTCAGTTCCGTCACTTAAAGAAATTGCGGTATCCAAAACAAGTCTGTCCTTACCGGATAACACCTCTCGAAGTTCCTTTTTAGTACCAACAAATTTGCCACTGTTCAAATAATATAAGTTCTGCAGTATAAAGAATACTGCCCTATATGTAAACGGCAACTTGGAAACGTTCTTTTCTTTTGAAGCGTGAATATATCGGTGACAGATCTCGTGATATAAGTTCCCCAGACTCATTTTCACAAAATTGCGCACATCGGTTTCTGTGTATTCCGGGACAAGCTTTGCAAGTGTTCCAAAATAATCCTTCGTTGTATGGAGAAGATGACATATCTCAAGAGGATTCCAGTTTTGTAATTCTTCTATTCCGCAAATGAACCCACACGATTTATCATAATCTTCTAGGGAAGAGATTGCCTTTCTATATTTGGCAAGATCGGCAACACTCATATCTCTGATCACAACCATAATATCAATATCACTATTGTCCGTTGCTTCGCCTCTTAAATAACTGCCCTGAAGTCCAACATAAAGGAGGCGTTCCTTAAAATAAGCTTTTAGCAAATCTATTAACGAATTTAAATATACATCTACTTTAAACATTAGTTTTATCCTTTCGGTTTATCACATACACAGATATATCTTTTAGTATTAAACTTTGTTTCGGTTTTTGCAACAGCAAATCCATACCTTTTATAAAACCCAATAGCATCGTCATCAGTTTCGGCGGTGATACTATGCACATTAAAATTATTAAAAATAAAGTCTATAAGTTTACTGCCAATACCTTGACCTTGGTGTTCAGGTTTTATAGCAATATCAAGTATGGTGGCAGAGTTGTTTTGAGTCTTGAAAACAACAATACCTTTATATTTGCTATTCTCTTTGTAGGCATAGATATTGGCGTTTTCGTTTTCTTGATATTTCTTTGCTCTGTTCAGTAATCGTTCTTCAGTGGGATTGTATACGCTCGGTGCAAGTAATTTCAATATATCAGGTTCAGTTATTATTTCTTTAATGTCACAGATTGAAGATACATTACAAAGTTCTATACCTAAGGCACCATATTTTTTAATTTGCTCCTTGGTGTAATACTGTTCCATATCGGTGTAATGGGCAGTATCAAGTTCGGCAACTGTATAGCCGCACTTTTCAAGTGGCAACGCATTGTACAATTCTTTAAAATTAGAGAATTTATGTAGTCCAGAAATCTGTGCTGTGATGATATCTTTGGTTGAGGAACAGTCAAAAACAACGGTATCTTCAACATTGATTCGTTGCCGCTTCTCATCATTAAGCCTAAGTTCAATTGTTTTACTACCATCCGCAATCTTTCTAAAAGCAGATGGAACGAGATTCATATAGTGAATCATAACAAATACTCCTTAATATCCCCGACAAACTGATTACCACAACGTGCAAGTTCACCAAGCACACGGTCAATACCTTGCTCGGATTTATACCAATTATCTTTGGTTATTCCCATACATACAACAGGACATACATAAAACTTTGTATCGGGAAACGCCATCTGATAAAGCATAAGACAACGCCGAGCGTGAAATGCTTTACAAATAATCAATGCCGACTTTATCTCTAATCCTTTTTCATCAACAACCTTTCGAGAGAGGAAAGCGTTGTCACGAGTATGACCAGACTTATCTTCTCCAACGATTACATCAGTAGGCACTCCATTTTTAACAAACACATCTCTAAAGAACTCACAGTCGGATTGATAGTCGCCATTGTATATATCTGCCTTTGAGCGAACACCGGGCCAACTATCTCGTTTAACACTGACTCCACCTGACGGAATAAGCCACTTCGCATATCCCTTGCGATATAGTTCAACAGCATATTCAGGTTGTTCAGGATGGGAACCACCGGGCAGGAAAATAGCATCCACCTTTTGCGGTTTGTCCTCAACAAATATGAAGTTTGTTATGTCATTTATGATGCGGTTATTCATTTGCAATTCCTTTTTTAATTTCATAGCATTTTACATCGCATAGTTCATCTGAACCGAATTTTGCCTTTGCTTTTGAAAAATGTGTGAATTTCATATCACATTTCTCCATAACCCTGCCGGAAGCTATATTTTCCACATGATGATCTGCGATAACCGTTTCAACACCATCATTAAAAAGTTCGGTTATTACTGCTTTCAAGGATTCCGTTAGATAGCCGTTATTCCAATAATCATATGCTAAAACATAGCCAACTTCAGCAGTCTTTTTATCTTCTGATAAATCAATAACATCAATTACACCAATTAGGTTGTTGCCATCTCTAAGAGTAATACCCCAACGGTAATCGAACCCTTTCTCTGTTTGGCTTTTATACATTTTTAGCAGTTGTTTCGTTTCTTCAATACTTTTATGCGGATGCCAACGGCAATAGCGAGCAACACGCTCATCCCAAGTCCAATTTTTAAACATTTCTGCTGCATCCGTTTCGTTAAGCGGTCTAAGTAACAGCCGTTCAGTTTTAATAATACTCATAATTAGTTCTCCATATCAATTACTCTTTTGACTTCTTTTCGGTTTTTAATCCACATAGTTTTCTGTGTATAATGGCTAAGTATCTTTCTGATTTCAACCATATTTTTATTTTTGAAAGTATCCGTCCATTTGAGTAGGTTATAAACCGATTTCAAAGTTTCTTTTTTGCCTTTTGCAAGGCCAAGTTTTCTTTTAATGGCACGCTTTATAATTCTATAAGTATAAACACGTTTAGGTATATCAAGCACATAGATTTTATCAGCATCTTCAAAGCATTTGCCAACCCAAGCATAATATACACCTTCTATAATCCAATTGTCATTTTTAAGAATATCATTAAGTAATGCGGTGCGCTTTTCAATAGGCATTTTAACGCCATAACCATCTGCATTGTTATCCCATTGAATATCATCCAAATCATAGTGCGGGATGTTATACTTTTCATTTAGTGCCTTGGCCAAATATGTTTTACCCGAGCCACTGCAACCAATTATATGTATTTTCATAACTTACATCTTCCAAAATTCAATATCATTATAAACAAATTCTGCTTTTTTGTTTTCAGAGAACTTATCTATGGGATAGCCCATTGGAATCAACTCTATGTACCTTGAGGTTTCCGTACGACCGTCAACACCGTCTTTGTTAAGAGTACAGCGTGCAAAGCGAAATGTGTTTTTAGTCATATAGTTTCTATGATACTCTTTAGCAAATCCATTTCCGTTATAGTTAGCCGTGGGATTTTCAAAAATCGGATCATCTGCGAGTAATAATTCTCTTAAACGAGGAAGAGAAACATATTCTCCGTCTTTGTCTTTCAAACACAATCTCCATGTCGGATCTAACATAATTCGTTTTCCTGATGGCAACAGACAATCCACTACCACATGGCAATCGTCAAACGGATCTTCATAAGGCAAACAGGTAATATGTTGTGCTTTTATTCCGTTTAAACGAAGTAAAGAAGCTAAAAGAATCGCAAGACCGCGACAGTTTGTTTTGTTATCGTTTCTTTCGCAAAACTCAATAATGTCGGTGATT
>JAZSHI010000010.1:0-39591 GCA_045533195.1 Acutalibacteraceae bacterium
AGTTTTACTCATACGATGACTTGCTAACACAAATGAAGCGTTATTTAAAGCGTTCTAACAGCATTCCGATGTCAGTGCTCGGTTGGAAAACACCCTTACAAAAACGGCATGAATTAGAAAATATACCGCTCTGACAGGCACCGCAATATGTTTTGGTTCCTTTCAGGGCTACGCCCTTCTCTCCACCAAAACATATTGCCTACAGTTCTTCAATTATTTTTTTACTTTCACAGTCTCACATCATTGACAAATCTACACTAAACAAAAATAAAGTTTATGTCCCATGCAGGAAGGGCTTTATGCTTGCGCATATAAATTTTATAGCTGGGACAAAGCGCCTTTATTTTAAGCGGAATCGCAAAAAGGTCTTCGCTTCTGTGATAAGCCGCAAGGTGAAGCTTAGGTTTATTCTTTAGCACCTCTTCACCGCCGAGTATAGCAGAAAGCTCCGCGCCCTCTACGTCCATTTTTATAAAGGTGGGCATATTAATTTTTGCCATTTCATTAAGGGTGGTTGTTTCTATTTCCACGGTTTTACCGCTTATAGAATTTCCTCTGCCCTTGTTTTTCGAAATATTTATAACACCAGTTTTATCGGATATTGCTTTATTTATAAGCATAATATCCTTTACCTTTTCGGTACTTACGGTAAGCTTTTTAAAATTCCTTAAATCAGGCTCAAGGGCGATTATATTTTTATAATCGGGACAGTATTTTATAAATTCTTCTACCGTATCCCCGTTAAATGCGCCAAGGTCAAAAAAGCTTTCTGACTTTAGGGAAAGAAGAGTAAAAACCTCTTCTCTTTCGCTTTCGATTTCCCTTAAATATGAGCTTTTGCCCGTCAACTTAAAATAAACTGTGTTTTCGAAAACCTTTTTTGATTTATCGTCACTTAGCATATCGTAAACCTTTTCAAGCTCTGCTTTATGGTTTTTTGCAAAGTTTAAATCAAAAACTTCGCCGCAGGTTACGGGAACGTCGGGCAGATAAAGTTCATTTTCACCTTCCAGCCTTAGTATATTTTCAATAACACCGTCAAGATGACTGCCAAAGCAAACAAGAATAATCATTTCATTAAATTTTTCCTTAAGTTCGCCATAGGAAGTAACGGTAAAGCCGTATGCGGTCTTGCCTTTTTTAAAGCCGTCGGAAGCAAAAACACCGCTTATCTTTATATCGTCCTTTAAAAGCCTTTTGTAAATTTTATCGGCGCCATCTCCGGTGCCGTATAAAACAATAGGCTTTTTAGCCGACTTTAAATATGTCCAAAGGTCAGTCATTTTAGTACTTTTCTATCTCTAAGATAACAGAGCATTTGTTATCAAAACCCAAACCGCCGAGCGCACAGTGGTCTTTATAACGGGTAACAATATATTTTATAAATTTCTGCTCCCACATAAGAATAACAAAACCTTTTTCGATGTCCGGCTTGTTAAAATCGCGCCACATACGAGTTGCATTTTTACTTGCCCCGAATTTTATGTTGAGCATAGCCTTTCCCTCTTTTTCTAATTATTAGAAAATTCCGATAAAATCAGACCTTCATTTTTCTGAAGCGCCCAATTTATATTCCACTCGCTTGTGAAGATAAGAAGGTATCTGTCCTTAAAGTCCTGCACAAGCTTTGTATCGGACGTAAGATTGAGCTTCTTAACGTCAATATTGTCGCCCTCTATCCATCTTATAAGTTCATAGGGCATAGCCGTCTTTCTTACATCAACATTATACTCATTTTTAAGTCGGTATTCAAGCACTTCGAACTGCAATACACCTACAACGCCTACAATTACCCTTTCCATACCGCTTTCGGGTTCGTGGAAAATCTGTATAGCGCCTTCTTGGGCTATCTGAGTCATACCCTTTACAAACTGTTTTCTCTTTAGAGTATCTACCTGCTCGTAAACAGCAAAATGCTCAGGTGCAAAGGTGGGAATACCCTCGAAGGTAACCTTGTTTTTAGCAGAGCATACAGTGTCGCCAATGGAAAATACACCGGGATCGAAAACACCGATAATATCTCCTGCATAGGCTTCATCAACAATTTCTCTTTCCTGAGCCATAAGCTGTTGGGGCTGAGGAAGCTTCATAAGCTTTCCGCTTTGAACGTGGAAATATTCCTTGTTTCTTTCGAACTTGCCCGAACAGATTCGCATAAAGGTAAGTCTGTCGCGGTGAGCCTTGTTCATATTTGCCTGAATTTTAAATACAAATGCCGAGAAATTATCATCCTCGGGATTTACCTGACCTTCAACCGTATTTCTGGGCAGAGGTGTGGTGGTATATTTAAGGAAGCTTTCAAGGAAGGGCTCTACACCGAAATTTGTAAGAGCCGAGCCAAAGAATACGGGACTTAATTTTCCTGTTCTTACCTTTTCTAAATCAAATTCAAAACTTGCGCCGTCAAGAAGCTCTATCTGGTCAACAAGGTCAGCGCGAAGATAGGGACCTATTAAGCTATCCAGCTTTTCGGTATCGGTAATATCGCACTCAATAGCCTCTAACTTACTCTGCCCCTTCTTGAACTGCTCGAAGGCAAGGATTCTGCGGTTTTCTCTGTCGAAAACTCCCTTGAAATCGTTGCCCGAGCCAATAGGCCAGTTGCAAGGGAAGGTGCCTATACCAAACTCCTTTTCAAGCTGGTCGATAAGGTCAAAGGGGTCGCGGGAATCACGGTCCATTTTATTTATAAAGGTGAAAATCGGAATATTTCTTCTTGCCACAACCTTAAACAGCTTTCTTGTCTGAGGCTCAATACCCTTTGCGCCGTCAATAACCATAACAACGCTGTCGGCTGCCATAAGGGTACGGTAGGTATCCTCAGAGAAGTCCTGATGTCCCGGAGTATCAAGAATATTTATACAGTATCCGTCATATTCGAACTGCAAAACCGAAGAGGTTACAGAAATACCTCTTTGTTTTTCAAGCTCCATCCAGTCGGAAACAGCGTGACGGGCGGTTGCTTTGCCCTTAACGCTTCCCGCAAGCTGAATGGCGCCTCCGTAAAGGAGTAATTTTTCCGTAAGTGTAGTTTTACCTGCGTCGGGGTGAGATATAATCGCAAAGGTTCTTCGGCGGTTTATCTCATGCTTAATATCAGCCATATAAGTTCTCCTAAAACAAATAGCGGTCAGTTTATTATAAACCAACCGCCTTTTAATATTTTGATTTTTGACGATTAGTCGTTACGACGCTTAAAGCCGCGACGCTGTCTGTCGTTGTTTCTCGGCTTTCTGGGTTCTTCATCCTCTGCGCCCTCTTCAACAACTGCGCCTTCGATTTCAACAAGAGCATCTCTTCTGGAAAGGTTAAGTCTGCCCTGATCGTCGATTTCGGTAACCTTAACGATAACCTCGTCGCCTACAGAAACAACGTCTTCAACCTTTTCAACTCTCTTTACGTCTAATTTGCTTATGTGAACAAGACCTTCCTTACCGGGAGCTATTTCAACAAATGCGCCGAAGTTCATAAGACGGGTAACCTTACCCTTATAAATAGCGCCTACTTCGGGATCGTTAGCGATAGTCTCAACAATGGAAAGAGCCTGCTTACACTTATCAATGTCAATACCTGCAATATAAACGTGACCGTCGTCTTCAATGTTAATAGTAACCTCGCACTGTTCCTGAATAGACTGAATAACCTTGCCCTGCTTACCGATAACGTCACCGATCTTAGAGGGATCAATAACTGTAGAAAGCATTTTGGGAGCATACTTGGAAAGCTCTGCTCTGGGCTGGGCAATACACTTGCAGATAACTTCGTCAAGGATATAATTTCTTGCCTTGTGAGTCTTTTCAAGAGCCTCTTTAATAATTGCAGGAGTAAGGCCGTGTACCTTAAGGTCCATCTGAATAGAGGTAATACCCTCTTTGGTACCTGCTACCTTAAAGTCCATATCGCCGTAGAAGTCTTCAAGGCCCTGAATGTCAACCATAGTCATAAAGTCGCCGTAAACGCCTTCATCACCGGTGATAAGTCCGCAGGAGATACCTGCAACGGGAGCCTTAATGGGAACACCTGCTGCCATAAGAGCAAGGGTAGAACCGCAAACGGAAGCCTGAGAGGTAGAACCGTTAGAGGAAAGAACTTCACTTACAACTCTTATTGCATAGGGAAATTCTTCAACACTGGGAAGTACGGGAACTAAAGAACGTTCAGCAAGTGCGCCGTGACCGATTTCACGTCTGCCGGGTCCTCTACTGGGCTTGGTTTCGCCAACGCTGAAGGAGGGGAAATTGTAGTGATGGATATAACGCTTTTCAACCTCTTCATCAAGACCGTCAAGCTTCTGTGCTTCGCTTACTGAAGCTAAGGTTGCGCAGGAAAGAACCTGAGTCTGACCACGGGTGAACATACCTGTACCGTGAACTCTGGGAAGAAGGTCAATCTGAGCGTCAAGAGGACGGATTTCATCAATACCTCTGCCGTCAACACGCTTCTTTTCATCCTTAAGCCAAGCGCGAACTACGTGCTTCTGAACGAGATACATAATCTCGTCAAGCTTTTCTTCCTGTCCTTCAAAACGTTCGTCGAATTTTTCGTGAACAGCGTTATAAATTGGAAGAAGAGCTGCATCTCTTACAAGCTTGTCATCGGTATCAAGCGCCTTTTTAACGTCTTCGATACAGAAAGCTTCAATCTCTTCCATAATAGCAGGATCGGGATCGTTAGACTGGAATTCGAATTTTTCTTTGCCAATTTCGGCTACAATGCCGTTAATAAATTCAACAACCTTTACGTTAGCCTCGTGACCTTTCATAATAGCGTCGAACATAACGTCATCGGGGATTTCATATGCACCTGCTTCAATCATAGCAACAAGGTCAGCGGTAGAAGAAACGGTAAGGTCAAGGGTAGTAGTCTTTCTCTGTTCAAGGGTGGGGTTGATAACGATTTCGCCGTCAACAATACCAACATTTACAGAAGAAATAGGACCTGCCCAGGGAATATCGGAAATAGCGATAGCTGCGGAAACACCGATAGCTGCAGCAATCTGAGGATCACAGTCGGGGTCAACGCACATAACTGTAGCAACTACAGAGCAGTCGTTTCTCATATCCTTGGGAAAAAGAGGACGGATAGGACGGTCAATACAACGGGAAGCAAGAATTGCCTTATCGGTAGCCTTGCCTTCTCTTCTTGTAAAGGAGCCGGGGAAACGGCCAACGGAATACATTTTTTCCTCATAGTCAACTGAAAGGGGGAAGAAATCAACACCCTCTCTGGGTTTTGCGGATGCGGTTACGGTACAAAGAACTCTTGTGTCACCGTAGGATGCCATAACAGCGGCATTGGCAAGCTGAGCCATTTTGCCCGTTTCAAGCTTTAACGGTCTGCCTGCAAGTGTGGTTTCATAAACCTTGTAATTTTCGAACATAATTTTTACCTCCTTAATTTTCATTTCAGGGGCTTATTTTAGCAATAAATCCAATGTCGATCCTTCGGCACTCGATTTACCGCTAAGCATAAACCGCCTGAAAACTGCAAGAAGGCAGACCGAAAATTCTTCGGTCTGCCGATTTTGCCATTACTTACGAATGTCAAGACGTTTGATGATAGAACGGTATCTGTTGATATCCACCTTGGTGAGATATGCAAGAAGATTACGACGATGACCAACCATCTTTAAAAGACCGCGGCGGGAATGATGATCCTTTGCGTGAACCTTAAGATGAGCGGTAAGCTCGTTGATACGCTCGGTAAGAAGAGCAATCTGTACTTCGGGAGAACCGGTATCACCTTCGTGAGTAGCGTACTCTGCAATAAGAGCCTGCTTTCTTTCTGCTGTCATTTCTTTCACTCCTTTTTTAATGTAAATCGTCCGCCGTTAACCAAGCCTTAGGTCATGAGTGTTCTCTTAAGAGCAGTCACCAAAAGCATAGTAAACGGTAGCCAATGAATTATAGCATAGTTTTTTAAAAAATGCAAGTGTTTTTTAAAACACACCTTTTATAAAGATTTGCACACCTATTATTATAAGAATTATTCCGCCGAATATTCCTGCTTTAGAGGAAATTGAGGTGCCGAATTTTTTTCCTATAAACACACCCATAAAGCATATTATAAAGGTAACCAGCGCTATTAATACAGCGCACACAACCGCCTTTAAAGCATCATATTCGCTTATTGTAAAGCCTGTAGAAAGAGCATCAATAGAGGTTGCAACACCCTGCACCAAAATTCCTTTAAAGGTTGACGCGCAATCTTCCTCGCATTTGTTTTTTATTCCCTCTATAAGCATTTTTCCGCCTATAAACAAAAGGAGAATAAGTGCTATATATGGAATTAGTTTTTGAAAAAACTCAAATTGCTGCGCTACGGTGTGTACGCAAACCCACCCAATAATTGGCATAGCCGCCTGAAAAAAAGCGAATATAAAGGCAATACTAAACGCCTTTTTTATTTTCATTTTAGGCTCACTTAATCCGTTTGCCAAGGATACCGAAAAAGCATCCATAGCAAGACTCACACCCAAAGCGCCGCTTTTAAGGAAAAAACCGAAATTCAAAATGTATCACCCGAAAATAATCGCTCTCCAAACGGAGAGCGATTAAATATTTTAGTTGTCTGCGAGAATGTTATAAAGCAGAACAAGGTCAATTGCATTAATTTTGCCGTCGCTGTTTATATCAGCGCCGTCTGCAATTTTGCTGTCTATTTTAGCAAGATAAAGTTTTAACTTAGCAAGATCGATTGAATCGCATACACCGTCGCCGTCGCAGTCACCGTCAACCTTCTCGCCTGCCTCTGTCATCTGTGCTTTTAGAGATACAGAAGACGCGGGGAAGACTTTATCGGTAAATTTAGCATCTCCGTTATACCAACCGCTGAACTGTTTGCCTTCAACAATGGGGCTTTCAGCAAGGGTAAGATTAGCGCCGGCTGTTCCGTATGCACAAGTAACCTCTCCACCGAATTCGGTGCTGTCAAAGAGCACGTAAACTAAACCGCTAAGGTTTTTAATATATACGTCCTTAATTTCAACAGCCGAGTTGCCCGAAGCGGACAAGGCAAGAATACCTGCGGAGGAAACGGTAACGGGAACGAAGCCTTTATACCATTTATCCGTCTTTGAACGTCCAAGCAAGAAAGAGCCTGAGCCAACTGTTACGGTAACGTCGCTGCCGCCATTATTCTTATAAAGGAATTCTACCATATAGGTACCGGCCGCAGCATTAACAAGCTTTGCTGTACCGCTGCCTGTTGCGCCGCTGTAAACAAGGCTGTCATTATAGCCTGCCTCAGCAAAATCACCTGTATGCTTATTAGAAATTCCGGTTGAAGTAATACCGTTTGCAGTAAGGTCAACTCTGTCGGAGAACTTAGGATAAGCAGCTGTTAAATCTGTTGTATAAACATTTGCGGAAATTTTGTCTGTTAATCCGGAATCCTTATACCAGCCTTCAACTGCATAACCGTTATTATAAACAAAGCCGTTATCAATAACGTCGCCGTTTACCAGATCAACGCTTTTGCCTGATACAGTAAGGGAGCCCGTTTTTGATGTCACACCATCAATAACAGGAACAGGAGTAACCTCAAAGTCATCGAAATATGTAGTTGTAGTGGCATTGCTGTTTGCGTAAGCGTGAAGAGCAAGAATCGGATAAGTAGAAAGGCTTGAATTGGTTACGGTAAATACCATAGAAACGGTCTGCCATCTACCCTGTCCGCTGCTTGAAAGAGTTTTTGATGAGCCTAATTTAGATACAGTTGCAGAGTTACTTGCATTTTTAACAAGTGTAGGCTGAACAACCATATCAATGTCTCCGATATAATATCTAAAGGTAAGTTTATATGTAGTAGAAGCTTCTCCGTTATTCTCCAACGTAAAAATCGGGAAGTAACTGTTGTTGCTGGTTCTTCCCGAACCAAGCCAACTAGATGTCCAACTGTACCTCATGGAATTAGAGCCTATATATGCCTGATCGGCAAGAACTTTAAACCTGCTGGTGTTCATTCCGGTACCTACATAGTTTTCAAAGCTTTCAATACCCATTTTCCAGCCTGCATAAAGGGTTTTGCCTGCGTTTTCCTTAGTTAAGTATTTATCGGTAAAAGGAACGGTACAAGCACCGTCTTTATACCAGCCTGTAAATTCATAACCCATTTTTGAAGGTGTGGGTAAGGAAATCGTACTACCAATTACACCGCTGAATGTAGCACTGCTTACACTTCCGCCGTTAGCATTAAGATTAACACTTACGTGCTTGGTTATGCGAATATTATCTATCATAAACCAGTCGTTTGTATAAAGAGTTGCATAGAACATAAGGAAGGGCGCATTTGAGGTTGTAGTAAATCCGCCATTATCAACATAACCGGCAGCAATAGAATCAAAGGTGCCTGTGGTAAAGGTATGGCTTTGATGATACCAGCTACCTACCTGTCTTGTTGCACTTCCTGCATCAGCGCCCTCTTTAAAAGTACCGTAAGC
Source organism: Acutalibacteraceae bacterium (assembly GCA_045533195.1). Taxonomy (GTDB): domain Bacteria; phylum Bacillota; class Clostridia; order Oscillospirales; family Acutalibacteraceae; genus SIG607. The sequence continues at coordinate 8,441 of JAZSHI010000010.1, forward strand.
ATCGCGGCTTGGCTGATATGAAGCAATGGTAGCAACGGTTTTTTTAGGGACGTTAACAGGAGCAGAGCCATTACTGGTATCAGTAGTTTTATATCCGTAGCCGAAGGACATTAAAGAGGTATTAGTGTCTAGCAAGGTGCCGTTTCTGGTACCGTCGGCAGGATCAATCCAGTCACCTGCTTTGAAGGTGCTGTTTACAATATAGTCAAACTCTACGGTATATGTAGTATTTTCTTCAAGTACGAGGGCCTCAACACCCTTTTCGGTCTTGCGGTTCACAACGTTACCGCCGCTGGTGGACCAATCGTTATAAGCAGTCTTTTTAGCCTGCATAGCCTTATTTGAAGCGTTTACAGTACTGCCCGAAACTCCGGTATTTTCTTTAACAGGGTTATCACCGATACTTGTAAATCCCCAACCTGATATAAAGTATTCAATTTTATTTAAGGGGTCAACCTGCCATTCACATTTTGGAGTATCAGCATTCCATGAAGAAAGGTGCATAAAGTCTTTATCTTCATAATCAAAGAAGGCGGAATTGGTCTGAGTTTTGCCTACGGTAAAATTATCAACGTACATAGAGGCGCCTGTGTACATATTTGCATAAAGAATAAGGAAGGGCGCGTTTGTGGTGGAATACATACTTTCCATAGTGTCTGTTTTAAAGGTAACGGAGAAATGATACCAGTTGCCAACCTCTTTTACGCCGTCATAAGCGGTAAAGGTTCCGTCAGCATCGCGATTTCCTTTATAGGAAGCAACGGTTTTAATAGGAGTTTTATATAATTTTATTGGTCCATAATTTTTGTCGGTATTTTCTTCATAACCGTAGCCTATGGAGAGAAGGTCAGTAGCGTCAGACTTTTTATTATTAGTAGTCTCAATAAAGTAATCGAATTCTACGGTATATGTAGTGTTATTTTCTAATATGTACGGCTTTATACCACGCTCGGTAATGGTATTAATAACAAAACCACCGCCTGTACCCCAATTATTATCAAGTGTCTTACTAGCGCCAATTACCTTATTTGAAGCATTAACTACACTGCCTTCACCGCTTGTAGCAGTTTTAACAGGGTTATCTGCAATACGAGAAAAGCCCCAACTACTGTAGTAATATTCAAGGGTGTTTTCAGCATCAACCTTCCAACTAACCTTAGTATCGCCTACGGACTGAGCGCCAACCTTAATTACACCATCCTCTTCAAAATCAAAGGTAGTGGTGGGATTTAAGTAAACTGCCTCGCTATCCATTTCTTCGATTGTAATAGCGCTAACTGAAAACGGCAAACAAAGCACCATTCCCATAATAAGTAATAAAGATAAAATTATGCTGACAATTCTTTTCATATCATTTCCTCCGAGAGATATCTATACATCATAATAATACATTTTTTTAAATGAAATGTCAACATAATTTTACTTCATCTATTTATATTTACTTCATCTATTTATATTTATCCCTTAACAGCGCCAGAAGCTACACCTTTAATTATATACTTCTGACACAAAAGGTAAAAAAGCACTACGGGAATAATAGAAAGCATAAGCATTGCCATCATTGCGCCCATATCCACACTTCCGTAGCCGCCCTTTAAATACTGTACCGCAATAGGAATGGTTTTATAGTCGTGTCCTACCGTCAGATAAGGAAGCAGATAGTCATTCCATATCCACATAGTATCAAGTATGGCTATAGTAATTGCCGTAGGCTTTAAAAGGGGCAGGACCACCAGAAAAAAGGTCTCAAGGGGTGTGCAACCGTCAATGGTTGCCGCTTCCTCAATACTAATGGGCACCGATTTTATAAAGCCCACGAACATAAAGGTTGAAAGTCCCGCGCCAAAGCCAAGATATATAACCACCAAGCCCAAGGGGTTATCAAGGCCTAAAACATTTGCCGCCTTTGACATAGTAAACATTACCATCTGAAAGGGCACTATCATTGAAAAAAGTAATAAATAATAAAAAATCTTATTGAAAGTACCCTTTACTCTTACAATATACCACGCCGTCATCGAGGTAAAAAGAAGTATTGCGCCAACGCTTAATACCGTTACAAACAGCGACCAGAAAAAAGCCGAGGGAAAGCCTGTTGCTTTAATTCCCGTAATATAGTTTTCAATTCCCGCAAAGGTCTCCCTCATAGGCAGACTAAAGGGGGCGGTGCTTATATTGAATTTAGTTTTAAAGGAATTTATAAGCACTATTAATATGGGAAAAAGAAACACTGCGGCAAAAAGACAAAGCAGTATAAAAAATACGGTATTAAGGGTTTTATTTTGTTTTTCCATTATGCTTCGTGCTCCTTTTTGCCGGTTATATAAAGCTGTAAAAGAGAAATAATCGCAACCAAAAGGAAGAATATCACCGCTTTTGCCTGACCTATTCCTTCATAACCCACCCTCCCGTAAAAGGTTTCGTAAATATCTAAGGCAAGCATACGTGTTTTTCCCGCAGGAGCGCCTGAAGTAAGGGCAAGGTTCTGGTCAAAAAGCTTAAAGGAATTGGTTATAGTTAAAAAGAGACAAATGGTAATGGACGGCATAACCGACGGAATAATAATTTTGCGAAGCAAGGTGGGATAGGAAGCGCCGTCCACCTTTGCCGCCTCTAAAAGCTGAGTAGGGATATTCTGTATTCCCGCTATATAAATTATCATCATATAACCTATCATCTGCCAGTTCATAAGGGCAACAAGTCCTAAAAAGCCGAAGGTTGCATTGCTTGTTATTGAATATCCGTATTTTAAAAGAATACCGTTTATAATAAGCTGCCATATATAACCCAGCACTATACCGCCTATAAGATTAGGCATAAAGAATACCGTTCTGAAGAAATTAGTTCCTCTTATTTTACCCGTCAGCAAAAGCGCCAGACCGAAGGCTATCAAATTAACCGTTATCACCGACACAACAGCAAAAAGAAGGGTAAAAATAAAGGAGTAGAGAAATTCTCCGTTAGTAAATACATATTTGTAGTTACTCAGTCCCACGAAAACGGCATCCGAAACGGTGGTAAAGGAAGTGAAGGAGAGATAAATTCCCTCTATAAAGGGTATTAAAAACACTATGACAAATGCAACAAGGGTAGGCAAGACAAATACGGGAAAATATTTACTCAGAATTTTTCCTTGCACTAGTTATCGCTCACTTTTCCATTTATTTTTTACTATTTCTTTAATTTCATCAAAGCTTTTGCCCGACTGAACGTATAAAAGAAGTTCATCGGAGAAGGAGGTTTTGAACTTTTCACTGGGAAATCCCACAAACACCCACGGAACAGAGGTAATATTCTGGTCGTTCATATAACGCGCCATCTCTTTTGCAAGAGGATCATCGGGCTGAGAATCCTTAAGGGTTGTAAAGGGGGTAGCAAATTTAAGCTCATTTTCAACGAAATCTTTTCCCTTTTCGCTGCTAAAAAGCCAAGAAAGAAAATCAAGCGACATCTTCTGCTGTTCTTCACTCACCTTGCTGTTTACGGCAATATAGTTTTCAGTACCAATGGAGAGTCCGTGATGCTCTTCCCCGTCAATGCCCATATATACGGGAAGCATTCCGATATCGTCCTCATCCACCTTGTTGCCCGAAACCTCGCTTATCTGTGACCAAGCCCAAGTACCGTTTTGCACCATAGCGCATTTGCCCGTTGCAAATTCAGCCATAGAGTCATTAACCGATTTAGAGCCAAGGAGAGTTTTCTCTGAAACGGAATTGTTAACGTAAAGGTCAAAAATATTTTTAAAATTATCCGCATACTTAAATTCAATGTCGCCCGCATTGGTTGCCGCAACTATGGGGTCCAAGTCAGCGTGTTTTTCTCTCAGCTCATAATAAAGGGGAATACTTGCAAGATGGCTGTGCCAACGCCACTCTTCACCGCCTAAAAGCGAAGTAGAAGCAAATACACCATCGATACCAAGCTCACTTTTTCTTGCTGTCATATCTTCAACTACTGTTTTAAGGTCGTTAAAGGACTTTATTTCCCTTGCGCTCTTTAAGGTGGATTTTTTATTGCTAAGCGCAAAATACTTTTCCATTATTTCATTATTATATATAATGCCGTAGCCTTCAACCACGTAAGGAATAGCGTAAACTCTGTCATTTTCCTTTATTGCAAGGGTTTTATCTGCAAGATATTCGTAAAGAGCGCTGTCGGTAAGGTCTGCACAATAGTTTTTCCAACTTGCATAACCTATAGGGCCGTTAACCTGAAAAATGGTAGGCGGATTGCTTTTTGCAATTTCACTCTTTAGAGTTTGCTCATAGGTGTTTGCGGCGGCTGTTACCACCTTCACCTTAATGCCTGTTTCGTTTTCGTATTCTTTTGCTATTTTTTCATAAACCGAAGCCACCTCAGGCTTGAAGTTTAAAAAATAGATGTTATCTGCCGCTGTAGTACTTTTACAACCCGCAAGAGAGAATACAAAAGTACAAATTAAAGCCGCACATAAAAATACCGATAGAATTTTTTTCATTTTTTCATTTTCCTTTCGTAAAAAAGTTGCAAAGATATTGTTGACTGTTTTCCTAAAATAATACATTTGCGAATTTTTTAAAAAAATGCTTGACAGATTAGACCTCTTGTGGTATAGTATTTTAGCGTTCTAAATTTGCTGGTGTAGCTCAGTTGGTAGAGCAGCTGATTTGTAATCAGCAGGTCGGGGGTTCAAGTCCGTCCACCAGCTCCATCTTCGAGCTAACTTCAAGTGGACTTGAAGCCTAAGAGGGTGAGACACGTTAAGAAAACAATTGATAATTGTTTTTAGTGTCGAAGTGCGCAGGGCGGTACTGCACGGAACGTGCGGTGACCAAGCACGAAAGATTTTCCGCAAGGAAAAGCTTTGTCCGTCCACCAGCTCCATCTTGGTGAGGCTTACCTCGCAGAACTAAATATGGGAGAATTCCCGAGCGGCCAAAGGGGGCAGACTGTAAATCTGTTGTCTTCGACTTCGATGGTTCGAATCCATCTTCTCCCACCAAACAGATAAAACCACCCATCAGGGTGGTTTTTCTGTTTGGTGGAATGAAGCGTTCCCTTACGGGAACATGAAGCAGCCTTCGGCTATGTAGACGCTTACGCTAATGAAGTGTGCTTGCGGCACGATAAGGAACGCTTCGCTTCATACGAGCGATAGCTCGTGCTTCATAGGGCGTAAGCCCTGCTTCATATTTGCGAAGCAAATGCTTCATTTACAAAACTTAAAGATTATGCTATACTAAATTTGAAAGTAGGTGCTAATATGCGTGATGATAAATTATCAATTCAATCAATGGACTTCGCCGTATTAATTATCAATCTTGTCAAAGAACTTAAACTCAAAAAAGAAAATATCATCTCCAACCAAATCGGCAGAAGCGGCACTTCTATCGGCGCAAACATTCGTGAAGCGCAGTATGCTCACGGCAAAACAGACTTTATATCAAAACTTCAAATAGCACTTAAAGAAGCAAATGAAACTGGTTATTGGCTCGAACTTTTATATAAAACAAATTATATCGACGAAGAAACCTACAAAAATCTCGATTCTGCTTGCACAAGCATTCGCGTAATGCTGATTTCCTCGGTGAATACAATTAAGTCAAAACAATAAAAAACAGCACCCATTCCAAAACGGAATTGGGTGCTTTAATTATTTCACTTCACTATTTTCTATTGCATAATCAAGCAAAATGTTTATAAGCTCATTTCTTGAACGATTGGTCTGTTCTGCTAATTTGTCAAGATTTCCTACTGTTTCATCTTTAATTCTTATTGAAAAAGTTTTATAACCGTCTTCACCTTTTAATAACTTTTTATTTATGATGAATTTTTCTTTCATAAAATCACCTCACCAATATTATGCCTTGACAAATGTTATAAATATATGTTATCATTTATAACATATAGCGGAAAGGATGTTTATTGTGAATAAAAACGCTAAGATTGTTATTATCGCTCTATTATTTTGCGCGCTATGCTTATGTATATCAATGTGTTCCGAGGATATTGGTTCAGGAATAGCATCTACAATTAGCGGTGAGGACGGACTATGTGATTATTGCGGCAAAAAATCTGGTATAAGCCAAGACACTAAAGAGTATTGTGCCTCTTGCTTTGAAAAATATGACGGTGATATTTGGCATTAAAGAAGATTTAATATAAATGACATCAACCCCCCTATCTTTTATAAGATAATACTCAGCATCATAATAGTTCCTAATATCCCAAAAATCGACTTGTGAAAGCAAGTCGATTTTTTTATCCGTTGCGAATCAGCCGTCAGGCTGTATTTCTTCACGCGTCAGCGTGTATCAAAAATGATTTACATAAGGAAGTAACGGAGCGTTCTTTATTACACTTGACAATCTTTCTTATTTGCGTTATACTGATACAAACTGATACCAACTAATATCGGAGGTTTTTATGGATATTAAAATTTTTACTAAAATGCTAAAGGACAAGCATTTTACCGATTATCAAAAAATGCAATATAAATACGGAGAAGATTTTAATGCTTTTTTGCAGACCTTAGAAGAATTATATTATAAAACTTTGCCGCTTTTGGATTTTGATGATAATAACATTGTTTTTATCGAAAATCACGCGGCGGTAAATCAAAGTGCTGTAAAACTTTTGTTACAATCACAAGGAGGGCATTACGGTATTAAGGCAGCCGAGGATGAGATTGTTGCAACCTCTGCCATTGAAAGTATCGACTTTAGCAGAGACAGTGTGCGCAGAATCCTGAAAGGTATGGCACCGAAGGACGAGCAGGAGAACAGAATTTTAGGGATTAAGCACGGCCTTGAGTTTATTGCCGATACCGCTAACAAAATTACCGAAGAAAACCTTTTTAAGCTCTATATGATGACGGTTGGTGATTTTCTAACCGATGATAATAAATTAGCCGAAGGCAATTTCTATAGACACGATACAGTTTATGTTGTCAGCGACCATCTTGAACATTCGGGACTTGAATATAAAAAGGTTCCGCAGTTTATGAATTCGCTTATAGCATTTGTTAATGCAGAAGACGATATTAACGACCTTGCAAAAGCTGCGATTATTCATTTTTATATTGCTTTTTTGCATCCCTATTTTGACGGCAACGGCAGAATGGCGCGGCTTGTGCATTTGTGGTTTTTGATTCAAAAGGGTTATCAGTCAGCATTGTTTATTCCGTTTTCAAGTCAAATCGAAAAAAGCCGCAAGGCGTATTATGATGCTTACACGGCTATTGAAGAGAACAAAAAGTATAGCGGTAAAATTGATGTAACTCCGTTCATTCTTTATTTCATAAATAATGTGTACAACAAAATGAATGAAGGTTCTGCCGCCGTTGAAACCTTAACTGTTTATGATGATGCCGTTAAGGACGGTAAGGTGACAGAAAAAGAAACAAAGCTCTGGAAGTTTGTGCTTTCTTTCTACGGTACAGAAGAGTTCTCTACAAAACAGCTTGAAAAGGATTTTGGTGATGCTGCCTATGCAACCATCAGAGGTTTTGTTCTTAAATTTGAAGATTTAGGACTTCTTTCTTCTGTTAAGTACGGACCGAGAGTTAAGTATAAAGTTTTAAATAAGTAAAAAGCGGAAAAAATCTTTTTGTCACAATAAATAATTGATATAAAAGCGAGGTCATAATTATGAAAAAAGCCTATGAAGTATTAAAAAATACATCGTCATCAAAGTCACACACCCGTATAAAGCTCCTTGGAGACTCCATCACCCACGGTGTCGGAGGCACAAATTTTGCGCAGAACGGCCACTCTTTTATAAAAGACTTTGCGCGAAACCCGAACGGTTACTGCTGGGCGAATAAATTCAAGAGCTATATGGAAGAAAACTACAATTGCTCGGTTATAAACAATGCCTGTACCGGTACAACCATTGAATTTATCATAAGTAATTTTGACACTTTGGTTGAAAAGGATGATGACCTTATAATTTGTACCATTGGCACAAATAACCGCCACGTTTATTTTAGAACAGGCTACAAGCCAACCCGTGAGGAGCTCGGAACTGAATTTTATAACAACGTGGTAAAGCTTTACAATATGTTAGATGAAGCTCGTAAAAACGTTATCTTTATGGCAAATATTCCTGCCAGCACTGCTAACGAGCAAGATGGTGAAGACTACTGGCGAATCTTACATATGGATGATATTAATGCCATTTATAAAAAAGCAGAGGAAAACCTCGGTTTTGCCCTTATAAGTATGTATGATTTATTTACCGAATACTGTCAGACCAATAATATTACCGTTAATTCCCTGCTGAGCGACGGGCTTCATCCCAATGACCGCGGATATGACGTGATGTATGATTTAATACTCAAAGAATTACAGTTATCTTAATCTGCAAAGTCTATTTTTTTACCCCTTTTGTCTTGTTTTTAAATTTGATTTGTGGTAAAATATTGGCAGATTAGATAAAGTAGAGGAGAAAATTTTTATGAATATTGCTGTTGCACAGTCAGGCGGCCCTACCTGCGCAATTAACGCTTCTCTTTTAGGCGTTTTTAAGGGTGCTTTAAAATATGATGAAATCGGCATAGTTTACGGCTCTCTAAATGGTATTGAAGGACTCATTAACGATAATCTCGTTAATCTTGTTAATGCCTTTGCCGATGACACCGATATCGAGCTTATAAGACAAACCCCTTCTTCCCTTTTAGGCTCCTGCCGTTATAAATTGCCTGCCTTTGATAAAAACCCCGATGTTTATAAGGCGATTCTTTCCACACTTCAAAAGTATGATATAGGAGCTTTTTTCTATATCGGCGGTAATGACTCTATGGATACCGTAATGAAGCTGAATAAATATTTTAAGGAAAAGGGTATAGATATTAAGGTTATCGGTGTGCCCAAAACCATAGATAACGACCTTCCCGAAACCGACCACACCCCCGGCTTTGGTTCTGCGGCAAAATATCTTGCTACCACGCTTTTAGAGATAACCCGTGACAGCAGTGTTTATGACCTTGACAGTGTTACAATAGTTGAAATTATGGGCAGAGATACAGGTTGGCTTACCGCTTCCACGTCAATTCTTTATGCATGCGGCGAGTCTGCTCCCCATCTTATTTATCTTCCCGAAAAGCCCTTTTCTGTCAAACAGTTTGTTGAAGACGTAAAAGAAGTACAGAAAAAGCACCGCTCTGTTATTGTTGCAGTATCCGAGGGTATAGGTTTGAGCGAGGAAGATATAGGTCAGTTCCAGTCAGGAAAGGTTGACAACTTCGGTCACAAATATCTTGCAGGCGCAGGAAAAGCATTAGAAAAAATAGTCCAACGAGACATTAAATGCAAGGTTCGTTCCATTGAGCTTAACGTAATGCAGCGTTGTTCTTCTCATTTGGCTTCAGAATGTGATATTACCGAAGCCGAAGAAATAGGTGCTGCCGCTGTTAAGGCTGCCCTCAGCGGACTCTCAGGCAAGATGATGACCTTTAAGCGTGTACGTAACAGTCCGTACACAGTAAAAATAGACTGCATTGATGTGGATAAGGTCGCAAACCGCATTAAGTACTTCCCAAATGAATGGATAAACGAAGAAAATAACGGCATAACAAGTGATGCTATAGAATACTTTTTACCGCTTATCAGAGGCGAACAAACCTTCCATATGCAAAACGGTTTACCGAAGCACTACATTTTAAATGGTGCTAAATCAAAAGACTAAAAACAGAGGTGTTTATTATGAAGATTACATTTTTAGGAACAAGCCACGGCGTACCCGAAAAGAATAGACGTTGCTCCTGTACTATGGTTGAAATTGAAGGAAATATTTATTTTATTGATATGGGTATAAATGCTCTCGAAGAGCTTAAAAACCGCGACCTTGACAGCAAGGACGTAAAGGCTGTATTTATCACCCACAACCATTTTGACCATACAGGCGGTCTTTATCCCTTTTTAGCAGGTCTTAACTGCTGGTGGCACCGTTTTTCTGACACCGCTATTTATCTTCCTGCGCCAAAGAGTCAGCTTATTAATGCTATGGAACAGTTAAAAATGGCAACAGGCGGTGAAAGCCCCGACTTTAAAAACGAATTTGTTGAAATCGAGGCTGGTCAAATTTATGACGACGGCGTTTTAAAGGTTACAGCTTTTAGAACAAAGCACTGCGAAGTTTCCTTTGCCTTCCTTTTTGAAGCAGAGGGCAAACGCGCATTCTTCAGCGGTGATATGAGTTATAAAGGGCCCAAAGACGACTTCCCTACTCAAATACTTGAGAAAGATAATGATTTGCTTGTTTTAGAAAGCGCTCACTTTGATGCTCCCGATCTTTTAGAGGTCTTTTGCGGCAAGGAAGATAAAATCAAAAAAATCCGCTTTACCCACTATACAAATCAGCGTATTCCTTTAATTGAAGAATTTATCAAAGCTTATAAAGGCGAGGACGTACAGATACTCGAAAGAGACGGTATAGAAATAGTTTTATAGAAAAATTATGGTTGATTATCATTGCTACCGCGAATATATCGAAAGCGACGGCGCCCGACTTTTTACAGATGAGCGGCAAGTTCAAGTGGTTTTGTGAAATGTATAAAAAGAACAGTACGCTTCAGAAAAACTTTAGACTTTAAACATAAAAAACCGAGATAATGCATTTGGCGTTATCTCGGTTTTTTTACATCTGTGCGGCAGATGAAATAATCTGCGGAAACTCCGTAAAAATCACAAAGTTTAATCAAATCTTCTATTTTTAGTTCTGCTCTACCCGACTCAATATGACTGTAGCCTTGTTGACTTTTATTAAGAACCTTTCCCAACTGAGACTGCGTCAAATCCCTGTCTTCACGCAAATTTTTCATTCGCTCTCTGTACTCCATAATTGCACCCACTTTATTTAATGACATAATTATGGTATCATACTCAATATTTGAGTATTGACTTTTACTCAGAAATTGAGTAAACTTAATGTAATATACTGCTTAAAGGGGTAAAAAAATGAAAAATCATTATGAAGAATACATACCGCAAAACTTATCTGTATATCAGTATTTCCAAAAAAATGCCGAAAATTATCTTAATAATACTGCCATATCATTTTACGGAAAAAATTTTTCCTATGGCGAAACTCTCACAAATATCAACGAAATAGTACGGGCTTTGCGCGCCTACGGAATCAAAAAGGACGACGTGGTAGCTTCTTCTCTTCCTGGAACGCCCGAAGGCATATTTTTAATATATGCAATCAACAAAATAGGCGCCATATACTGTGCCTTTGACTGCCGAGCCAAGAAAGAAGAGATTAAGGAAACCGTATCTGTTTTTTCTCCCAAATTATGCTTTATCCCCGACTTTCAGGTCAAAGAGTTTGCGGACATAACTGACTGCAACATTGTATATATAAATCCCGCTCATTCCATAGGCTCTTTTTCGAAATTCTTTTCTTGCGTTGCAGATTTGTTTACAGGAAGAAATTTTTTGGTTTCGAAAAAGAAAAACCTGATTTCCTACGATAGCTTTATTAATGCTGTTATAGACGGCGAAGATATCACTGCGCAAACTTCTACGAATAATATTTTCGGATATTTTTATACCAGCGGAACTACCCACGGAAGAAAAAGTATAATTCTTACCAATGAAAATATTAATGCCGCCGTAATTCAGCATAAAAATGCCAATAAGAACTTAAAGGCAGGTGACTCTATTCTAAATATAATGCCTCTTTTCACCTGTTACAGCGTAACAATAGCCGTTCATTTGCCTTTGATTACAGGAATAAGAGTGAATCTTATTCCTCTTGTTAACACAAAAAAGCTCAAAAACATTTTATTAAAGGAAAAGCCAAATTATTTCATCTCTGTACCGGCTCATTGGGAATATTTCATAAAATCAGATTTTAAAGGCTGTGACCTTTCATTTTTAAAAACCGCTATCGTAGGCGGAGATACCATGACCGAAAAAGAGCAAAAAGTCATAAATGATATTTTTAAAAAATGCAATTGTAATAATCCGATTGTAATAGGTTACGGATTATCGGAAAGCACCTCTACCGCCACCACAACCGTTCTTTCTTCTCCTATAGGAAGTGTCGGGATGCCTCTTATAAATACCCTTATCGGAATATTTGAAACAGACACTGATAAAAAAGTGTCTGTAGGTCATAAAGGGGAAATATGTATATGCAGTCCTTCTGTGTGCAAGGGGTATTATAAAGAGGAAGCTCTCAATGAAAAACTTCTAAAAATTCATTCCGACGGAAAAACGTGGTTGCATACCGGTGATATAGGATATGTAGATGAAAGCGGCGCTCTGTTTTTCTGCGAGAGAATAAAAAGAATGTATGTGCGCTTTGATGGCACAAAAGTTTCCCCTTATTCAATAGAGCAGGCAATTATAAAATGCCCTCTTGTAAGCAAATGTTTGGTTGTTGGAATTAAAGATAGCGAACATTCACACGGAAAATGTGCAAGAGCTTATATTGAGCTAAAAAACAACGTCAATAAAAAAACTGCAAAAGAACAATTGTATAAATATTTTAATAAACACCTTGATGAACATATGGTGCCAAAGGAATTGATTTTAGTCGAGCGATTACCTCATACCGTTAACGGCAAATTAGATTATTTTGTAGATTTAGATAAATAAACCTTGTATGCTGACATTTTGTATGGTAAAATATCAGCGTATGGAGGCGAAATTATGAAAAAATTAGTTTCTCTTGTTTTATTACTTATATTTATTTTTACCCTTGGAGGTTGCGCTGTTAAGGATACCAAAGAAAAGGTTTTTACAAAAAATGAATTTAATATTACCCTTAACGAAGCATACGTAGAAAGTGAGCAGGAAGGCTTTTATGCTTGTTTTGATTCTGCCACCGTTGCGGTTTTTGTGGTTAAAGAAAGCTTTGATATTATGGAAGGCTTTAGTGATTATACCATTGAGCAATATGCTAACATTGTTATGTATAACTGCAGTGATAAAAATCCTTCCCTTCACCAAAAAGACGGTATAAACTACATTGAATACAGCTTTAAAAACACCGAGCTTAATAAAACCTACAACTATCTTATTGCTCTTTATAAATCCGACTATGCCTTCTATATGGTGCAATTCACCTGTGAGGACAAGGATTATACAGAGTATAAAGACTATTTCCTTGACAGAGCAAAAACCGTAAAGTTTGGTGAGTAATATGACAAAGAAAATTCTTGCATTTTTTCTTGCCGTCTTAATGCTCGTTTCCCTTTGCGGATGTAAAAACAAAGAGCCTGAAATTTACGAAAGCAATGCAATAGAAAATCTCAGTCTTTACGTAAATAATTCCTATAAAGGCGAAAAATTAATGATTTACTGCCTTTATACTGTAAAAGCAATAGAAAATGACGTAACCTTCTTTTACTTTACTCAAAACGGCAGTTCTATAGGAAGTGGCGCAACCCTTACCGTTAACTCTGTTAACGAATATGATGATTTATACTGTGCAAATCCCGTGGCAAGTGCTCCCTTTGAAATAACTCCCCTTACAAACGCCGCCCTCGGTCAGACACTTAAAAAGGGGGAAAGCTTGGATTTTATTTCTGCATTTTTAGTCAACAAGGATGACCTTACCGTAAACGGAAAAATAGTTTTAACGGTTATTGCAAAAAACGGATACTGCGAAAAACAGGAAATACCAATAAGCAAAATAACCTATATCGAATCGGGCGAAAAACTTGCCCGACAAATAGCGCCGGACGGAAAAACCGAAGAGGAGCTCCTACGTGAGCAGGAAATCGAAAGCATCGACGGGGAATTGCTGACAAAAACAACAAAAGCCCTTGAAGGTACTTGGGAATATGAATATAACGGTGAAAAAATCGAACTTACCTTTGAAAAGGGAAAATACAAAGAAACCAAAACCAAAAAGGATGCTAAAAAGCCTTACGAAACCTTAAAGGGCACCTACTCTATTCGTAAAAAGGTTATTTTAGTTACTCTTGGTAACGGCGAAGAAAAGAGAATCCCCTATACCTTCCAAAATGAAAAGCTAACAATTTCCTTTACTTTTTAACAAATTAAACCGCACCTTGTAAAAATGGTGCGGTTTTTTATGTCGAAAAGCGCGAATATTTATAATTATTGTCAATAGAAATAATAAAAAATTTATGATATAATCTCTCCTTGTGAAAAGGAGGGATTATTTTGGCAACACACGTTATAAAGCATCATTTTCATTTTAATTGGGTAAAATTTTCCTTTGCGCCTCTTATAAACTTTATAAAAAGCAATGCCGTTATGGTAATTGCGCTAACTGCAGCGCTTATAACAACAGTATTTGTTCCCGTTGACTCAAAATACCTTTCCTACTTTGACTTTAAGACTCTTACCTGTCTTTTCTGTGTTTTAGCGGTGGTGTGCGCCCTTAAAAATATCCGCTTTTTCTATACCCTTGCTTCCTATATTGTAAAAAAATTCAAAACCACGCGGTCAAGTATATTAGTGCTTGTTTACATAACCTTTATAGGCTCAATGCTTATTGCCAATGATATGGCGCTTCTTACCTTTTTACCCCTTGGCTACTTTGTTTTAAAGGAAACGGGCAAGGAAAGGCTTATGGCTTTCACCTTTATTATGCAAAATATTGCCGCTAATCTCGGCGGTATGCTCACCCCATTCGGCAATCCTCAGAATTTATATCTTTACTCAAAATTCAAAATTCCAACAATGGAATTTATGGGCATTATGCTTTTACCCTTTGCTCTTTCCATTCTCCTTATAACGCTATGCTGTATTATATTTGTAAAAAAGGAAGAGATTTTCATAAAGGAAGAAACAAAACCCTTGCCCAAAGGCAAAACCGCCCTTTATCTTTTGCTTTTTGCTTTTTCTATTGCTATTGTTTTTCGCGGAATTCCCTATTATTTCGGTCTTATAATAATTCCCTTGGTTCTTTTCTTTATGGATAAATCGGCACTAAAAAAGGTAGATTATCCCCTGCTTTTAACCTTTGTATTCTTCTTTATTTTTTCGGGAAATATGGCAAGGATAGACGCGGTGCGAGAATTCTTTTCATTCTTACTCAGCAAAAACACTCTTATATTCTCTACCCTTTCCTGTCAGTTTATAAGCAACGTGCCCTCCGCCATACTGCTTTCTCAGTTTACATCAAACTATCACGATTTACTGCTGGGGGTAAATATCGGCGGTGCCGGAACGCTTATCGCTTCTTTAGCCAGTCTTATAACCTACAGAGAATATACAAAGCATAATCCCAAAAAGCAAGGCTATTATATTAAACTGTTTTCCGCCTTTAACTTTTCCTTCGTTATTGTACTGACTTTAGTTATGTCAATAGTATAAAAAAACTGCAAGTCGTTGACCTGCAGTTTTTGTTTTTAAATATTGTTATTTCTCTTAAATTCTTCCTGACGGCGCTGAGCACTTTTTAAAATATCCTTTTCGGTTTTGCTTCTTACAAAGTTTATAATAATAAAGATAAGAGCAACAGGATTAAAAAGATATCCGAGAACCATCATACCTATGCTGCCTGCTCTCTCTTCAACAGCCGCGGCATCGTTATAAACGATATTCATATAATGCTCTGCTCTGCCAATCATTTTTAAATTTACTATAGCAACAGGCAGGAACAATACTGCGTATAACATATACATAACACCGATTACCGATAAAAATCCGTCAACTGCTGTGCTAGTAACAATAGCGAGAAAACCCAAGCCACCGAAGAAACAGGAAATTACAAGCCATACTATTCCGAATATCTTCCAAGAAAGTCTCTCATATTTAAAGAAACGGGCAAAACTGTCAAGACATTCCTTTTCTTCTGCTACGGTGTACTCTTTTACAGGCTCACTTACAGGCGGAGTATATGTAGCCTGTTCATAAGCCGAAGGTATGGGTGCGCCACACACTCCGCAAAATCTTGAATTATCGGGAATTTCAGCCGAACATCTATTGCAAATCATAAAAATTCTCCTTTCATTTGTATCTTTATTATATCAAAAAGTGATTTTTGTGTCAATTTTTGTTTTTATTCAGTTTTTCTTTTATTTCCTGACGGGCACTGTCTAAAAAAGTAGATTTCGCTTCACCGAAAACACATCTGTTGACAAAGTGTTCACAGTTATTATGCAAAATATTGTATCCCTTTTCGCCAAGGGAATTTTGTGCCGTTTGGATTATTTCCTTTATGCTTTTGCGTTTTAATTTTTCCTTAACCGAAAGAACAGCAGTTTCTAATGCAGTACCCTCGCAAAAGGTTTTTATATCGGTTGATATTACGGCTATGTTTTCGGGTGCAATACCGCTGTTATCACGAAAGCCGAACTGAATTATATTTTCTTCATCAATAAAAATTCCGTAATGATAATAAAATTTAACCCTTGTTCTGATTATATCGCCCTTTTTCGCCTTTTTTACAACCCATTCCATTAGTTTTCTTCTATCTTTCTTATTACGTCGCCTACGGTATGTAAAAGGGCAAAATCTTCATTTTTGAAGGATACCGAAAATTCCTCCTCCACCGCCATTGCCATATACAAAAGACCAATGGAATTCATACCAAGGTCTTCAACAAGACGGGACTCTTCACTTATATCCTTTAAATCTATTTCATTTTCAAAAACATTTTCAAAAAGCTGGGTTAATTTACTTAGAGTACTGTTCATAAGCCTTTTTACACTCCTCCATTTTTTTGTAAAGCTCCTCGGCGGCAAGGTTTAAGTCGCTTACCGACGGAAACCTTTTGGCGCAGTAATCATCATAGTTAAAGTTTTCGCCCACGATTACAAGCTTTCTTTTAAATATACTGTTTCTTTTTTCGGTATATACCGGAATTATGGGAACACCTGCCCTTAAAGCTATAAGAATTGCGCCGCCCTTAATTTTATCTCCTTCGCCTTCACGGTGAATACCGCCTTCGGGGAACATTCCGAGAAGATTTCCGTTTTTAAGTACCTCAACGCTTTGCTTTATGGCTTCAATGTCTGAAGCGTCTCTGTCTATTTTTATACAGCCCATAGCCTTAAGTAAGGCTTCTACCGTTTTATTAAACATTACCTCTTTGGCGGCAAGAAAATAAAGACGTCTTTTACAGAACATACTGCCCATTATAAAGGGATCGGAAAAGCCTTTATGAAAGGAAACTATTATAGCCGCTCCCTTGGGATTTTTATATTTTTTACCGTCGATACCGATTTTCTTAAAACGGTAATAGCCGTGCATAAGCCAGTATATAAATCTTCCCGTATCCATAGGAAGATAATGCCAAAAGCCTTTTTTACCCTTTTTCATTACTTTATATACTCCCTTAAAGCATAGGTTTTTTCTCTGATTATAAGTGTCAATCGCTCATATTCCTTTTCATTAAGTTCTCCTTCAATATAATCGGTTATATTAAAGGGTTCGCCTATAACTACCCTTGCCCTTTTAAAAAGTCCGTAATTACCATCGGTATAAACGGGAAGAATTTGCGCGTTACTCTTAACTGCAATATAGGTGACACCGGGTTTAAAAGGAAAGGGTTTATTCCCTACAGGAAGTCTTCCTTCGGGGAATACTGCAACGTTTCCTTTTTTATTTAGTTCATTTACGCTCTCACTCATAAAGCTTAAATCACAGGCATCACGGTTGACGTAAATACCGCCTATGGCAAAAAGGAAATTCGCAAAAAGCTTTCCCTTGTTAAAAAGCGCTTCCGCCATTAAAAAGCGTATTGTTTTGCCGAAAAATATTATAAGATAAAGGACAAAATCCATTAAAGATTTATGATTGGAAACAAGTATCATACCCTTTTTGAGCTTTGACTCTTTACCGACGCGGTAAATTTTCGGTTTAAAAAACAGTAATGCGGGAATAACGCCCGTAAGCTTTACAAATCCCAGAAAAAATTTGTTTACGTTTTTTTGGTTCATATATTAAAGCTGCCTTTCTATATACTCACACATTTCTCTTATTGTAAAAAGATATTTATCGTCGCTTTTTGCCACAAGGTCGAATTCTTCGGCAAGGGCAGAAAGTATTGAAAAATACTGAATACTGGAAATTTCAAGGTCGCAAAGTAAGTTGGTATCAAGGGTAATTTTTTCTTTATCTTCATCAGTTACCTTTGAAATTACTTCGATAACCTTTTTCATAAGCGCGGTGTTTTCATACCCTTCTTCATAGATATTTTCACATTTTTCAAAGGGCGAAAGTTTAATGTTGCCGTTTTCTATTTCTCTTATAAGATATTTTCTGCTAACCTTTATAGCCGTTTGAGCCATAATGCTGTCGGTAGTAACAAAAATACGCTTAATCTGTGAAAGTAAGGGCAGTTTCGCATTAATTTCTTCAATATAAAGGCGCATTTCTTCTCGCTTTTTAAGAGGAAGATAAGGACTTATCTGTACCACCATTGAAAGAGTATCCTCTATTCCGAGAACGCTTATATTTAAAGCATCCCTTATATCAAACATAGCTTCAATTATATCGGGGTTGATATTTTCACCGTTTTCGCCTATTACGGTGTCACCCATTCTGCCCTTAATATAATAGCTTCCGCTTTGGTCCATTTCGACTATGTCACCTGTAGAAAAAACACCGTTGTCGAAAATCTCTTTACCGTCCTTTAAACGCTTAAAGCACAAGGATTCGCCTTTAACGGTTAAAACTTTGTCATCATCAATAAAATATTCTACCGAAGCAAAAGGCTTTCCTATTGAATTTTTATTTCTGATTTTAATTTTTTTGGAAAGTTCAACCGAAGTAATACCGATTTCACTCATTCCAAAGCCGTTATAAAGAGGATACCCCAGCGCATTTATAAGCTTTAAAGCAGAGGGCTTTAGAAAGCTTCCGCCGCTGATACAAAAGAGAAGACTGTCGCCAAAAATCTTATCGGTAACACTCTTTAAAAGTTTTTTAGCAAAAAAGGTTCCTGTTTTCATAGGTAAAATGCTTTGAAGTTTTTCGGAAAACCCTAATGCCTTTTGAAGCTTTTCGGCTTTGCCCTGCTGTTCGGCAGTTTTTACAACCTTTTTTTCAACAGTATGCCACAGCATCGGCACAGCGAAAATATGGGTTACCTTGTGCATTTTACAGGTAGAAAGAATGGTGTCTGCCGACATATCCTTTAGAAAAACCACCGTTCTTTTAAAGAAGGTAAACCAGAAATATACAGCAAAAAGTCCGAAAACGTGGTAAAAAGGCAGGAAAGCCAGTTGCTTTAAACTGCCTTTATAATGAGCATAAATTCCTTGGTTTTCCTTAACTATTTTTTCGGTGTTAAAAATCTGGGCGCAGATGTTTTTTCCGTTATAAAAGCAAATGGTCTCACTTAGGCTTGTACCCGAGGTTGCAAGAGCAATTTCATCTTCAAATTCATCAATTTCCATAACGCCGCCGGATAAATCATTAAACTCAATATAATCGGCGTCGAGTTTTCCTTTTTTATCGCAGATGATGGTTTTTATGCCCAAATTGTTTATGATTTTCTGTGAAAGGCTATGGGGATGGCGCAAATTAACTAAATAGGGCTTATTTCCGCTTTTTAGAATCGCCCAAAAGGCAACCACCCAGTCAACACTGTTTTCCATAGCAAGACCAATATAACTATGGGTAGCACCAATAGCGCTGTAAATTGCATCTGCAGTTTTTTCTATTTTTTCCTTAACCTCACCGTATGTATAAGAGGTGATTTTATAGCCGTCATTCTCCTCTGCCATAATAAAAGACGGCTCACTGAATGTAATATCGTAAACAGTCTTCAAGGACAATTCACTTTCTTTAAGGCGGTTTAAGGAACCGAATATCAGATTTTTAAACATTTTCTTCATAATTTACACCTTGTACCGAGAAGTAATATTTGATATAATATGAAATATAATAATTATTATATATGTAAAAGGAAACAAAGTCAAGGAGGGCGAGGATTTGCAGACGTTTTTACTTAATATTAACGATTTCAGCGAAGAAAATTTTAACCTTTGCCTTTCTCTTATGGACGAAAAACGAAAAAATTATATAAATTCCTTAAAGCATAAACAGGGCAAACTTTTAAGCGTTGCGGCGGAATGGCTGACCAAAAGCAATGCTTCCCTGCTTTTAAACATACCGCCGGAAGAAATCGCGCTTTTAAGGGATGAAAAGGGCAAACCCTTTATAAAAGACAGTCCCCTTTACATAAGTATCAGCCATTCGGGAGATTTTGCCGCAGTAACGTTTCATCCTACTCCCGTAGGTCTTGATATTGAAGTATTAAAACCTATTGATATGCGGCTAAAAAACAGAATATGCACCGATAGTGATTTAGAATATCTTAGTCAAAGCCAAACCGAAGCTCAGGAGAATCTTAATCTCCTTAAAATATGGACAGCCAAAGAAGCCTATTTCAAAATGACGGGGACCGGCATAACGAACTTTAAAAGTATATCCTATAAAGATATAAATGCCTCCCACAGCATTGAAAACCCACTGATTATAACTACTGTAACATAAAAAGCACCCGAAGTTAATTCTTCGAGTGCTTTGATTTATCCAAACATTTTTTCGCCTGCTTCAAGACGACAAGCAAGTTCGCTGAAGGTAATAAATTCGTAGCCCAGTTTTTTCAGCATTTTTATAATCATTTCTATTTTTCTCGGATAGCTTTTAACCCCTGCCCTCAGATAATATTTATCATAACTCTTAAGATTGGGAGTTTCGGGCATTTTTGCCTTTGAAATTTCAAAGGGATGAAGGTAAAACACATAATAATTATTATTGGCAAGATAGTTATAAAGCATTGACGCAAAAAAGCTCCAATCCCCCAGTCTCACATAACCGCCGCCCGAAACAGGAATTCGAAGTCCGAAAAATTTATTTAAAGGCATACCAAACTCGTAAAAACCTGAACGACGGAATATATTTTCTGCAATCTTTTTAAAATCGGTTGTATCAATTTCGGCGGCATAGGTTCTTTTTGGGAAATCAAACTTACTTGAATCGTAGGTAAAGCCTAATTCCCTCAGCACTTCAAGACGGGTATTGTCAAGACTGAAATAAGGGGCGCGATATCCCGTAATTTTAACCCCGAAGGTTTCTTCAAGCTGTTTTTTTGCAGTGCCTATCTTCTCTTTAAATTCATTTTTCCCCATCGTAATGGGGGCGGCATGGTCAAAGCCGTGAAGGGCGAGATCGTGACCGTTTTTAATATAGGTTTTGAGCCTGTCCTTCACCTTTAAAGCCGCATCGTTTACCGCAAAAAGAGTTGCCTTTATACTGTATTTATCAAGTAATTTAATGTATTCGTCAAGACCGTCAAGCATATCCTCGTGTAACTGAAGGTTGCTTTCCCTAATACATCCCGTATCGGCAAGGTCCTCTAAATCCATTGTAAATACCGCAAATTTTCTCCCTTTAACCATTCTTTAAAATCCTCAATTATCCTTTAAAAATTCCTCAATAGTTTTATCATATTCCTCAGTATTGTTTATACGCAAATGGGAATGTCCGCCTTTAGAAAACCACTTTAACTGCTTATCGCTTGATGCTGTGGCGGCAAAAAGCTCTTTACTCTTTTCGGGGATAGAGAATACATCCTTTTCACCGTACAAAAACAGAACTCTCTGATTAATCCTTTTAAAAAGCTTAATGGGCGCCACCTTTCTGTAGTCTGCCCCTGCATATTTCTTTATAAAGTACATTACAAGATTAAGCACGGGGAAGGTTGGACGTCCCAGCTCCTTCATATGACGGAGGAAGGTTTCCTTAAAGGAAGTAAAGCAGCCTTCAGTCACAAGACCTTTTACTTCTTTAGGACAATTTTTGTCAGTCATAGCCACAAGACAAGAGGCTGTACCAACGCAAATTCCGTGGTAATAAATTTCTTTAATATTATACTTTTCTATAATAAAATTCGTCCAAGAAAGTAAATCCCCGCCCTCTTTAAGACCTATTGTATTATAGATTCCGTCGCTCAGCCCGTGAGCGCGTGAGTCGATAACCAAGACGTTAAAGCCCGATTTTTCGTAAGGCAGGGCAAAATAGTAGGAATATTTAAGACATTCACATCTGCCCGGAAGTATAATAACACATTTTCCCGTATCGCTAAAGCGGTAAAATTCACCATAAAGATTTAGAGAATCATTTACGATATGAACCTCTTCCATTTTGTCTTTTCTTTGTTCTGCCCACTCTATACCGGCTTCCCACATAGCAACCTGCTCTTCATTTTCAAGGCAGGAGCATACTCTGCCCCATTTTTCCTTGTCGGTTTTCACAAGCTGTTCTTTATAAACCCGTTTTGCAATGGGAACGGTCTTTAAAAGCATAAAAACTCCGCCCGGTAAAAGTATAAATAAAAGAATAGCTATAAGCCAAATCCACCACATAAAACTCTCTCCACTAAATTATTAATATTTATTATATCAAAACTTTAAATAAATTGCACTATTTTTTTGTAAAATGTTTCATTTTGTTGAAAAATGAAAATAAATGTGTTATATTAGAGTATATTGTTTCTGAGGAGAAAAAGTATGAGTGAATTTGTTATTATCCCCGATACCTCTTGTGATTTAACCAAGGAATTACGTGAAAGGTTTAATATTCCCGATTATCTGCACGGTATTCTTTATCATCCCGATGGAAAAGAACAGCTTTCCTCTCTTGACTGGGAATATATCTCGGCAAAAGAATATTATGACTCTATGAAGGGCAGAAAGGCTCTTTATAAAACCGCTACCCCCTTGGTAGGTGAAGTTTACGAGGTTTTCGAAAAATATTTAAAAGAAGGGAAAGATGTTTTATCTATTTCCCTTTCTGCCAGTCTTTCTTCCATTTATGAAAATAACGTAAAGGTCGCCAATGACTTAATGGAAAAATACCCCGACAGAAAAATTATCTGTATTGACTCAATGAGATATTCAACCTCTCTTGCTCTTTTAATAATGGAAGCAAGTAAAAAACAGGCTGAAGGCTGTTCTATTGAAGAGGTTGCCGATTACGTTAACGAAGTAAAGCATACTATTCACCAGATAGGCTCTATGGATGACCTTTTCTTCCTTGTAAAAACAGGAAGGGTTTCTAATTTCAAAGCCTTGTTCGGACAGATGATAGGTCTTAATATTATCGCCGACTTTAACGAATTCGGAATGAGCGAGGTTATAGGAAAAATCAAGGGACAGCGAGACGCCATTGAATCTTTTCTTGATTATATGGCTGAGACTGCCGAGGACATTGAAAATCAAACGGTATTTGTTGCTCACACAAACCGTGAAGCCGCCGCTAAATTATTAGCACAGAAGATTAAAGAGCGCTTTAACCCGAAAGAAATCATATTAAACACCGTAGGTACTGCTTGCGGCGCTACCATAGGCCCCGGACTTTGCGCCGCCTTTTATAAAGGAAAGCCCACAAGCAAGGATATGGCTTATGAAAAGGAGCTTATGACAAAAATTATTGAAAGTAAGAAAAACAAATAATCGGAGGAACAAAAATGAATTTTGCAATTATATCCGACTCTACCTGCGACCTTAATAACGAGCTTCGCACTAAATATGACATAGATTATGTTTATATGAACTATGTTATTGACGATAAAGAATACCCTGCAACACTCGACTGGCAGTATCATTCTCCCAAAGAGTTTTATTCCCTTATGAAAGACGGTACCCGCATTACCACAACTCAGGTTCCCCGAGAGGTATTTACAAACAAATTTTCTGCATATCTTAAAGAGGGCAAGGATATTATTTACATATCCTGTTCCTCGGCTCTTTCGGGTTCATATAACCTTGCAACCCTTATTGCAAAGGAGCTTATGGAAGAATATCCTGATAATAAAATTTACTGTGTTGACTCTCTTATCAGCTCCTTCGGTCAAGGCGGTCTCGCTATTATGGCTGCTGAGCTTAGAGGAGAGGGTAAAAATGCCCAAGAGGTTGCCGATTTCCTCATTAAAAACAGACTTAAGATGAATCAGTGCGGAACCTGCGACACTCTGGAATATCTTAGAAGAGCCGGCAGAGTCAAGGCTTCCAAAGCCTTCTTTGGAAATCTTTTTGGTGTTAAACCCATTATTATTTCCGACACAGCAGGTCAGAACTATGCTTACAAAAAAGCAAAGGGCGCTCTTAACGCAAAACGCGCTATAGTTGAATATCTTGCCGAGGTTGTTGAAAATCCGGAAGATCAGATTCTTTATATTTCCCACGCTGATGATGAAGAAAGCGCAACCTTGCTTCGCGATTTGGCTATGGAGCAAATCTCCTTCGCCGGCTGTCACATCGGCTATATCGCTCCAATTGTAGGTTCCTGTGTTGGCCCCGGAACCATAATTGCATTCTGCTACGGAAAAGAAGTTACCATAAAAGGTGATGATTAATTTATGATACTCAGTTCTATTGACGTTTCACTTTGGCAAAATATGCTAAAGTACGGTTACCTCAATCTTAAACGTAATATGACGGTAATCGACCAGCTTAACGTATTCCCCGTCCCCGACGGCGATACGGGAAAGAATATGACAATGACCATAGAGGGCGGTGTAACAGGGACAAAAGGCGCTGTTTCTTCCATTGGTGAAATGATGAAAAGCTTTTCCCGCAACTGTCTTCTTTCTGCCCGCGGAAATTCAGGCGTAATTCTTTCTCAGTTTATAAGAGGCATTGCCGTAGGCAGTGAAAATATTGTTTCCTTTGATTTTGATTCCTTCAAATCAGCCTTTGAGTCGGGAAAGGAATACGCATATAATGCCGTTGCCACCCCCACCGAAGGCACAATTCTTACGCTTATTCGCGAGGGAAACGACTACTTAAATTCAAAGGAATTCAAAAGCTTTGAAGAGCTTTTTACCTTACTTATTGAAAAACTTCACCGTTCTTTAAAGCACACTCCTGAGCTTCTGCCCGTTTTAAAGGAAGCAGGAGTGGTAGATAGCGGAGGCGCAGGTCTTGTATGCATTTTCGAAGGTATGCTCTCTGCAATTCGCGGTGAAGAAATTGATGACACCGAAATTCTTGAAAGCTCAAACGAATTTGTACTTTCCTCAGGCTTTGACGAAAACAGCGTTCTTGAATACGGCTACTGTACCGAATTTATACTCCAGTTACTAAAGGCAAAAACCGATATTGACGCCTTTTCCCTTTCTGCCCTTACAGAAAAGCTTGGCGAACTCGGTGACTCTGTAGTAACGGTTCAGGACGGCAGTTTAGTAAAGGTACACGTTCACACCTTTTCTCCCGAAACGGTTATTGCTCACGTTCGTCAGTTTGGTGAGCTTGTTACCGTAAAGATAGAAAATATGTCTGTTCAGCACAGCGAAATTCGGGCTCAAGAAAAAGAAAAAAAGAAATTCTCCATTGTTGCAACAGCAACCGGAGAAGGACTCAGCAGCTTCTTTACGGGCGTAGGTGTTGACGTAATTATCGACGGCGGAAGAACAAATAATCCCAGCGCCGAAGACTTCATTGATGCCTTTAAAAAGACAAATGCCGAGCACATTATCGTTCTTCCCAACGATTCAAACGTAATTCTTACCGCCCTTCAGGCTGCCCAGCTTTATACCGACGCGGACATAAGAGTTATTAAAACAAAATCCCTTGCGGAAGGCTTCTCTGCCCTTTCGATGATGGACCTTTCGGTAGATACGGTAGAACAGCTTATTGATGATATGACCTGTTGTCTTGACAGCGTTGAAACAGGCTACGTTACCACCTCTACAAGAGATGCCCTTATAAGCGGTGTTGAAATTAAGAAGGATCAATGGATGGGGCTTGAAGGAGATACCGTTTATGCTTCGGTGGACGATCCCTTAACGGCTGCTATGGAGCTTTTCAGAAAATTGCCCGATATTGACGAAAAACAGGTTGTTACCGCCTTTTACGGCAAGGGCGCAGATGAAGAAGAGGTAAGCCGCCTTGAAGAGATGTTCAAGGAAGAATTTCCCCTTATTGAAATCGGCTTTATTGAAGGCAATCAAGACGTTTACCGCTATATTTTTGCTATAGAATAAGAGGAAATGATTTGAAAAAAATAATAATTGATATTTACGGCGCCGATAACGGCCCTGCGCCCATTATAAAAGGCGCATTAAAGGCTATGGAAAAATATGACGATTTAGGTGTCATATTTGTAGGAAATAAAGAGGTTATCACTTCCCTTACAGGAGAAAATGACCGTATCGAAATAATCGAAACCGATGACTTCATTAAAAATGACGAAAATCCTCAGGTGGTTTTCAGCGGCAGAGAAAATAGCTCTATGGTGCTTTCTCTTACCAATTTAAAGAATAATGATGATTGCATCGGTATGCTGAGTGCCGGAAGTACAGGTGCGCTTCTTATCGGTTCTATCCGTCATTTAGGTCTTATAAAGGGGCTTCGCACCCCTGCCCTTTCTTCCGATTTGCCCCTTTTTAACGGAAAGCTCGTATGTCTTGTGGATTGCGGCGCAAATATAGCCTGCACCCCCCACGACCTTGTTCGTTTTGCGCTTATGGGCAACGCCTTTAAAGAGTGCGTATCCCCCGATACTAAGCCTCGCGTAGCTCTTCTATCGGTTGGCAAGGAAGAAGGCAAAGGCAATGACCTTACCAAAGAAGCCTATTCGCTTATAAAAGAGCTTCCCATTAATTTTATAGGAAATATGGAAGGCAGCGACCTTGTAACAGGCTATGCAGACGTAGTTGTCAGCGACGGTTTTTCAGGCAATATCATCCTTAAATGCGCCGAGGCTACAGGCCTTGTTGCAAAGGGTATTGTTGATGAAATGGCTAAAAGAGAAAACCGCAGTGACGATCCCCTGATTAAAGCAATTTCACATTATATAAATCAGACCTTTAACTATAATGCCCGCGGCGGCGCAACCTTCTTAGGCACCAAAAAAACGGTTATTAAAATGCACGGCTGTGCGGTGGAGGATACCGTTGTTTCCTGTATTGAACAGCTACTAAGACTTGAAGAAGCGGGATTTAGAGAAAAAATCAAAAAGGCTATGGAAAAATAAAAAATACCGACCGCCGAAGCGGTCGGTAAATTTATCTTTGTTAGCCTATCCACATTATTCTGTGCATAATCTTATGTATATGATACTCTACAAACAGTACAAGCAGCATACCTACAAAAAGCAGTAAGAAAATAGGTATCACCTGAGTAAACGCGCCGATAAGCTTTAAAAATCCGGTATATGCGCTGGCTCTTATGGCACCGAACAGCAATGTTCTGAAATAGTCTTTATAAATAACCTTTTTGAATACCACGAAGCGCTGCAGAAAAATTGATACAAGGGTTGACGTTACAACGGCAAAGGGCACTGCAACGTATGCTTGGCTATACGAAAAGAATGCCGAAATAAGAGCAAAGGAAGTAATCATAACCAAAACACTTATTAAAGAGGGCCAAAGGCTTGAAAACAGTCTTTTATATATTCTTACGGTATCCTTAACGGGATTAAAGTGAGAACTTTTATTACCGTCTATATAAATTGCCTTTATGGGCATAGTAGCTATTTTTATTCCCTGTTTATCGGCAAAGCAAAGCATATTCATTTCATAGTCATATTTATCGCCCTTTACCTTTAAAAGCCAATCAATATGCTTTTTATGAAAGCCTCGTAGTCCCGACTGATTATCATCAAAATAGTGTCCCGTAAGAATAGTATAAACTATTCTTGAAAGCCCGTTTCCGAATTTTGAACGGAAGGGAATTTTTCCCTGAAGATATCTTACGCTTAAAACGAAATCATTGCCGTTTTGAAGTTTTTCCTTTACTCTTACTATGTCTTCAACCCTGTGCTGACCGTCAGCATCGGCAGTTATAATATGCTCCTCATCGGGAAATAATTCTCTTACGGCGGCAAAGCCTTTTTTCAGCGCCGCGCCCTTGCCTTCATTTTCTTTTGAATGAATAATCTTCGCATAGGGTGACACCGCATCAAAAATCTGGTTGCAGGCACAACTGCTGCCGTCATCCACAATAAGTATGGAAAATTTCTGCTTTGAAAGCTCATTAACCAGCCCTATAAGTTCTTCATCAGGTTGATAAGCAGGTATAACCACAACACTCATTTTATTTTCCCCTCGTCTTTAAAAAACTGTCGATATTTTCCAGTAATCCGTTATTTGCCGTACCGTCCGCTTCAAATAAAAGATTTGTATGTCCGTCGCTTCCCTCTTTATCCATAACTAAAAGGGTGACGTTCTTATTTTCCCCACCAATATGCGAAAATACGGAATACTTTTCTTTAGGATAGGTATCATCATTTTCTCCCTGTACCACCAAAACGGGAATATCGCTTTTGCTTATATTCTCATCTGCCCTTGTGTTAAGGGTTTCTTTATCAAAAAGAGCTCTCTGATAAAGCCACAAAAAAGGATAATTAAGATATGCTATAAAGCCTACTTTATCGGCAGCGGGCTGAATGATAGCCTCCATACTGCTGTTCACTCCGCTGACACTTACCGCCGCTTTTATATCATATCCGTCATCAAGAACACTCAGTACAGCGTATGCCCCTCGGCTATGTCCCAAAAGATATATATCTTCATATCCGAAACGGTTATTCTTTTCCAAAAACTCAAGGGCGCTTTTAAGGTCATAAACCGTCTGCGCAAAGCCTACGGAATCCTTCCCCTCGCTTTTTAAATACCCCGTAGTATCAAAGGTAAAAATGCCGTAGCCAAGGTCTGTCAGTTCCTTTATCTGCCATATATAATCATCAGCCACCGCTTTATAACCCGTAACCAAAACAATAAGTGATTTTGAATTTCCCTCATAGAAATATCCGCAAAGGCTGTTTTTTCCGCTTTTAAAGGTCAGTTCCTGCCTTTTATCTATAAACTCGCTAAGGCTTTCGGGTATAACTGCAGCCTCATCATAACGGCTGAATGTAAAATCATAAATGACTTTTGTCAGCATTAGTGATATAATAATAAATGAAAAGAACGAAATAATGATAGCTTTCCATATCCTCTTAAAAGATTTCTTTTTAAAAGATATCATTATTATTCCCTTCTTTGCTAAAAAATATTTGGAGAGTAAATATGAAAACCGACTATCCCAAAATTTTAAATGAAGAAAATTTCAATGAGAAAATGCCGATTTTTGAACAACAGTTAAAGGATATACGCGAAATCGTTTATCTTGAAAGCTTTGACGGTAACTCCCTTTACTGTGAAAGCTACCTTCAAAAAAATGCCGATAAAAATATGGTAATACTCCACGGCTTTACGGAATTTTCTCCAAAATACCGCGAAACTGTAATGTACTTTTTAAAGCTTAATTACAACGTGTTTATTTATGACCAGAGAGGTCACGGGCTCTCCTGCCGCGAAGCAGAAAACTTAAATCTTATTCACATAAGGTCCTTTAAAAATTATGTTAAAGACCTTGAATGTGTAGTAGAAAAGCTTGTAAAGTCCCGCGGAAAAGACCTTCCCATACATCTGTTTTCACATTCTATGGGCGGCGCCGTCGCTCTCCTTTATATGATGAAGCACAATGAAAATATAGAGAAAGCAGTTCTTTCTTCTCCTATGATAAGTCCGAAAACAAGAGGTGTGCCACGTTTCTTTGTTATGCTTATGGTAGCCTGTCACGGACTGTTTCTCGGTTGGAAAAGACCTTTCGTTTTTGCCGGAAAATTCGACCCCGACGTGCAAATCAAGGATACCCTTGACACCTCTCTTTCACGCTTTATCGCTACAATGGAAATAAGAAAGAGTAAAAAAGAGTATCAATCTGCCTCCGCCACTAACAAATGGATGTGGGACGCACTTGCCGTTCAGGATAAAATTATGAGAAAGAAAAATCTTAAAAGAATAAAATCCAAGGTACTTATTATAAGCGCCGAAAATGAGACGGTAGTAAAAAACGAATTTCATCCCAAGGTCGCAAAAATTATAGAAAATGCTTCTATAATCACAGTTCCTTGCGCAAAGCATAATATTTTCTTTTCTTCGGGAGAAACTCTGGAAAATTACTATTCCCTACTTTTCGACTTTCTTGCCTAATATTCTACCATAAACAACATACAAAAGCAACCAAAAAAGTCTTCCCTTATTAGTGGTTGTACCCGTAAGGACACAACCACAGTTTTATTCGCCTTGCGGCGAGTTATATTGCTTCGCAGTTGTATTTGTCTTACGACAAGTGATATTGCCTTTGGCAGTTTGAAAGCGAATAAAATATAACTGAAACCTCAAGGTTTTAATATCACTTTTGATTTATCAAAAATATAACTGTGAGACCTGTCTCACAATATAACTATAAAATACTCATATTTTAAAATAAGTAAAAACGATGCACGAAAATTTCGTGCATCGTTTAATTTATCCAAGGGAAGATTTTTTATTTGTAACTACAGTATGCTCATAGCAACTGAATTTTTCTTCAATGTTTTTAGGAAGTGTCTTTTTAGTAAATGCGCTGACTATCGGAACGAGGACGAGTCCGCCAAGCATTGCAAATACACCGGAATAGAGAGAATTTGTAAATACAAAGCTTAAAACGGGGATATTGCTGACCTTTATAAGTCCCATACCGATTAAAAGCTGCACTATTTCAAGTCCTACACCGAAAGCAAAGCTTACCGCCACCGCAGCTTTAGTGGTCTTTTTAGAGTATAAGCCATAGAGGAAAGGAGCAAGAAAGGCGCCTGCCAAAGCTCCCCATGAAACACCCATCATCTGAGGGATAAATACCGAGTCCGACCATACGGAATCCTTCAAAATGGCTATTACAGCAGAAATCACTATAAAGAATACTATAAATATTCGCATTATAAGAACGCTTCTTTTTTCGCTTATTTCCTTTTTGATTAAGGGCTTAACCACATCGAGAGTCAATGTCGAAGAGGAGGTTAAAACAAGGGAAGAAAGGGTTGACATAGAAGCCGAAAGAACAAGAACAATTACCACACCAATAAGAATGGGTGAAAGATTAGAAAGCATATTAGGAATAATGGAATCAAAAATAACAGAACCATCTGCAGAAAGGTCTGGGGTAAAGAGTCTGCCAAAGCCGCCTAAGAAGTAGCAACCGCCTGCAACTATAAGTGCGAAAATTGTTGAAATAACGGTACCCTTTTTAATAGCGCCCTCATTTTTAATGGCATAGAATTTTTGAACCATCTGAGGAAGCCCCCAGGTGCCAAGAGAGGTAAGAATCACCACACCCAACAGGTTTTTGGGGTCCGGTCCGAAAAGAGAATTGAATGCGCCCGGAGTATTGGAAACGGAAGGATCGGTAACTTGTCCAA
>JAZSHI010000042.1:0-28757 GCA_045533195.1 Acutalibacteraceae bacterium
TGAATTAAAGCAAAAAAATATGCAGAAACTTATGTTTATACAAACTCCTTAAATGGTCAAAAAAATGGTAAGAACAAAGGAAAATCCTTTTATGTTCTTACCATTTTTTAATTTTTTCTTTTATGTGGGTAATAAACGAAATCGCCGATGTCGTCGGGTATTATTTATTGTTTCCCAAAAATAAAGTTTTATAATCAATAACCCAATCAATTGTTTATAGCATATATAGGTTTAAACAAAGAAGCTGACTGATATGCGGGAGGAGTAATTTGGAAATTGAAGAAAAAAACTAAAATTATTCTCAAAAGCGTATCTGCAGCTATAGTTTGTTTGGTTGTGATTTTTGCAATACTTATTGCGGGTGTACGTATTCTTGGACTAAAGGTTTATACCGTTTTATCACCGTCTATGGAGCCCAAATATAAAACAGGCGCCATTATATACGTTAAAAGTGTTGAGCCCAGTGACCTTGAAGTAGGCGACGTTATAACCTTTTTGGTATCAAGCGAAACAACGGTAACCCATAGAATTGTAGATATTGAAAATGAGGATGGTATTCTTTATTTTTCAACCAAGGGTGACGCCAATAAAAGCGCTGATAACGGCAGGGTACATATGGATAACGTGCTGGGTAAGCCAATATTTAAAATTAGTTATCTGGGTTATGTTGCAAACTTTGTTACAACACCGCCCGGTATGTATTTAGGTATTGCTGTAGGAATTATTCTTACAATACTTGTATTTATGATTGACTTCATTACGGGTGAAGAACCCGATAAAAATAAAAAAGGAGAAAAGCAAAATGAAGAAAATGAAGACAGTACTGCTGTGCATTAGTGTGTGTCTGCTGGTTTTTGCTTCGGTAATGGGAACACTTGCTTATCTTTCGGATACAGACGAAGTTGTTAACACCTTTACCGTAGGTAACGTGGATATAACTCTTGATGAAGCAGACGTAGATGAACTGGGCCAAGTAGTCGGCACCGACAGAGTTAAGGAGAATGAATATCACCTTATCCCCGGCGGTGTTTACGTTAAAGACCCTACTGTAACCGTTAAAAAGGGAAGCGAGGCTTCCTATGTCCGTATGCTTGTTACAATAAGCGATATGGCTGACATTAAGGCAGTATTCGGCGATGATTTTCTTCCTGAAAATTACGTAGAAGGCTATGATGCGGCTATTTGGAAGTGCGTAAAAATTACCGACAACGGCGATAATACCGCTACCTATGAATTCCGTTATAAAGAAGCTATAGATAAGTTAAGCCAAGATAAAGCTCTTGAACCTCTTTTCACAAAAATTAAGGTCCCCGGTGAAATTAACGGTGAAGAACTTGCAAAAATCAGCGAAATGAAGATTTCTGTATTAGGTAACGCTATACAAAAGTTAGGCTTTGAAAACGAGGATGCAGCCTGGGCAGCTTTTGACCTTCAGATGAACTAAGAAAGGCGGCGAAAAGATGAAAAGAAAGCTTTTTACAAAACAAGGTATCTTAAAAACTGTGCTGTTAATGCTCAGCGTAACAACACTTGTATTCAGTATTGTAAGCGGAACTTTTGCATGGCTTGTTGCCGAAACAAAACCTGTTGTAAATACCTTTACTTACGGTGATATCGATATCACTATCGAAGAAAGCGATACAAACGACGGTGACGGCGATCCTTATACCAATACCTACCGTATGGTACCAGGTCACAAAATCGACAAAGATCCCACCATTACCGTTGAAAAAGACAGCGAGGACTGTTGGCTTTTTGTTAAAATCGAAAAATCGGGCGAACCTGCTAAATTTGACGATTTTATGGAATTTGAAACTGCTGAAGGCTGGACACCCTTAAAGGACGTTGAAGGTGTTTACTACAGAGCGGTTGACAGCAGTAAGGATGACCTTGAATTCCCCGTACTTAAAGATAATAAAGTAATGGTAAAGGGCGACGTTACAAAGGAAATGCTTAATACTCTTTCCGAAATGCCCACACTTTCCTTTACTGCATATGCTGTTCAGCGTGACAGCGAAATAACCGAGATAGATTCAGCCGAAAAGGCTTGGGCTATAACACAAAAATAATTTATTTTAAAGGAGTAAGAGAAAATGAAAAACTTTAAAAAAGTAATTCTTATGTGTCTTGCTATGGTACTTGTAGCTGCTCTTGCTATTGCAGGAACTATCGCGTATCTTACCGACACAGATTCTAAAACAAACGTAATGACCGTTGGCAGCGTTGACATCGAGCAAATCGAACAGGAATACAACGAAGTGGGCGAACTTGTTGACTTTACACAGGCTAAGCCCCTTATGCCTTACGTTGGCGAACTCGGTTGGGAAAATACCGCTGAGGCAGACGGCGCATACAGAAGCTTTACTATGAACAACGTAGTTGATAAATACGTTTCTGTAGAAAACAAGGGCAAAAGCGATGCTTTCGTTCGTACTGTATTTGCTTTTGAAATGGGCGAATATGCTGCTATTGACGATTTTAGAAATAAAGTTATCGGTTTTTCCCGTAACTGCGAAGACGGTGCAGAGTTTGACTTTGACGGAGCTTGGGTATGGGCAGAGCCTTTCGTTGCTGAAATTAACGGCGAAAACTATATGATTTGGGAAGCTGTTCATCAGGATGCTGTTGCTCCCAAGACCACTACCATTCCTTCTCTCTTACAGGTTTATATGAATAAGGCTTGTGACAATGCAGAAGTTGAAAAAGTAGATGGCAACAAAAACGGAACATACGATATTATCGCTATTTCTCAGGCTGTTCAGACTGCTGGTTTCTCAAGCGCTCAGGCTGCTCTTGACGAGGCTTTCGGTAAAGTAGCAGATAGCGCTGTTGCTTGGTTTGAAGGTAAGCCCCTTCCCGCTGTAGTTAATAGCGGTGACGCTTTTGTAGCTGCAACTAAAGCAGGTCAAGACGTATATTTTACAGATGACGTTGTAATTGAACAGGCAAGCGAAAGCAATGCTTACGGTACAACCGGCGTTAACATTAAAAACGGCGAAACTATCGACGGCAAAGGAAATACTCTTGAAGTAAATGGCGCAAACACCACTTGGGATAGTGCTATCAGTACTACCGGCGGTACTATTAAAAACCTCACCATTCAGAAGGGCTTCCGCGGTATATTTGTAAACCATAACAGCAATTACAGCGCTCCCGTTATTCTTGAAAACGTTATCATTGACGGACCTACCTATACTATCTCCTGCGACCAGGGTACAAACCAGAACCTTTTCGCTTATAATTCCACCTTCAACGGTTGGACCTCTTATGCCGCAACTATCGGTACCGTTAAATTTGACGGTTGTAGCTTCGGCGAAGGCGCAGGCTATGCATTCTGCCGTCCTTATGCTCCTACCGAATTTGTAAACTGCGACTTTGAAGCTGGCTTTGAAATAGATGCCAGAGCTGCTGTTACTCTTGAAAATTGCAGACTTAACGGCGTTTTAATTACTGCAGACAATATCGATACTCTTGTAACCGGTAACACTCAGAACGCTACAGTTAAATAATTTCGGAGGATACAAAAGTGAAAAATTTAAAGAAAACACTTATAATGTGCATATCCCTCTTCCTTATTGCCGCTGTGGCAGTAGGCGGAACTATCGCATATCTTACAATTGATCCCATTGAAAAGGGCAACGTTTTTTCAGTAGGCAAAATTGCAATTGAACTCAACGAGAAAGTAGACGTTTATGGCGCAGGAACAGTTAAAGAAAACGATGACGGCGCAATCTATGAAGGCGTTATGCCCGGTGACTATCTTCAGAAGGAAGTTAGTATTAAAAATGTAGGAAATAGACCTGCTTATGTAGCAGTAGAGGTAACCTTTAACAATGCTCTTGAAATAAACAATGCTATTGATGAATTCTATGAGCCAAAGGGTTACTCTGAAGCTCAAATTCAGGCTATTTATGATTACATATTCGACGGCTTTGGTATTAACTATAATCCCCGTCCCGGTGCCGCAGGAATTAATGATGCACGTGGTGTTATTGACGGCACATACGGTCTCCCTGAGCACGTTTTAAAGGTTGATTTTGCTAAAACCACAAATGTTTCTACAGTAATCGGTGCTACCAACTGGTTTATTGCAGGTAAAGAAAAAGCAGGTCTGTACTGGGTTGACGGTTCTTCTTCCGCCGAGTTCGACGGTTACTACACCGCTGATATGGAAGAATATCAGATTCGTTATACCTATTATCTCCTTCTCGATAAGGGTGAAGAGTCTATTCTCTTTAACGGCTTTAACGTACCTGCTTCCTTTAATGCTGCACAGCTCAGTATGTTCGAAAATATGAACATTGACATTAAAGCAAGCGCTATTCAGGCTGATAATATGGCAGTTGCCGAACAGTATAAAAATGATGCAAATGGTAAGGCAAAGACCGCTTTTGCTATTCTTGCAGGTGATATTGAAACTCCTGAAACATCCAACAAGCCTTCCGGAACCGTTACTTATGGTTATACAGTCACCGACGGACTTTTTGGTGAGGCTACCGGTAATGCAAAGAAAAGCTTTGTTATTAAGGTTTATTCCGGTGACACCTATATGGGTGAAACCTCTTTAAATAACGTTGACGGTATTATTGACGGCGATGTGTTTGTAACTTGGAATATCAAGCTTAATGCAGCTTCAAACACTGATAACTACTGGACTATGAGTTGGGAAAAGGCTCCTTCTGCTAATCTTATGCCCACCACCGTTGAGCTTTGGATAGATGGCGAAAATGTTGGCAGAAATAACGTACAGCTGAACAGCCCCGACAATGTGAATAAGATTGGCGCTGCCGTTGTAGATCAAAACGGCACCATTCTCAGATATGTAGTTAAGGGAAATGAAGCCAACCTGCAGGAAGGTGAGTCCCTATTGTCCTTTGTTTCCAATAATGCAGAGCTTGACGCCGCTATTAAAGCCGGTTCAACCAAGCTCGTTCTTCCCGCAGGCACCTTTATTATTCCCGATTCTGCACAGGGAAAAACCCTTACCTTTATCGGTAACGGCGATACAGTTATCGCTACTCAGGATGACGGTTCTTACGAAGGCTGTGACTATAGTCTTGACGGTTCAACCGTAACCTTTGAGAATGTAACAATCAATACCGATAGTAGAACATATACCGGTTACGCAAGAATGAAGGGTACCTACAATAACTGCACCATTAACGGAACCTTTACATTGTATGACAGCAGTGAGTTTAATAATTGTACCTTCAATGTGTCCGGCGACGTTTACAATATCTGGACTTGGGGTGCTCCTACCGCTACCTTTAACAAGTGTACCTTTAATTCAGATGGTAAAGCATTGTTGTTATATGGCGGTACAAATACCAAGCTTACCGTAAACAATTGCGTATTTAACGATAATGGCGGCTTAACCTCCCTTAAGGCAGCAATTGAAATCGGTAACGATTATGGTAGCGCCTATGAATTAATAGTTAATAATACCACCGTTAACGGTTATGAAATAAACAATGAGGGTATTAATACCGGTACTACTCTTTGGGGTAACAAAAACTCTATGGGTACCGATAAGCTCAACGTTGTTGTTGACGGTGTAGTTGTTTACTAATTGTAACTCTTTTTACCTCCCACCTATACCTCACTGGGTGGGAGGTAAGCCAAGAGTATAATAATTAGTGGAGTAAGCAAAATGGAACAACTGCTGATATTGGGCTTAGTTCTGCTATCTATAGTTACAGCAGTTAAAATAACTGTTTTTGCAGTAGAAATTAAAAGTGAAATAAAGTATCTTAATAGCGAAATCAAGCGAAGCGAAGGCAGGGAAAGGGCGTATTACAAAAAGCACAAAAGAAGGCTTTTATGGTCCTTTCTGCCCTTCGTAAAGTACAAATAAAAATGGAGGTATTGATAGTATGAAAAGATTAATCAAATTAGCGTTACTTATTATATCGCTGATTACTCTTATACTATCTTCTGTCAATACCACTCTTTGTTTTGTGGCTTCAAAAACCGATACGTTAATTAACATTTTTAAGCCCGAAGAAAAAGTTACAAATGGCATTTCGGTAATAAAAAGGGTAGAGCATCCTCTTGGTAAGGATTATGACATACCCGAAAATATTGCTTTTGATTTTACCCTTTCTTTTGGTAAATTCTATGCCGAAACCACCCTTAAAACTGTGCAGGGAAATATGAAAACCGATGCAAACGGCGACCTTACGGTAAAGGTACAGCCTAATATTCCCTTTACTGTAGAAGGAATTGACGTGGGTACAAGCGTTACGGTTTCGGAAAATGAGTTTACTTTAGAAGGCTTTGCCAAAAAGGACGAAAACAAAAAAACCGTTCTTGTCCCCGAGGTAAGCTTTGCTGAGACGGAATTTGTAAATATCTATTCTCCTAAAGCTGCCGATTGCAAAAATATAACCTTAAAAGGCAAAAAGGTGCTTGAAGGCAGAGAGTGGAAGAAAAACGATTCCTTCTCATTCCTGTTGGAATATAAATTTAACGGTCAATGGGTGAAGCTCGACAAACAAACTATAACCTACAGCGAAGAAAACTTTAAACCTGAATTTGATTTCACAAAGGCTATTTCTAAGCTTTCCTTTAATACGGTAGGCGAATACGAATTTCGTATGAGTGAGGAAAAGGGTGAGCTTAAGGGAATGGTTTATGATGACACAATAAATGCCTTTTCTTTTTTTGTCACGGATAAGGATATGGACGGCAAACTTGAGATTTCCGATGTAAAAAACGGTGAACACACAACGTCAACCCGTTATGGCTCGGACTTTGCCGTTAACGTTGTCTTTAACAATACCTTTAAACCTCCAATTCCCAAGGACAATTCGGTTTATATTTCTGTAACAAAACGCGTAAGCAATAAGGGAAGCTATAAACGCAGTCCCGAAGGCTTTGAATTTGTGCTTGTAAATACCGAAACTGCTGAAGAATATACCGTAAAAACCGATGCTAACGGTGACGGTAAAATAAAGATTAATCTCTCAAACGAGGATATTGAAAAAACCCTTTCTTATAAGCTTTATGAAAAGAAGGGTGAGGAAAAGGGCGTAACCTATGATACCAAAGTTTACGAGGTGGAAATTAAGCCCTATTTATCCGAGGATTACGAAATTGCGGCAGAATTCTTTGTTGATGCAGGCAAGGTAGAAGAGGTTAATGCCGAATTTACAAACATATGCGATATGGATAAACCTGTTGTCCCCGATACCGGTATGGATAAGAGTGTTTATTTCTGGATGATACTTGCATTTTTGAGCGGTACGTCGTGTATTGTGATATTGCTTACCGACAGACGTGAGAGAAAAGCGTAAAATGGGTTAAAAGGATGAAAACAGACAAAAATTTTGAAAAATGTGTAGTATGCGGAAAGGTCACAGCTACCCCTGTTGACACTCCCGTAAACAAGCGCACAAACTATATAATAGGCGTCGGTGAGGTCTGCAGTAGCTGTATGTTAGAGGTTTACTGTAACATAAACCCCTTCGGCGACGAAATGTAAAATTAACCACCCCTCAGTATTAAATTCACTTAGGGGTGGCTTTTTGCTGCTTTTTGGAGTTAATTTGTGAAGAGAGTAGGAAAGTTATGAATAACTTTCCCATAGTTCATAGAGCATAGTTGTTATTCTTTTTAAATCTTAAATAATCCTCTAAAATCATAGTGGCGGCGACGGCGTCGATTATTTCTTTACGCTTTTTGCCGCGGGTGTCGGTGTAGTTAAGGGCTGTGTGCGCTGAAACGGTGGTGAATCTTTCATCATAAAGCTTTACGGGGACAGAAAGAATTTCTCGTAGTCTTTCGGCAAGAGCCTGACATTCCTGTGCGCTGTCGCCAAAACTACCATCGGTACGTCGGGGCAGCCCTACAACAATTTCCTCCGCCTTTAAAGTAAGGGCGGCTTCTTTTATTTTTTCCAGCAGTTTTTCGCTGTTATACTCGGTTATTACTGTGTGGGGAAAAGCAAAGCTTTCACTTTTGTCACTGTAGGCAATTCCCGTACGGGCTTTGCCTCTGTCAACACTCATTATTATCATAAAATGCCTCTTTAAGTCTTTTTTTATATTTTACTACCTTTTTCATTTTTTATCAAGAGGTAAATAGCACTATATATAGTTTTGCTTTTGCTAACGCTTCGGATATTTGGCATAGGCAAAAAATATAGTGACATAATAGAAAAAAATCTTGCGTAAATTAAGAGTGAATGCTATAATTATACTGTAAATATAGTTTGGGGCAGTGTCCCTTGCGATGAAGTTGATGTTCTGTTTTTGAAAGAAGGAAACAAAATGAAAAAAGCAAACTCGAAATTTAAAAAACTATTGTCGGTTTTCCTTGCTGCTGTAATGGTTTTCAGTATGATTCCTATGTTCGTTATGAATGTAGGTGCTGCTGCTGACTTTACAAAGGTTACCGATCCTGCAACAGTTAATGACTGGAAGGCATTTTTCGGTCCTGATGCAAAGGATACCTCTTGGGTAGGCGGCGTTTGGTCTGATAAATCTGTTTTCGGTAACGTGGCAGATTATAAAGAAGCCACAGATGAGATTGAAGGAAACGATTTTAACCTTTCCATAGACGATAGGAATTTTCTTGTAGCCCTTTCTACTATAGCTTCTTCAAAGAGCATAGAGGGTTATTCTACTTTGCCTACCGACACCATTTTGGTGCTTGACCTTTCGGCCAGTATGAACGTGGACACCGGTACAGATCCTTACGTTACAATGGTAAATTCGGCAAACAATGCTATTGATAAGCTTCTTGCCCTTAACGCAAATAACCGTGTTGGCGTTATTGCCTATAACGGTAATACATCTTCAAGTCAAGCGGCAACTGCTTCTACTGCAACAGTAGTTCTTCCCCTTGGAAGATGGGAAAAGGGTATTGGCAATAACAATCAAAGGGTATATCTTGTGTCCTCTTGGCGTCAGAATAATTCTACTCAAAACGGCGTTAAGGTGGCTTCCGGTGTTAAAGGTACTGTTGCCGAGGGTGTAAAATCCACCTTTAGCGAAAGTAACAGTAAGCAGGTTACCGGCGGTACATATACTCAAAACGGTATCTATAAGGCTCAGCAGATGTTCCGCGAAGTAACCCATACTACCGTACAGGAGGGTATTCAGGCGGGCACAAAGCGTAAGCCTGTTATGGTGCTTATGTCCGACGGTTGTCCTACCGTTGCTTCTACAAATTATACTAATATAGGAAACTCTAACTCCGGTAACGGCACTGAAAATACCTATGGTAGTGACGGTATTGCCTTTATGACTCAGCTTACTGCCGCCTGGGCAAGAGATAAAATAGAAGAAAAATACGATAACGAGCCTCTTGTTTATACTTTAGGTCTTAACGTAGGCTCTAAGGCTCCCGCATTAAGTCTTCTTGATCCTTCCAACAATACTTCTACCGATTCTTATTGGGATACCTTCATTGGTCTTAAAAACAGAAACGACAAGACTATGAACGTTAACATAAGGGTTAACGGTACCGAAAATAAATCAATAACCTATACTGCACCCGTTAATGCAACACGCGGTTGGAGTGAGGATTACGTAACCAGATATTTCGGCGCGAACAGTACCGACTCTCTTAACAAAGCCTTTGAGGATATTGTTGAGCAGATTATTGTTCAGTCTCTTTACTATCCTACTCTTGTAAGCGACGGCAACAGCATTAACCACGACGGCTTCCTTGAATTTGACGATTATATCGGCAAAAATATGGAGGTTAAAGCTATCAAGGGTATTCAGCTGGGAAGTAAGCTTTACGACGGAAGCACCCTTGCAAGAATGATTTATTCCGGCGGAATGGGAACTGTAGAAGCCCCCACCGAAGCCGGTGATAATATGGTATGGGCTGTTAAATCCCGTATGGGTATTGAAGATACCTTGGTTGCAAGAGAGCTTATCGGTAAAGCCTATGCTTCAGGTCAGCTTTATTATCACGTTGACGAAGAAGACGGCACCGTACAGTACAGCAACTATATAGGCTGGTATGCCGACAAGGACGGCAAATACGTTGATTTCTGGGACGGTGAGGATGCTTCCCTTGATGCTGTTCCCGAAAATATTAAAGAAAAGGTAGTTTATGCAAATAAGTCCTACGGCTACTATGATGCTGTAGGCGAAGGCCACAGAAAGACCGATATGATGTATGCTACCATACTTGTGCGTACAACCGTAAACGGCGAGGCGCAGGGTAAGGCAGACGCTACCGAAACGGGTGACACCAGAGTTATCGGCAAAATCCCCGCATCTCTTATTCCTCTTGTTGAATATGACATTCAGCTTAACGGAACGGATCCTTTAGATCCTTCTTCCCTTACCATCAAGGGCGCAACTGCACCCAGCCGTTTGCTTTATGAAGTAGGACTCAGCAGTAAAATCGACCTTTTGGATATTGAAAATACTGCTCCCGATAAGCTTATAAAAGACGAAAACGGAAAGTATGTATTCTATACAAACCAGTGGGATGCTATAGACGGCGAAGGATATGAATATAAATACAGCCAAAACCACAATACGATTTCCTTCTTTGAACCCAGTAAGGAAAACGAGCGCTATTACTACAATATAGATACTCCTATTTATACCGATACAAACGGAACTCTTTATAAAAGCGCTAATACTCCCGTTTATAATGCTTCAAGACCTCTTTACCGCAGAAGTATAATCTATAAGGTAGAAGGAAACAGAACTGTAGCAGAGTGGCAGTATGAGCAGATTTCAGAGCACGTGCTTACCCATGAGGGCGATATTGTTAAAAACGGAGATAATACATGGTACGTAGCTGCAGGTACAATTCACCACTATTTCGGTGACTATGCAAAA
Source organism: Acutalibacteraceae bacterium (assembly GCA_045533195.1). GTDB lineage: Bacteria > Bacillota > Clostridia > Oscillospirales > Acutalibacteraceae > SIG607. The sequence continues at coordinate 10,812 of JAZSHI010000042.1, forward strand.
ACCAAGGAAGAAAACGAAACAGGAACTATAAATTATTCCGATATGCCCTTCGTTCACGACCTTGAGGTTGGTATAAACCATAGCGAATACCACGTTGACTCCTTCCTCGGCAACAACGGTAAATTAACCCTTGACGCTTATGAAGGTATCAAGATTTCCAAAATCAGCGATGCCACCATTGCCGATAAAACCTTAGATTTTGAGTTCAACGTAACTGCAGACGTAAACGGTGAGCTGACTCTTGTTAAAGAGGATGTTTTTGGAGCAAGAACCGAAAGCACAATTAATTTCAACGGCGCTTATACCGTAACCCTTAAGCACGGTGAAGCCTTCTGGCTTCTTGGCGAAGCTCTTTTGGGCAAGACCGTAACCGTTAAGGAAAATACTACCGGTAAGGAATACGAGGTACTGAGTGTTAACGGCGACCAAAACCAAAAGGAAGCGGTTATTACAGTGGCTGAGGATATAATTTCCTCTGCTGAATTTATAAATACCATTCCTCAGGAAGGCGACGTTGTTATAGCTAAAACTGTGGTAAGCAGTATTGAAGGTCACTTTGATGATGACTTCTCCTTTGAAGTTTCTTTAGAGGGCGCACAGGCAGGAAAGGCATATAACCTTGTGTTCTCAAACGGTACTACCGATACCATTACCGATGCAGGAAAGATAATTACCTTAAAGCATAGCGAGTATGTTGCAATAAGAGAATTGGAAGAAAATGTAGTAGTTACGGTTAAAGAAATAAACCTTCCCCAAGGCTTTACGGTTGATAACGCTGAACAGAGCGTTACCGTAGAGGCAGGAGAGCTTCATTACATTTCCTTTACCAATACCTACAGCGCTACTTCTACCGATGAGGCAGATATAGATATTACCATTAATAAAAATCTTCTTGACAGTAACGGCGCTGAGGCTGATTGGAACGGCACCTTTACCTTTAAGGTACAGCGATTTAACGGCAGTGAGTATATTGATATTGAAGAAGCTGAAATAGACTATTCTAAGGGCGGTGCAAACAGCGTAAGCGTTGACGTCCTCAAGGATGAGGTTTACGATAGCGTTGGCAACTACTACTACAGAATAGTAGAGGTTGTTGACCAAGCAAACGTTAAGGCAGGTATTGTTTACGATACAACCTATGCAAGATTTGTTGTGAGGGTTGCCGACGACGGACAGGGTAAGCTTTATATAAGCGAGGTTGCAAATATTTCCGATACTTCTGTTAACGGAAAAGACGTTACTGCAACCTTCAATAACAGCTATGAGGTTGACGGCGCTGCAGAGGTTATTATTGATATCAATAAGACAGTTAAAAATGTTTATAACCAGACAGCAAATCTCCTTCCCGCAGGCTATAGCTTCTCACTTTATCCTGCAGATGATAACTTTAATATAACAGGCGATGCTATAAAGGTTTCCCCCGAAACTGCTGCCGCAGGTACTGCCAGAATATCTCTGATTTATGATGATATCGCGCAGGTTGGTACCCATAAATATGTATTAAAGGAAAATGACGGAAATATTGAGGGCGTAACCTATACCGATAAGGAGTATCATATAGAGGTTACAGTAGGACAGGAAAACGGTTACTTTAACCTTTCTGTTAAACTGATGGACAAAAATGATACGGTTATTAAAGAAGCTTTGGCTGACGCTTCTGAAGGCAATATTGTTGCCGTTGCAGAAATTGACGGCGCAGACTTTGAAAACACCTTTACTCCCAGCAAGGTTATTCTAACCCCCTACCTTACAGCAGGCAAAATACTTTTAGGAAGAAACATTGAGAGTGATGATAATTTCCGCTTCGGAATTTTTGAAGCAGATTCCTCCTTTAATGCAGTAAGCTTATTTAAGGAATCAACTGCCGATACAAACGGTTTGGTAAGCTTCGGTGAGATTTCTTATGATAAAGAAGGCACACATTATTATGTGGTTAAGGAAATTATCCCCGATGAAGCAAAGGATAATAAGTATAACGGTGTAACATATGATACAAAGGAATATCATATCAGCGTAAGCGTTACAGGGGATGCCACAACAGGTAAACTCAGTTGTGTTTATGATATTACCCTTAACGGTCAGAATGTCAACGTAATGACCTTCAATAACACCTACGAAACAGAGCCTGTTGGTGTTACCATAAACGGAACAAAGACTCTCTCAGGCGGTATAAGAAAGCTTCAGGCACGTGCATTCGGCTTTGAACTAATAGAAAACGGCACTGTAATTGATACCGTTTATAACGGTGTCCCTACAGATGACTACAATGCATCCTTCTCCTTTAACCTTAGCTATACCGAAGCAGGTGTTCACAACTATACTGTCCGCGAAAGACTTCCCAGAAACATTGATGAAAACGGTAAATACGGCGGTGTTACCTGGGACAGAACCGAATACTCGGTAACAGTAACCGTTACCGATAACGGTACAGGCGCTCTTATTGCAGAGGTTGATACCAACAATAAGGCAATTGCCTTTAATAACACCTATTCCGTTGAAGCTGTCAGCGAAACTATTTCAGTTACAAAGAATCTTTACGGTGACAGCATCGCTAAGTATGTTGGAGAAAAGGCGTTCGAGTTTGAACTTTATTCTGCAACACTTACTAACGGCGAAGTAACCCCTGTAAGTCTTATAAAGACTGTGGCTAACGATACCAACGGTAATGTTGATTTTGGCACGTTTACCTATGAGTCTATAGGCGGCTACCGCTACATTATTAAAGAAGTTGTCCCCGAAGAAAAGGACGAACTTATGGTTTACGACAATTCATATTATATTGTGGAAATTGACGTAACCGATAACCTTGCAGGACAGCTTGTAACCGCTAAAGAGATTACCAAGGTTCTTGGCTCGGAAAGTACCGAACAAACCGAAATAATCTTTAATAATGAAATTAAACCCGAAAAGCAGTCGGCTGTAATCAGCGGCGAAAAGCAATATAATAAAAACCTTGATGACGGAATGTTCTCCTTTGAGCTTTATCAGGCTCTTAAAGGTGCCGACGGTAAAATAAATGCCGTAGGCGAGGCTGTTTTCACTGTTTCTAATGTTGGAAAGAACTTCGAGTTTAAGGATATTGAGGAAACCGATGATAAGGGCAATGTAGTTAAGACCACCTATCTTACCTATACCGAGGAAGGCGAGTACTACTACGTAGTAAAAGAGGTTCTTCCCGAGGGCGCTGAGGACGGTAAGAAGGACGGTATTAAGTACGATACCAAGGAACACGTTGTTACCGTTAAGGTAACCAAGGAAACCGACAGCAGCGGCAGAGACGTGCTTAAGGTAACCCTTAAAAATGACGACGGCGGACTTATTGTTATAAACGAATATTCTACTTCTAATGCATCTGCGTTAGTTAAGGCAAAGAAAAATGTTATAGGCGATGCCATCGGAAAATATGTTGATGATAAAGCCTTTAGCTTCCAACTTTATACTGCAAAAATCGAAAATGGTGAGATTAAAGAGGATACCCTCTTAAAGACAATTAGTAACGATGGCGAGGGTAATGTTGATTTCGGCACCTTTGAATATGATGAAGCAGGTAAGTATTACTACATTATTAAGGAAGTTATTCCTGCCGAAAAAGACGAGCTTATTATTTACGATAATGCATATTATATTGTTGAGGTTGACGTAACTGATGACAATGCAGGAAAACTCGTTGCCGAGCAGAAGATTCAAAAGGTAGCAAACGGTGTTATGACTGGTGAAACCGAAATTGTCTTTGCTAACGAAGTAAAACCCGAAAAACAGTCTGCTGTAATTATCGGTGAAAAGAAATTCAACAGAATCCTTCGCGACGGCGTCTTTACCTTTGAACTTTATAATGCTGAAAAAACTGCAGACGGTAAAATAAATGCCGTAGGCGAGGCTGTTCTTACCGCTTCTAACGTTGGAAAGAACTTTGAGTTTAAGGATATTGAGGTAACCGACGGTGAAGGTAATGCAGCTAAGACCACCTATCTTACCTATACCGAGGAAGGCGAGTACTACTATGTAGTAAAAGAGGTTCTTCCCGAGGGCGCTGAGGACGGTAAGAAGGACGGTATTAAGTACGATACCAAGAAACACGTTGTTACCGTTAAGGTGACTAAGGAAACCGACAGCAGCGGCAGAGACGTGCTTAAGGTAACCCTTAAAAATGACGACGGCGGACTTATTGTTATAAACGAATATTCTACTGTAGGCGCAACCTACACCATTGAGGCTAAGAAGACTCTTAAGGGCAGAGATCTTAGGAATGAAGAATTTGAGTTTGCCCTTTACGATAAGGACGGCAATGAAATTGATTCCGCTAAAAATGATGAAAAGGGAAATATTTCCTTTAAATCTCTCTCCTTTGATGAAGAAGGCGTATTTAATTACACCGTTAAGGAAAAAATAGGCGAGGCTGAAAGCGGAATGGTATATGATACTAATGAATACAGCGTAATCATTACCGTTACCGATAATAACAAGGGAAGTCTTGAAGCTACTGCTGAGTTTAAGCTGGGTGATAAAGCTCAAAGAAACATTGAGTTTGTTAACACCTATGAGAAACCTGTTGAGGAAGAACCTGAAGATACCACCGAAACAGGAGACACAAGCCATATTGTAATGCTTACTGTTATTGCAAGTGTTCTGGCTCTTGGTATTATTGCTCTTCTTATATACAGAAAGAAAAGCAATGAGGCTTAATAATTAAAAAAATAGCTGTGTCTGCCGACACAGCTATTTTTTGTTTCGGATTTGTTAATATTTTTTCCTTCTCTTGACTATTTAACTTTAAAGATATAAAATAGGGGTAGTATTTTTTGAAGAGAGGGAAAAAGTTGTCAAACAATAAAAAAGTAAACAAAAAACTTATTGCATGGCTTGTAGTACTGTTTTTAGGTAATTTGCTTTTCTTCTTTACCGTATGGCTTTTAAGGAAATATGACCATATTTACCTTGATCAGATTCTTTTTCAGTTAAAATCCCCCGCAAACGGAGCAAACCGAACGCTTGCGGGCAGTGTTGTTGTGCAGGTGGGAGTGTATCCCGTTTTACTAACATTAGCAGAAGTGTTTTTGTATCTCTTTTTAGGCGGTTTTATTAAAAAATTCAAAGAAAATGAAAGATATGCTCAGTACTGTCTTACTAAATTTTGCGATTTTGTTAAAAGAATTGCTATGCCCGTGGCACTTTCTACCCTTCTTGTTGCATTAACCTTGTTTGTTGCAAAGCTTGAGGTGGTAAGCTATATAAGTGTTGCTTCCACCGAATCGGATTTTATTATACAAAATTATAAAAATCCCAATGAGGTAAAAATAACCTTCCCCGAAAAGAAGCGTAATTTAATATACATAATGCTGGAATCTATGGAATGTACCTATGCCGATACTTCGGCAGGGGGCAATATTACCGATAATTTTATTCCCGAGCTTGAAAAACTTGCCAATGATAATGTGAATTTTTCTAATGCCGAAAGTTTCGGCGGCGCCCTTTCCTATTCGGGCACTACCTGGACTTCGGCGGCTATGGTGGCTCAGACCTCGGGTATGCTTATAAAGGTGCCCATTGCCAGTGAAACCTACGGCGGACAAAATTCCTTTATGCCCGGTGTTACTACTTTAGCAGAAATTCTTAAAAAAGAGGGCTATAATCAAACTCTGCTTGTGGGAAGCGATGCTGATTTCGGCGGCAGAAAAACCTATTTTACCGAACACGGTAATATGAATATCGTTGACATCAATTCTCTTAAAGCTGAAAAAAGACTGCCTAAGGATTATAGGCAGTGGTGGGGCTTTGAGGATGATAAGCTTTTTAATTTTGCTAAGGAAGAGATTGAAAAGCTTTATAAAAGCGGTAAACCTTTTAACTTTACAATGCTTACCGCCGATACGCATTTCCCTGACGGATATGAATGTAAGGACTGCAAAAATAAGTGGGATAATCAGTACGCTAACGTGCTTTCCTGCTCTTCAAAAAGAGTTCTTGACTTTGTTAACTGGATAAAGGAACAGCCTTTTTACGAGAATACAACTATAGTTATATGCGGTGACCATTTAACAATGGATCCTGAGTTCCTAAAGGATATAGACAAAAACTATACACGTACCGTTTATAACTGTTTTATAAATTCTTCCCTTGCGCCTGCAAAAGAGAAGAACCGTAAATTCGGCACCTTTGATTTGTTCCCTACAACCATTGCCGCTTTGGGTGCTACTGTTGAGGGCGAAAGGTTAGGTCTTGGCACAAATCTTTTCTCAAGCGTACCCACCTTGACCGAGGAATACGGCTTTAAAACCCTTGATGCAGAGCTTCAGAAAAAATCACAGTTCTATAATGAGCAGATACTTGAAATGGAAAGTCCTGCCATGTTTTTAAAGGAGTAATATATGAGTGAAAAGAAAAAGAGTGAAACTTTATCTCAACGCGATAAGGCAAGAAAAGATTTTCTTGAGCTTAAAGCTATGCAGGCAAAAGCGTTAGAGGAAGGCGAAACCGAGCATACGCCTTATGAAAATGAAATAAAGCCTAAAACCTTCGGTGAAAAAATAAGCCACTTTTTCTACTATTACTGGAAGGCGCTTTTAATTACCGTTTTGTGTCTTAGTGTGGCTGTATTTGCTACCGTTTCTTGCTTAAACAAGAAAAAGCCTGATTTAAAAATTCTTATTTACGATAACAGAATACTTGCCGATATGTATATTCCTGAAATTCAGGATTATTTTGCGCAGTACTGTAAAGATTATAACGGCGACGGCGAGGTTCATGTTCAGGTTATAAACTGTACCTTTCAGACCGGCGGTTCAACTGCGCAGTATCAGAATACTATGATGCAACGACTTCAGAGTGTTATAGTAACGGATGCCGAGTGTATGCTCATAATAACGGGTGATATGGGACGTAAATACTTTGACGACTATCTTAGCGGTGTTTTGGAAGACGAGGGAACACCTCTTAAGGAAGGCTACTATAATTGCGCCTTTGACAAGGATATTTCTATTCCGAGTGATGTTAAAATTTATTTAAGAAAAATTAACGGCACACTTTTAGAGGAAAACGAAAAATCACAAAACTCTATTGCTAAGAGCAAAGAATTTATAGAAAATATGTCGAAATAATAGGGGTTAAAAATATGGGGAAGTTAACAAAAAAGCAGAAGATTTTAAGGCGTAGTCTTTTCTTGTGCCTTTGCGCAGCCGTGTTTTGCTGTATCATTTCTCTTGCAGGGTGCGGAATCAGTAAGCTTATAGGTTCGGGCGGCGAGGATTTATCCTTAGAAAAGGATAATATATCAAGTGAACCCGAGGAGCCTTACGTTGTATCCACCGCCACAGTTTTAAATACGGGAGATATTCTTATACATTCCCCCTTGCTGACCGCGGCAAAGGAAAGTGACGGATATGATTTTTCTCCTTTATACCGCGAGGTTTCCTCTTATTTTAATAAAGCAGATTTAACGATAGCAAATCTTGAAGTAACCCTTGGCGGAACCGAGTCGGGAAGCTATAAGGGATATCCTTCTTTTAATACACCTGACGACCTTATTGATGATATAAAGGCGGCAGGGGTAGATATGCTTCTCACTTCAAATAACCATTGCTACGATACGGGGCTTTTCGGTCTTAAGCGTACTGCAAGGGTTTTAAAGGAAAAAAATATGCCCTTTATCGGTACAAGAGAAAGCGTTGACCAATCTCTTTATACGGTAAAGGACGTAAAGGGCATTAAAATTGGTATGGCTTGTTATACCTATGAAAACGTTTATCAGGGCGGCGGCTCAAAATCTATAAATGGCAGAATAGTTAACAGCGAGGCTGCTCCCTTACTTGCCTCCTTCTGTTATGAAAGGCTTGACGAATTTTATACGGAAGCCGAAACGGTAATAAAGGATATGAAAAACAGCGGCGCCGAGGCTATAGTTTTCTATATGCATTGGGGTAACGAATATCAGCTTAAACAAAATCATTGGCAGGAGCAAATAGCACAAAAGCTTTGCGACCTTGGTGTTGACGTAATTGTAGGCGGACATCCCCACGTTATTCAGCCTATAGAACTTTTAACCTCCTCTGACGGACAAAGAAAAACAGTTTGCCTTTATTCTATGGGCAATTCCGTTTCAAATCAGCGCCTAAGCCTTCTTTATACCGACTGTCCTACGGGACACACCGAAGACGGTATGCTTTTCTACTATACCTTTGATAAATATAGTGACGGAAGTGTAAAACTTAGCGGAGTTGATATTATTCCTGCTTGGGTACAAAAAACGGGAAGCGGCAGTAATGCTGAATATATTCTTCACGCTCTGCCTGATGAAAATGCTTTTTATAACAAAGGGCTTTCTTCTTCTACAGGCAAAAATTCCTATAAAAGAACAAAAGACCTTGTAGCAAAAGGTCTTACCGAGTGTCAGCAGTATCTGGGCTGCCAGGTGCGTTTTAAGGAAACAAACGGTCTTAACGAAGGTCAAATACAGTAATAAAAAGCGGGAATGTTCGGAGTACTCCGAACATTCCCACTTTGAATTTTAGATATTAACTTTAATAAATTTCTTTTTGCCCTTTCTGAATTAAGAAAGCCTTCCCCTTTGTTTTGAGGGGAAGGGGGACCGCTTGCGGTGGATGAGGTGTAGTTATGCAGACAGAATAAGGTTATCCTCTCCTACTTATTTTTAAAGATATGCATATAAATATCTTTACATACACCATCAAAGTTTTTAAGCACTTCAAGATTAGTATATCTTAATACTTTTATTCCGAGAGAATTGAAAAAAGCTTCTTTTTCTTTATCTTTTAGAATTTGCTCCTGTTCAAAATGACCGCTTCCGTCAAGTTCTATCACTATACTTGCTTCGGCACAGTAAAAATCGGCTATATAATTTCCTATAACCTTTTGTCGATTAACAGTAATGGGCAAAACTTTTAAAAAATCATACCAAAGTCGCCTTTCTTCTTTGGTCATATTCTTTCTTAAAGCTTTAGATAAGCCTGTAAGCTTTCTGTTATTTGTTTTATTCATATTGCCACGCCGATAAATCGGCTACACCTCATCAGTCACTTCGTGACAGCTTCTCCTCAAGGGGAAGCCTTATAAGGTTACTTTAATAAATTTCTTTTTGCCCTTTTGGATAAGAAGTCCGGCTTCAAGCTGCTCCTTGTTATAGAAGGTAGCAGGAACGGTGAGCTTTTCATCATTTACACTTACGCCGCCCTGAGTAACAAGGGTTCTTGCTTCGCTTTTTGATCCGCAAAGACCGCTTTTAACCATAATGTCAAGGATACCGATGCCGTTTTCACCAAAATCAGCTTCGCTAAGGGTAAAGGTAGGCATATCGGCAGAGTCTTTACCGCCTGCAAAAATATTTTTAGCAGCAGCCAAAGCCTTTTCGGCTTCCTCTTCGCCGTGAACAAGCTTGGTAAGCTCATAAGCGAGAATTTCTTTAGCCTTATTAAGTTCACTGCCCTCCCACTTGTCCATTTCATCTATTTGTTCAAGGGGTAAGAAGGTCAGCATACGGATACACTTAAGCACGTCAGAGTCTGCCACGTTTCTCCAGTACTGGAAGAATTCATAAGGAGAGGTCTTATTTGCATCAAGCCATACTGCGTTGCCTGCGGTTTTTCCCATTTTCTTGCCCTGAGAGTCGGTAAGAAGGGTAATGGTCATAGCGTGAGCGTCTTTGCCGAGCTTTCTTCTTATAAGCTCGGTACCGCCAAGCATATTGCTCCATTGGTCGTCGCCGCCGAACTGCATATTACAGCCGTAGTGCTGATAGAGATAGTAGAAGTCATAGCTCTGCATAATCATATAGTTAAACTCAAGGAAGGAAAGACCTTTTTCCATTCTCTGCTTATAACATTCTGCTCTGAGCATATTGTTTACAGAGAAACAGGCGCCTACTTCACGAAGTAAATCAACGTAATTGAGATTTAAAAGCCAATCGGCATTGTTAACCATTTTTGCTTTGCCTTCGCCGAATTCGATAAAACGCTCCATCTGACGTTTAAAGCATTCTGCATTGTGGTCAATATCCTCTTTGGTGAGCATTTTTCTCATATCGGTTCTGCCCGAAGGATCGCCTATCATAGTAGTGCCGCCGCCAATAAGAGCAACAGGCTTGTTACCTGCCATCTGTAAACGCTTCATAAGGGTAAGAGCCATAAAGTGACCTGCCGTAAGGCTGTCTGCGGTACAGTCAAAGCCTATATAAAAGGTTGCCTTTCCGCTGTTTATCATTTCTCTGATTTCGCTTTCGTTTGTCACCTGTGCAATAAGTCCGCGGGCAACGAGTTCTTCATAAATTCCCATAATTTTTCCTCCAAAAAATAAAAAATCCCCTGTCATATTGACAGAGGGCGAAAGTTCGCGGTACCACCTCTATTTATATGCAAAAGCATACCTCGGTGTGTTAAAAACACTATGCTTTAACGGGCATAACTCGGTTTACACAGCTCAAAAAGTGTATTCACAAAAAACCTTTACAGCCCCTTTCACCAAACGGAGCCTCTCTGAGTAAAAGTAAATTTGCTACTTTTCTTTTATCATAGCCTTTAAATATCATAGAAATTATATAACATTACAGCATTTTTGTCAACTGAATTATTGAACAAAGAGGCTTTTTATGGTATAATGATTATAGTTTGTCGAAACGCTAATAAGCGCTTCGACAAGCCGATTTTATCGGCTTTGCACAATTAAATTATCAAAAAATTTAATTGTGCACCATACTCATTGCAATGGGTTTAGTCAAATTATCACGGATAATTTGACCGCAAATTACATATTTGCGGTCAAAACAGTAACCAAAGTTTCTGTTTCGACTAACTAAAACCAGTATAATAACTCTAAATAGGAAGGTGAAAAATAATGCTCAAAAAATTCTTAAGCTATTATAAGCCTCATACAAAGCTTTTTGTACTTGATATGATAGCGTCATTATTTATTTCTCTTATAGGGCTTACCTATCCCGTTGTTACCAATATAATGCTTAATGACCTTATTCCAAATAAGCTTTATAAAGCCATTATTTTTGCAGGACTTTTTGTTTTATTTCTTTATATCGTCCGCACCTTTTTAAGATATTTTGTTCAGTATTACGGTCATCTTATAGGTACTCGTATGCAGGCGCAAATGAGAATCGATATGTTCAGTCATCTGCAAAAATTACCCTTTTCCTATTATGATAATACCGAAACGGGCGATTTAATATCCCGAATAAGTAATGACCTTTTTGACGTGGTTGAACTTGCCCATCACGGCCCCGAAAATCTTATTATAAGCAGTCTTACGGTAATAGGCTCATTTATTTATCTTGCCACCATAAATATTTATTTAACCCTTATAATTTTTGCCTGTGTGCCTTTTCTTATTTTTGTTTCTGCAGTATTAAGACAAAAAATGAAGGAAGCCTTTAAGGAGCGCAGAGTAACTACAGCGGGAATTAACTCTGCCACCGAAAGCAGTATTACGGGAATAAGAGTAACCAAGGCTTTTTCGGCAAGTAATAGAGAAATGGAAAAGTTTGAGGAAAACAATAACCTTTTTGTAAAGGCCTGTCATAAATCCTATAAGGCTATGGCGCAGTTTCATTCTTCCTCCACCTTTATTACCGATGTATTTAACGTAATTATTATAATTGCAGGCGGTCTTTTCCTTTATGCAGGAAAAATCGATTTTGGTGATTATTCTACCTTTATAGTTTCTGTTAATATCTTTATAAACCCCGTAACCCAGCTTATCGGCTTTATGGAGCAGTACCAAAACGGTGTTTCGGGCTTCTCCCGTTTCCTTGAAATTATGAACGAAGAGCCTGAAAAGGAAAATGAAAATGCAAAGGATATTAGCGGTGTAAAGGGTGAAATAGAGTTTAAAAACGTTACCTTTTCTTACGGTACCGAGGACGGCGAGGTGCTGAGAAACATTTCCTTTAAGGTTAAAGAGGGAGAAAAATTTGCCCTTGTAGGCCACTCGGGCGGCGGAAAGACCACCATTTGCCACCTTATTCCTAATTTTTACAGGGTAGAGGAGGGTGAAATCCTTTTAGACCGAGTAAATATTAACGATATTACCTTTAGTAGCCTTAGAAACAATATCGGTATTGTTCAGCAGGATGTATTTCTTTTCTCGGGAACTATAAGAGACAATATTATGTACGGTAATTTAAATGCCACCGAAGAAGAAATGATAGAAGCGGCAAAACGCGCTAATATTCACGAATTTGTAAAAACCCTTGAAAAAGGCTATGATACTGAGATAGGCGAACGCGGTGTAAGACTTTCGGGCGGACAGAAGCAGAGAATAAGTATAGCAAGGGTATTCCTTAAAAATCCCAAGGTGCTTATTCTTGATGAAGCTACAAGCGCACTGGATAACACCACCGAAATACTTATTCAAAACGCGCTTGATGAGCTTTGTAAGGGCAGAACAACCATAGTTGTTGCCCACAGACTTTCCACCATAAGAAGCGCCGACACCATTGCGGTAATTGACGGCGGAAGGGTTACCCAAAAAGGCACCCACGAAGAATTACTAAAGGAAGAGGGTACATACAAAGACCTTTATTCCTTACAACTAAGATAAGAAAGGATTATTTTTTAATGCCCTACAACAAAAAAATAAATTATTCCGAAATAACCGATAACATAGTAAAGTATGCAAATCTTTGCGTAAAAGACTGTCATATTCAGCCCGAAATGTATATTAAACACAAGGTAATGCGAGGACTACGTGACCTTGACGGCAAGGGTGTCCTTACGGGACTTACCGAGGTTTCCGAAATCAATTCCCGAAAAATTATTGACGGGAAAGAGGTTTTAATCCCCGGTGAGCTTTTTTACAGAGGTTATAAAATCGAAGACTTAGTTGACGGTTTTGTCAAAGATAACCGTTTCGGCTTTGAAGAAATAATCTATCTTCTTCTTTTCGGTATGTTGCCGAATAATGAAGAGCTTGATGATTTTAAAGGGGTTCTTAATTCCTACAGAAGTCTTCCTAATTCTTTTGTAAGAGATGTTATAATGAAGGCGCCTTCCAACGATATGATGAATTCCCTTGCCCGAAGCGTCTTAACCCTTTATTCCTATGACAGCAATCCCAATGATACCTCTATAGAAAACGTATTGAGACAATGCCTGCAGTTAATAGCTGTTTTCCCAATGCTCGGCGTTTATGGTTATCATTCCTATAATTATTATATCAAAAACAATAACAGCTTCTTTATTCACAATCCCCAGCCTCATTTATCCACAGCGGAAAATATTCTTCATATGCTCCGCATTGACAGTAATTATACTCCCCTTGAAGCAAAGCTTCTTGATATGGCGCTTGTGCTTCACGCAGAGCATGGCGGCGGTAATAACTCTACCTTTACCACCCACGTTGTTACCTCTTCGGGAACCGATACCTATTCGGCTATTGCGGCGGCTCTCGGCTCTCTTAAGGGCCCACGTCACGGAGGCGCGAATATAAAGGTTTGCACAATGTTTGAGGATATTAAGAGAAACGTTAAAAACTGGGAGGATGAAAAGGAAATCAGTAATTATCTTACCAAGCTTTTAAGAAAGGAAGCGGGAGACCGTTCGGGACTTATATACGGTATGGGACACGCGGTTTATTCGGTAAGCGATCCCAGAGCCACCATTTTAAAACAGTACGTAAAAAACCTTTCGGATGAAAAGGGACTTGGCAGAGAATATAACCTTTACTGCCTTGTTGAACGTCTTGCGCCCGAAGTTATTGCAAAGGAAAGAAAGATTTATAAAGGAGTTTCGGCTAACGTTGACTTTTATTCAGGATTTGTTTACGATATGCTGGGACTTCCCCATGAGCTTTATACTCCTCTTTTTGCTATTGCAAGAATTGTGGGCTGGAGCGCACACAGACTTGAAGAACTCATAAATGCAGGAAAGATTATCCGTCCTGCTTATATGGCAGTTCAGCCGAGAAGAGATTATCTTGATATTGAAAAAAGATAGAGATTTGCCGATGTTTAAAGAGGCAGCATAGAAATAGGGTGAGAATATGAAGATTACCAATATAATTACAGCAAATAAACCCTCCCTTTCCTTTGAGGTTTTTCCGCCTAAAACCGAGACGGCTTTTGAAAGCGTAAAAAATGCCACCGAGGAAATCGCAAAGCTTAATCCCTCTTTTATGAGCGTTACCTATGGCGCAGGGGGACAGGGGGGACGTTATACCCTTTCCATTGCAGAAAATTTAAAGAAACAAGGCGGTGTTATTGCCCTTGAGCATCTTACCTGTGTGGGCGCAACCAAAGAGTCTATTGCAGAGCGAATCGCTGAAATAAAGGCGGCGGGTATAGAAAACGTTATGGCGCTTAGGGGAGATATTCCCGAAGAAATGAAAAATGAAGATAAAAAGAATTGGGACTTTCGCTATGCCGCAGATTTAGTAAGAGAGCTTAAAGCATCGGGAGATTTTTGTGTAGGCGGCGCCTGCTACCCCGAAATTCACCCCGAAAGTGTTAACCAGAGGGAAGATATTAAGCATCTTAAAGAAAAGGTTGACGCAGGCTGTGATTTTTTAACTACCCAGATGTTTTTTGATAATAATCTTTTCTATAATTTCCTTTATAAAATAAGGGAAGCGGGAATTACCGTACCTATTGTGGCAGGAATTATGCCCATAACGGCGGCAAATCAGCTCCAACGAGCTATAAAGCTTTCGGGCTCCTTTGTGCCTCGAAGATTTATTAGTCTGGTAGATAAATTCGGTGGAAGTCCTAAGGCAATGATGCAGGCAGGTATCGCCTATGCCACCGACCAGATAATTGATTTATATGCAAACGGTATAAATGCGGTGCACGTTTATTCTATGAATAAGCCTGTGGTCGCAAAGAGTATTCAGAGTAATCTGAGCAATATATTAGAATTATGTACGAAATAACCGTAAAAACCTTCGAAGCGCCGTTTGTCAATAAAAAAGAGATACTAAGATATGCAAAATCACCCGAGCTGAAAGAGGAAATATTACCCCTTTTAGAAGAAGTCATTAATTTGACCGACAGCCAAATAGAATATAAGGTCTGCTATACGGTATTACCTCTTGAAATAAAGGGAAACGAATGTAAATTTCCCTGCTTTTCGCTATATAGCCGAGATTTAAGCAAAAATCTTTCAGGCTGTAAAGAGGCGGTGGTTTTTGCCGCAACGCTTGGGGTGGGAGTTGACCGACTTATAAATAAATACAGCCGTATTGCACCCTCAAAGGCGCTTTTGATTGATGCATATGCCGCTGAACGCATTGAAGCGCTGTGCGATGAATTTACAAAAAGCCTTAATTTTAAAACAAAGCCACGCTTCAGCGCGGGATATGGGGATTTAAATATAGAAAATCAAAAAGAAATTTTCTCCCTTTTAAATCCTGCTAAAAATATAGGTCTTACTTTAAACGAAAGTCAAATGATGTCGCCCTCAAAATCGGTGACAGCGTTTATGGGGATAGTGTAGTATGAATTTCAGAGAATTTATAAAGGATAATATAGTGCTGTTTGACGGCGGAATGGGTACTCTTTTACAAAAGAGGGGACTAAAAGCAGGGGAATTGCCTGAAAGCTGGAATATTACCCGAAAAGAAGAAATAATCGAAATACACACCTCCTATTTTGATGCGGGCAGTAATGTTGTTACCGCCAATACCTTTGGCGCAAACTGTCTTAAATTCGAGAAGTCGGAACTTGAAGAAATTATAAAAAATGCTATAGTCAGCGTAAAGGAAGCAGCCCAAAAGAGCAAAAATAAAGGTCAAAAGTTTGCCGCTTTAGATATCGGCCCGTTGGGAAGGCTTATAAAACCGCTGGGCGACCTTGATTTTAACGATGCTGTTGAAATATTTGCTAAAACCGTAAGGCTTGGCAAAAAATACGGCGCAGACCTTATTATAATCGAAACTATGAATGATTCCTATGAGACCAAAGCGGCGGTTCTGGCGGCTAAGGAAAACAGCAGTCTGCCTATAGTTGTTACCAATGCTTACGGCGAAGACTCAAAGCTAATGACCGGTGCAACTGCCGAGACTATGGCTGTGCTTCTTTCTTCTCTGGGTGTTGATATGCTTGGCGCCAACTGTTCTTTAGGCCCCAAAGAGCTTTACGGTGTTATGGAGGAGCTTTTAAAGTATTCTACCGTGCCGGTTGTTTTTCAGCCTAATGCAGGACTTCCCACAGTTAAGGACGGAGAAACTATTTTTAGCGTTACAAGCCAAGAATTTGCCGAAGAGACAGCCGCCCTTATTGATAAAGGCGTACGCGGAGTTGGTGGTTGTTGCGGAACAACACCCGAATATATAGCCAGATTAAAGGAAAAGATTAAGGATAAAAAGCCTTTGCCTATCGAGAAAAAGGATTATACCGCCGTAACGTCTTATACAAATGCGGTATTTTTCGGCAATGAGCCCTTGCTTATAGGCGAGAGAATTAACCCTACGGGTAAAAAGCGTTTTAAGGAAGCACTTAAAAGCGGCGATATGGACTATATTTTAAATGAAGGTGTAACTCAGCAGGAAAAGGGGGCGCACATTCTTGACGTTAACGTGGGACTTCCTGAAATTGACGAAGAAAAAATGCTCACTGAGGCTATTAAAGAGCTTCAGGCTGTAACCGACCTTCCTTTGCAGATCGATACGTCTAATATTCTCGCCTTAGAGTCGGCGCTTAGAATTTATAACGGAAAGCCGCTTATAAATTCTGTTAACGGAAAAGAAGAGAGTATGAAAGCGGTGTTCCCCCTTGTGAAAAAATACGGCGGAACGGTTATTGCCCTTACTCTTGATGAAAACGGCATACCGAAAACAAGTGAAGAAAGGGTAAAAATTGCCGAAAAAATACTGGGTGGAGCAAAAAAATACGGTATTGATAAATCGGATATAGTTTTTGACACCCTTGCTCTGACCGTAAGCGCGGAAAACGATGCGGCTGTTCATACCTTAAAGGCATTAAAAATAATAAAGGAGAAGCTGGGCTGTCACACCAGTCTGGGTGTTTCTAACGTTTCCTTCGGACTGCCTAACCGCGATATAATAAACAGCGCCTTTTTCGCTTTAGCCCTTGAAAACGGACTAAGCGCGGCAATAATGAATCCCTTTTCTGAAATGATGATGAACACCTACTATGCCGTAAGGGTACTTAAAGGAATGGATGAAAACTGCTCGGATTATATTAAAAACTGCGGTGATATAGTTGAAACTAAATCTAATATAAAAACCGATGGGTTAACCCTTGAAACTGCAATTATCAAAGGCTTTAAGGATAAAGCAAGGGAGATTACAAAAGAGCTTTTAAAGACCGAGAAGCCTCTTGATATAGTAAATCTGAAAATTATTCCCGCCCTTAACGACGTAGGTAAGGCTTACGAAGAAAAACGGGCATATCTGCCGTCTCTTTTAATAAGCGCTGAAGCCGCAAAATCGGCTTTCGAGGTAATAAAATCTACCTTTTCAAGCGAAAATACCGCCAAAAAGGGCAAAATTGTTATTGCTACGGTTAAGGGGGACATTCACGACATAGGCAAAAATATTTTAAAATTGCTTCTTGAAAATTACGGCTTTAGCGTAGTTGATTTGGGAAAGGACGTTGCTCCCGAAAAGGTTTTAGAGGCGGTTATAGAGCATAAGGCGAAAATCGTCGGACTTTCCGCCCTTATGACCACCACCGTGCCCTTTATGGAAGAAACCGTAAAGCTTATTCACCAAAACGTAAAGGACTGTAAGGTAATGGTAGGCGGAGCGGTGCTGACCAAAGAATATGCCGATAAAATCGGCGCCGACAAATATGCTAAGGATGCCCTTGAGGGTGTCCGCTATGCAGAAAGTAAATGCTAAAAAGGGGCTGTAAAAAAACAGAGTTTCGTTTTATCAGTGAGTTAATTGATAGCCAAAACCTTGGCTCCATCTGACGAGGGAGCTGTCACCGTAAGGTGACTGAGGGAGAGAAAATCTTTATTTTTCTGCGTTTTTTCT
>JAZSHI010000018.1:0-50326 GCA_045533195.1 Acutalibacteraceae bacterium
TGAATTAAAGCAAAAAAATATGCAGAAACTTATGTTTATACAAACTCCTTAAATGGTCAAAAAAATGGTAAGAACAAAGGAAAATCCTTTTATGTTCTTACCATTTTTTAATTTTTTCTTTTATGTGGGTAATAAACGAAAACCTCTTAACATTTGTTGAGAGGTTTTATTTTTTTAAACTTCTATCCCCTTCTCCCTTCTCCCTATTCCCTAAAAATATAGTGTTTTGAAACCGGGGGCAAGATTTTTGTTTTTTAAAAGCAGAGAGCCTCTTACCACAGCGTTTTTGCCGAATCTTGAACAAATTTCGCTTATCTGCTGTTCTATTTTCAGAAGCTTATCCTCCTCTTTAAAGGAGCTGAACATATCAAGCTGTAGGTTTGCATCTCCCTCTCTAAGCCTTGTTGCCCTAAGTCCTACACTTCGGCAGGGCAATTTCCCATGCTCCTTAAAGAGATTCATAGCCGCTCTGGCAAGGGTGATTCCCGTTTGCGTTCCCGAATCTATCCTTACGGCATATTCGTTTGTTTTCAAATCGGTATCTCTTACAATAAGTGTAACGCCCGTTGCATAAACCTCTTTTTCTCTTAAATTTTCAGCAATTTCTTCGCCGTAAAAAAGAAGTTCTCTGAAAATCTCGTCGAAATCCTCGAAATCATACGATAACGTTCGGGAACGTCCCACACTTTTGGGGCGGTCTGTTTCTTTTGGAGTAACCACCGCGCTGTCATCAAGTCCCATAGCGCACCTTTTAAGCATTTTTCCGTTTTTGCCGAGAATTTTACTTAACATTTCGTCTTCCGCAAGGGTTATATCCCCTATAGTAAATATACTTCTGCTCCTGAGTTTTGATGCGGTGCTGTTTCCCACAAAAAGAAGGTCGCCTACGGGAAGGGAGTATATTTTTTCTTTAAAATTTTCTTTGCTTATAACGGTCAGTCCCTCGGGCTTTTTCATATCGCTGCCCAGCTTTGCAAAAACCTTATTAAAGCTTACTCCCACCGAGGCAGTTATTCCCAGTTCCTCTCTTATATCACGCATTATTTTTTTGGCAATTGTCTCACCGTCGCCGAAAAGAAGATTACTTCCTGTAACGTCAAGCCAACATTCATCCATTCCGAAAGGCTCTACCATATCGGTGTAGCGGTGATAAATTTGCCTTGCTTTTATGGAAAATTCCTCATACTTATCATATAGAGGAGGCAAAATATAGAGATTTGCGCATTTCTGCTTTGCTTTCCATATAGGCTCCGCCGTTTTTACTCCGAATTTCTTGGCTATTTCATTTTTTGCAAGTATTATTCCGTGTCGCTGTTCCACACTTCCCGCAACGGCAACCGGTTCAAGTAGTAAAGTCTGATTATAAAGAAGACTTACCGATGCAAAAAAGTTATTAAGGTCGCAATGAAGTATTGTGCGTTCCATTTTTATTCTCCTTTAACTTACGTATATAGACGGCGCTAAATGTTCAAGGGCATTTAAATGTATCCTTTCCATCTGCCGTTTGCTGTAATTAAGCAGTGCAGCCGTCTCTTCTAAAGTTTTTCCGCAAAGATATTTTTGCGCCAAAACCTCGCTCTCTACTTTATCGGTGATTTTTCCTATATCGTTTTCAATAAAATCCCTGAGCACTACCGCTTCATTCATTTCTCTTTTATATTTTTCGCTTTTATCGGCATTTTTAGCCGACAGAAAATAACAACGGTTGATTATAGCCAACGTAAGAGGATACTGTTCAAGATAAAGTCTTTTTTCATCCACCGACATATTGGTCATATAATTCCTGCTCCTTTTAACGCGTAATACTGGCCGTAGCTTAAATTACAGCCGTGATATTTATTATAGGTATCAACCTCATTAACAGCTTTATATAAAGGGCTGTTTTTTCTGTTTTCTTCCTGTTCCTTTTGCTTTGCAAACATTTTCTCCCCCAGTTTTTTACAGCTTTCGCTACAGTATCTTCGAACACTCACTCCCGTAGATCTTCCGCAATAACTGCAGTGGTTTCCGCGCTTTTCGCTAAAATTCATCCCCGAACAGTATGGACAGAGCAGAAGCTTTTCACTCCCCTTCGGTGTCGGTTCAAAATAAACCTTTGCGAACTGAAACTCCTTCCGACAATCCGAACAATAGTACAATGCTGGTTACCTCCGTAAAATTAAAAATTTCTCTTGACTTCAAGAGCAAGATATTATATAATGTTCTTGTGCCCTCGAACGTATGTTCTATTATATTACGGAAATCCGTAATTGTCAAGTATCTGCGTGAAAATTTTATTAAAGGTGGAAAATTTATGGATACGGTTTATGAAAGAATCGAAAAGCTTTGCAAGGAAAAAGGAATAACGGTCACCGACCTTTGCAGAGAATGTAATATTCCCCGCGCAACCCTTTCAGACTATAAAATGGGCAGAAGCAAAGCCCTTTCCGCTTCTGTTTTATCAAAGATTTCCTCATACTTTTCGGTAAGCGTGGAATATCTTTTAGAGGGCAAAAATTCAAAAAGTATTGAAAATCAGTTAAAGGTCGCTCTTTTCGGCGGAAGCGAAGACGTAACCGACGAAATGTGGGAAGAAGTGAAACGCTATGCAAAATTCATTTACGATAAAGAGCAAAACCCTTGACGAGCTTTACCGTCTCGCCGAGGAAGAGGGCATAAAGGTAATGAGCTTTAATCTGCCAAAAAATAAAGCCGTCACCGTCAATATCGGTGACGACTGTTATATCGGTGTTGACCCTGCCGTTTTCGGCAGAGAGTGTGAAGAACGGGTAGTTCTTGCTCACGAAATGGGGCATATTGCTACAGGCGGTTTTTACGGCACCGACTGCTCTGATTTTGAGAGAAAAAAAATTGAACAAAAGGCAGAAAAATGGGCTATTCACTTCCTTGTTCCCATAAAGCTTTTAAAGGAAGCCATAAAAAACGGCGTATATACAACAAGCGACCTTGCCGAGCATTTTTCGGTACCCTCTCACTATATGGAAAAGGTTTTAAAATACTACTCAGAAAAATAATCGCATCGTAATAATGATGCGATTATTTTATATAAGTTTAATTTCTTTAGTATTTAGAAGCTCAGCTTCCTTCTCGCTATGAGAAACAAATATAACCGTTTTATTTTCGGTATATTCATTTATTACCTCTGCGGTGATTTTTTTGGTTTCTTCATCAAGTCCGTTTAAGGCTTCGTCAAGAAGAAGTATATCAAAGTCCTTTGACAGCGCTCTTGCCAATGCCACCCTGCGCTTCATACCGCCCGAAAGCTCGTCCACCGACATATGAGCGGTGTCATTAAGTCCTAACTGCGAAAGCAATTTTTTGGCTTTTTCTTCATTTGAAAAAAGTGAAATGTTTTTTTCTGCCGATATAAAGGGAATAAGTCTGTCCTCTTGAAATACGGCGGAAATTACAGCCTCTTCATTTATCTTTAACCTGCCCTTTTTAGCCTTTTCAAGCCCCATTATAAGACGAAGGACGGTGGTTTTACCCCTGCCCGAAGCACCGCTGAGCCATATTCTTTCTCCTTGCCTTACGCAAAGAGAAAAATCATTAAGCACATTTTCTTTGCTTCCTTTATATGAGAAGGTGACATTTTCAAACTCTATCATTTCGCCACCCCTTTACTTAAGGTTATCTTTAAAAGATACTCGAAAATCACGCTGAATATCACAATAACGGCGGTTACGGCAAAAACCTCATCATAGTCTATTGCGTTTTTGCCTATCCACAAAAGATTACCAAGACTCATTTCGGTACGGCTTATTACCTCTGCCGCAACGCCCGATTTCCACGCAAAGCCAAGTCCCGTTATTAAAGCGGCGGAATAGGCAGGTTTTATGGATGGGAAGGTAATAAATCTGAAAACCTTTCCCTTTTTCATTCCTAAGACAGTTGCCATTTCAATAAGGCTTTTATCCACCGAGCAAAGCGCATTATAGGTTGCATCCCATATTATAGGAAGTACCGTTAAAAAGGCTATGAGAGCAGGAATGTTTTTTTCCCTTACCCATAAGAAAACAAGAATAATAAATGCGGCAACGGGAACAGCCCTCATAAGTCGAAGCAACGGAGAAATAAATTCGCCGATTATTTTTATTTTACTTGAAAGTATGGCAAGTACCGTTCCCGCTATAACGGCAAGGAGAAAGCCTATCAGCACTCGATAAAGGGAATAAAAAGCCGACAGCCAAAAGGCGATATCTTTTGATAGCCTAATAAATGCCTTTACCACCGACAGCGGTGTGGGTAAAGCTATAAGCAGATTTTTGTTTGCAAAAAAAGCAACTACCTGCCATAACAGTATAAAAAACAGAAAAATTAAAACTTTTTTTAAGATTATTTTAACCTGCATAGTAGAAGCTGTCTTCGGGAAGGCGTCCGCCCACCGATTTAGGATTGGCGTCAAACATAACCTTTAAATATCCCGAAAGTCCTTTCTTCATATCCTCCCCTGCAATATAGGTAAGACCGCATTCGGAAATAGCCTTTGTAGCAAGGGCAGCCTTTGGAATAATACCGTACTTTTCGCAAAGGGTACCTGTTGTTTTTGCATCGGAAATTGCCATATTTATAGATTCCTCGTATTCCTTAAGGAAGGTCTTTACAGCGCCCTCGTTTTCCTTTAAAAATTCATTTCTTACGATTACGCAACCCATATAAAGACTGCTGTCATCGGACACCTTTGCCCATTCTTCACCCATATCGAAAACCTTTTTGGCGTTTTCATATTTTAAAAGAATACTTGTAGCAACGGGCTGGGGAGCCATAATTATAGCATCCTTATTTTCAGGCTTTGCCCAAATAGCAGGAAGCTCACTTCCGTCAGCTACAAATTTAATTGTAACGTCTTTTTCGGGGTCAATTCCGTTTTTAGTAAGAACGTAACGAAGAATATATTCGGGATTAGCGTTCTGACCGGGGGAATAAATTGTTTTGCCCTTAAGGTCCTCTTTGCTCTTTATTTCGGTTCCGTTTGTAAGCACCGATAAAACGCTGGTGGTGTTTACAGCCAAAACGGTTACGCCGCCGTTTGTTTTATTGTAAAGGGTAGCTGCAAGATTTGTTGCAACTGCGGCAATATCGGCTTCGCCCTTGGAAACCGCTGCAACAATTTCATCATTTGCGGCAACCATTTTAAAGTTGTATTTATTGAGAGCCTTGCCCTCTTCGCTCTTTGCGCGAAGATTAACGGCGCCTATACCTGTGGGGCCCGAAAGTACGTAAACGTTCATTTCGGCGGTTTGGGGTTCTTTAGTTTTAACAGCGCAACCCGTAATGCCTAAAACTAATATAACTACCATCAGTAAGCTTAATATTTTTTTCATTTTAATCACCTTTCCTGCGTTTTTACGCTATGATATTTATTTTGTTATCCTGACGGACAATCATTTTTTTGTGTTCTAAATTATCCAGAGCTCTGTAAAGTGAAGTTCTGCCCATACAAAGAAGAGAAGCAAGTCCCGTCATTTTTCCTTCGTACCCACCGTTTTGATAGAGAAAATCATAAAGCTTTCCTTCTGCGCCGCCATGCATCATAAGAGCAAGACGTTCATTAAGAAAGCGAATACGGTCGGTTAAAAATGACATAAAGTTAACTGCCACGTCGGGATATTTTTTGAAAATTTCGCGCAAGGCTTTTTCCTCTATAAATAAAACCTCGCTACCCGTTACGGCTTCAATTCGGCTTATATAGTTTTCTTTATCCGAAAAAAGCGCCGCCGCTCCGAAGATACTTCCTTCTCCAAAGCAGGTAAGCGTACCCGAAGCCTTAAAGGGCAATGCCTTAAGATTTCCCGACAGCACTATACCTACGCTTCGTTTGAAATCCTTTTTATCATACACCGTATCTCCCTTATTAAACGTAACGGTAGCAGAAAGATTTATTTCCTCAATTGCTTCGCTGTTGTTTTTAAAAAGATAAGTGTTTGCAAGAATTTCTTTGTAATCTTTCATCATTCACCTCGAACTGTACCATTTGGAACACTTTTTATTTTATAATACAACATTGTTAACAATTTGTCAATAGAAAAAACCAATAAAAGACTTTAAAAAAATTTTTTATGTGTTACAATATAAATAACTATTTTAAAAGAAGGTAATACTATGGCAAAAAAACAATTTAAAGCACAGTCTAAGCGTCTTTTAGACCTTATGATTAACTCCATTTACACAAACAAGGAAATTTTCCTTCGTGAGCTTATTTCCAACGCAAGTGATGCTACAGATAAGCTGCATTATCTTTCCTTAACCGACGAGACGGCAAGAAACAGTTTTAAAGAACCTAAAATAAAGATTATTGCCGATAAAGAAAACCGCACCCTTAAAATAACGGATAACGGTATCGGTATGGATGAAAAAGAACTTGAAGAAAACCTTGGTACAATCTGCAAAAGCGGTTCTCTTCAGTTTAAAGAGGATATGAGTGAGGCAGAAGAAAAGGAAGCCGTTAATATTATCGGTCAATTCGGCGTAGGCTTTTATTCTGCATTTATGGTATGCGATACCCTGACCGTAAAGAGCCGTTCTTATAAGAGCGAACAAGCTTACCTATGGGTTAGTAACGGTGTTGACGGATATTCTATTAAGGAATGTGAAAAGGAAAGCGTTGGTACAGAAATTATCCTTTCCTTAAAGGAAGATACCGAGGATTTTAAATATTCCGACTTTTTAGAGACCTATAAGCTTAAAAGCCTTATTAAAACCTATTCCGATTACATTCGCTATCCTATAGTTATGGATATGGAAAAGACCAAGGAGGAAGGCGAAGGTGAGGAAAAGACCACAGTTACCTATATAGAGGAAGAAACCCTTAACAGTATGGTTCCTGTTTGGAAAAAGAGCAAGGCAGAGCAGACCGAAGAAGAGCTTAATCGCTATTATAAAGATAGCTTCTTCGATTTTGAAGATCCGCTTTTCACCATAAGCG
The DNA here is from genome assembly GCA_045533195.1 of Acutalibacteraceae bacterium. Taxonomy (GTDB): domain Bacteria; phylum Bacillota; class Clostridia; order Oscillospirales; family Acutalibacteraceae; genus SIG607. Next base: position 6,926 of record JAZSHI010000018.1, read on the forward strand.
TTTCTGCCGAAGGCGTTGTTTCCTATAAAGCTCTTTTATATATTCCTGCAAAAACTCCATATGATTATTTCACCAAGGAATACGAAAAGGGGCTTAAGCTTTATCAGAGCGGCGTTATGATTATGGAAAAATGCTCCGACCTTATTCCTGAGCACTTCCGTTTCGTAAAGGGTGTTGTTGATACCGAGGATTTATCCCTTAACATTTCCCGTGAAATGCTTCAGCAGGATGCAGGACTTAAGACCATAGCTAAAAATATCGAAAAGAAGATTCATTCGGAATTAAAACGCAGTCTTGATAATGACAGAGAAAAATACGAAATCTTCTGGAAGGCTTTCGGTATTCAGCTTAAATACGGCGCTGTTGCACAGTATGGAATTTATAAAGACAAGCTTAAGGATCTGCTTCTTTTCTGGTCAAGCAATCAGGGCAAACTTATTACCGTTGATGAATATCTTAAGACAATGCCCGAAGACCAGAAGCACATTTACTATGCCTGCGGCGAAACGGTTGCTAAAATCAATTCCCTGCCCCAGACAGAACTGCTTAAAGCAAAGGGCTATGATATGCTTTGTCTTACCGATGAGGTTGACGAATTCCTTGTAAACGTATTAAGAGAAGAAAACGGCAAGGACTTCTGCTCCATTAACTCCGATAATGCAGACCTTATTGATGAGGAAGACGAGAAAAAGACCGAGGATATTGCCAAGGAAAACGAAGAAATGCTCACCTTCCTTAAAGAAGCCTTGAGTATTTCCGACGTAATTATTTCCAAAAAGCTTAAAAGTCACCCTGTTTGCCTTTCTGCAAAGGGCGGCGTTACGCTGGAAATGGAAAAATACTTTGCCACTCTTCCCTCAGATGACAAAGAAAAGGTTAAAGCCCAAAGGGTTCTTGAGCTTAACCCCGACCATCCTGCCTTTGAAACCTTGACTAAAGCGTATAACGAAGACAAAGAAAAAGCAAAGGTAATTGCCGATGTGCTTTATCAAAGCGCTCTGCTTATTGCAGGAATGTCTATTGAAAACCCTGCCGAATTTACCGAAAAGCTTTGTTCACTGCTTTAAAAATTATAAAAAACAGGTTGTCAGCGACAGCCTGTTTTATTTTAAGGCAAAAATAGGTTGCATTTATCCTATATTTTGGTTATAATAATAACAGAGGTGATAAAAATGATGGTTAATACCGATTATTTAGTTCCGATGACAGAAGCGAATCAAAACTTCTCAAAGGTGGTACACACAGTTGAAGAAAGCGGTTTAGCTGTTATTTTAAAAAACAACAAACCGAGATACGTTGTTGTTGATTTTGATGAATATAACAATATTGCCGCCGCACTGCAAATGCGCAAAACCAAAATCGAAAGCACTGCCGATAAACTAATAGAAGAAAATTTGGAAGCGTTATTGGAGCTTGGCAAATAATGATACTTTTAACTAAAGATGAAATAATCGAACTCCATAAAAGACTAATAGATAAAACAGGCGGAAGCTACGGAATTCGCGATAACAGCCTTTTAGAATCGGCTATATACAGCGCCGTTTCAGCCTTTGAAAACAATGAATCATATCCGACCATTGAAGAAAAGGCGGCGCGTCTTATGTTTGCGCTGACTAACAATCATTCTTTTGTTGACGGCAATAAACGTATTGGCGTACTTACAACGCTAATAACCCTGCAGCTTAATGATGTAAAAATCAAATATTCGCAAAAGGAGCTTATTTCTCTTGGTCTTAGCGTTGCCGAAGGACAAACAGAATATATCGAAATTCTAAATTGGATAAAAGAACACAAAATTTAAAAAATCAGTCTTGAGTAAACAAGACTGATTTTATTTTAATCACCGAAAAGGTCTTTAACCTTATCAAAGAACGACCTTCGTTTTTTATAATTTTTATCACTTAAGCTTATGTCAAAAGCAGTTAGCTTTTCTTTTTGCTCCTTGTTTAAGTCTTTTGGAACCTCAACAATAATTTTAACGTACTCATCGCCGTAGCCGGAATAGTTAAGACGTTTTATACCCTTACCGCGAAGTTTAAATTCATCCCCCGGCTGTGTGCCTTCGTGGATACTGAATTTTGCCTTGCCGTCTATGGTAGGAACGGTTATTTCACCGCCCATAACCGCCTGAGCATAAGTAATGGGAACCTCACAGAAAATGTCATACCCTTCGCGCTCAAAAATGGGGTGAGGACGTACAGATACCGTTATGGTAAGGTCACCTGCAGGGCCGCCGTTAATACCCATATCTCCGCCGCCGCGCAGTGCAATCGACTGACCGTCATCAATACCTGCAGGAATATCTATTACCTTTTCTACGGTATTTCGTACTCTGCCTCTGCCCGAACAGGTTTTGCAGGGAGTTTCTATTATTTTACCTGTTCCGCGGCAGTTATCACAGGTCTGCTGAGTCTGAATGGTGCCGAATGGAGTGCGTTGCCCCATAACCACCTGACCGCTACCCTTACAGTTAGGACAGGTTTTTACCTGAGTTCCCTTCTGCGCGCCGCTTCCGCCGCAATCACTACAGCTTTCGGTACGGGTTACTTTTATGTTCTTTTTACATCCCTTTGCCGCCTCTTCAAAAGAAATAACAATATTTGCCGAGGTGTCTGCGCCGCGACGCGGAGCATTGGGATCACGTCTTCTGCCGCCGCCGAAACCGCCGCCGAACATTGAGCCTAAAATATCGCCCAAATCACCAAAGTCTCCAAAACCGCCGAAACCACCGCCAAAGGGATTACCTCCCTGACCTGCGCCAAAATTGGGGTCAACACCTGCGTGACCGAATTGGTCATAACGCGCACGTTTGTCCTTATCCGAAAGAATTTCGTAGGCTTCGTTTACCTCTTTAAAATTCTTTTCAGCCTCGGCATCCCCTGGATGAAGGTCGGGATGATATTTTTTAGCCGCTTTTCTGTAGGCTTTCTTAAGGTCATCATCATTAACGCTTTTATCAACGCCTAAGACCTCGTAATAATCTCTTTTATCCGCCACTGAATATTCTCCTTGATATTAGGGAACGGGACGATGTGGGCATCGTCCCCTACAAAACCTAATTATTTATTTGCGTCATTAATATCCGAGAAGTCTGCGTCGTAAACGTTGTCAGCGCCACCGGCTGCGTTGCCGTTTTGACCTGCAGCCTGCTGAGCCTCTGCTGCAGCCTTATAAACCTTTTCGCTTACAGCATAGATTTCCTTTTGGAGTCCTTCACTTGCAGACTTAATTGCTTCGATATCGGTGCCCTTTAAGGCTTCCTTAAGAGCTTCCTTGGCAGTTTCAATTTTGCCCTTTTCTTCATCGCTTAACTTATCGCCGAATTCATTTACGGTCTTTTCGGTCTGATAAATCATCTGGTCAGCATTGTTGCGGATATCAACCTCTTCTCTGCGCTTCTTATCTTCGCTTTCGTACTGAGCAGCCTCTTTTACAGCCTTTTCTATATCCTCTTTGGACATATTGGTGTTAGAGGTAATGGTAATAGACTGCTCTTTGCCTGTACCGAGGTCTTTAGCCGATACGTTAACGATACCGTTAGCGTCAATATCAAAGGTAACTTCAATCTGGGGGATTCCGCGGGGAGCGGGAGCAATTCCATCAAGGTGGAATACACCAAGCTGTTTATTATCTCTTGCAAATTCTCTTTCACCCTGAAGAACGTTTACTTCAACAGAGGTCTGACCGTCAGCGGCAGTAGAGAAAATCTGGCTCTTTTTAGTAGGAATGGTGGTATTTCTGTCAATAACCTTTGTGCAAACTCCGCCCATGGTTTCGATACCGAGAGAAAGAGGAGTTACGTCAAGAAGAAGGAGTCCCTTAACGTCGCCGCCGAGAACACCGCCCTGAAGAGCTGCGCCGAGAGCAACACATTCATCGGGGTTAATGCCCTTGAAGGGTTCAGCGCCAATGAAGTTCTTAACAGCTTCCTGAACAGCGGGGATTCTTGAAGAACCGCCTACCATAAGAACCTTGTTGATTTCGTTTTTGTTAAGACCGGAGTCAGCAAGAGCCTGACGAACGGGGCCCATAGTTGCTTCTACAACGTCAGCGGTATGCTCGTTGAACTTAGCTCTTGTAATGGTGGTCTCAAAGTGCTTAGGACCTGTGGCATCAGCAGTAATAAAGGGAAGATTAATATCAGCGGTGGTCATACCGGAAAGGTCAATTTTAGCCTTTTCTGCTGCTTCCTTAATACGCTGCATAGCCATTTTATCACCGCTAAGGTCAATGCCCTGTTCAGCCTTGAAGGTAGCAACGATATAATCCATAACGCGCTTGTCAAAGTCATCGCCGCCAAGTCTGTTGTTACCTGCAGTAGCAAGTACTTCCTGAACTCCGTCGCCCATTTCGATAATGGAAACGTCGAAGGTACCGCCGCCAAGGTCATATACCATAACCTTCTGGTCGTCTTCCTTATCAATGGAATAAGCAAGAGCGGCAGCAGTAGGCTCGTTTATAATTCTCTTAACCTCAAGACCTGCAATTTTACCTGCATCCTTGGTTGCCTGACGCTGAGCGTCGGTGAAGTATGCGGGAACGGTAATAACTGCTTCGGTAACGGTGGTGCCGAGATAGCTTTCTGCATCAGCCTTTAACTTCTGAAGAATAATAGCGGAAATTTCCTGAGGAGTATAGTTTTTGTCGTCAATTGCTACGGTGTTTGCAGTACCCATATCACGCTTAATGGAGCTGATGGTTCTGTCGGGGTTGGTGATAGCCTGACGCTTTGCAACCTGACCTACCATTCTTTCGCCTGTTTTAGAAAAAGCAACAACGGAAGGAGTAGTTCTTCCGCCCTCTGCGTTAGGGATAACAACGGCTTCGCCGCCCTCCATAACTGCTACGCAAGAGTTAGTTGTACCAAGGTCAATACCAATAATTTTACCCATAATAATTTTCTCCTTTATATAAATATAGTATTAATTAGCTACTTTTACCATTGCGGCACGGATAACGGTGTCACCCATTTTATATCCCTGCTGCAATACTTCGGCAATAACATTTTCGCCTAAATCTTCGTCTTCTACGTGCATTACTGCTTCGTGGAAGTTGGGATTAAACTCATCTCCTACATTTGCAAGAGGAGTAACCCCCATTTTTTCGGGAAGGCTTATGAACTGCTTTATTATCATTTCAAGCCCCTTGCAGTAATCCTCTCCCGAAGAATCGGCAGATATGGCTCTGCCTGCATTGTCAAGAACGGGAAGAAATTCCTTAAACTGACCTGCCTTTGCATATTCGGCAACACCAAGTCTTTCTCTTTCGGTTCTCTTTTTGAAGTTATCAAACTCTGCGGCAGTTCTGGCAAGTAGGTCTTTAGTTTTAAGAAGTTCTTCATTTAACTTTTCGGCTTCTTCGTTCTTCTTAGACTTTTTAGCCTTCTTTTCCTCTTTAACGGGCTCTGCCTCAACGGTTTCACCCTCAAGGTTCTTTTCCTTTTCGCTCATTATTTATACCTCCTGTCATATGGTTTAATCAAAATTTTCATTCATAAGCTCACTAAGCCTTAAGGCTATGTAAGCAACGCTGGGCAGTATTCTGTCATAGGACATTCTGGTTGAACCTATAACCCCTATTCTGCCTAAGGGGAAATCTTTTGTTCCAAAGGGAGCAACCGCAAGACACCGACCTAAAAGGGCGCTGTATCCCGTATCGCTTCCGAAAATAACGGTAGCATCATTAAGCGGACGCTCTACAATAGAAAGGATTCCCTCTTTTCTATCCATAAAGGAAATAAATTCGGTGGGAAAAGCATCCGATAAATAAAGATTGTGCTCTCCGCACAAATTTATATCCGATTTGCCTATATCCTTTATCATCTGCGCAAAAGCAGAAACAAGGGGTAGAAAGTCAAGTGCATCTCCGCCCGACTTTAAGAAAATATTTTGAAGATTACCGGCGGTCAGCTCATTAAGTGTTTTTCCCTCAACATTTGTTTTTATAAGTGAAGAAAATCTTTTTACCGCTTCGCTGTCAAAATATGCAGAAGTCTTTAAAAGCTTATTTCCCGTTCTGCCGTCAGAGGTAAATGCCACAAGCATTAATAAATGCGTACCCATTGGCATAACCTCTACCCGTCTAAGAGCCACGCTGTCATCACTTAGCTTTGCATAAAAGGCGGGAAGCCCCGTAATACTACTTAATATCTCAGCGGCGGCGCGAGTCAGGGTTTCGGTATCCTGAGAGGCCATTTTAAGCTCATTATCAATGGTTTCCTTAAGAGATTCGGGAAGCGAATCCTCCGACATAAGCCTACTTACATAAAATTCATATCCCTTACTTGTGGGGATTCTGCCTGCCGAGGTATGCGGCTGAGCAAGGAAGCCCAGAGAACAAAGGTCGCTCATTTCGTTTCTAAGGGTTGCTGACGAGGGAGCATTTTCCAAAACCCCCGTTAGCCATTTTGAGCCTACGGGCTCACCTGTGGCAATATGATATTTAACTATTGCTTCAAGTATTGCCATCTTTCTGGGCGTCAATTCCGTCTCCCTCACCTCTTTCTTTTGGGATTAGCACTCTAACACGTCGAGTGCTAATGTACATATACTATAAACCTTATTTTCCCATTTGTCAATAGATTTTCGTAATTTTTTTAAAAAATTCTTTGACTTTCTCTGACCTTAAGCAAACACGAATAATCCGAACCTGATTTAGAAGGGTGGATTTTCGCTATTGCTTTGTTAAAATACCCGTAAATACACAAAGTATTTGCTGTGTTTTGTGCCTCGCACTAACAAAAATCCACCTCTTTGAAATTCTATGACCTAAAAGAAGCAGAATTTAGTGTGATTTTTGGTGCGAAAGAGTTCGTAAGGCTGACGCCTACGAATGATGACAAACCGAAAAGCGCCTTAATTCTGCCGTTTTAGGCAGGTTCGGATTATTCGTGTTTGCTTAATAAAAAAAGAGTGACAAATTCTTTTTAGTGTGTTATACTATATGCATATTATTTTTATGGTGGTATTAATTATGTATTACGAATCCCTTATTAAATTTTTAGATTCCTTCTTTAAGGAGCAGGAAATCTGCGCAAACGAAGACGGCACCTTTAGCGGTAAAGACAAAACCATTAAAATTGAGTATAATCAAAATTCAAAGTGTTATGAGCTTTTTACCGCTGACGAAGGCAGCGAATTTACAAAAATTTCTTCTTACCTCTTTGACGAAAGTCAGAAGGAAAGCGATATTGAAAGTGTAGCTATTGACTTTGCTGATTCCTTAAGAAAAAATTTGGGTATCAAAAATAAGCGCAACGCCGAAGCTATTGAGCTTCCCACCGACGAAGGCGGCGAAACCGTAAGTCTTTCGGGCCTTACCCAAAAGCTTCTTGCCTTCTTCCCTATATATAAGGATACCTACAAGGTTCATTGCGCCGAAAACAACCGCTTTTTACCCACCTCGTTTTACAGAGAAAATCTTATTCCCGCCGCAAAAAATCTTCTTTCTTCAGGTAACAAAAAGCAGATTAAGAAGTTTTACGACGCTTTGCGTGAAATCTATATAAACGGTGATGCCGAAACGTCTTCCTTTACCGTAGCGGTTATAGCCGCCGCCGTTTATGATAATGAAGAGCTGAAAAAAGAAGCCCTCAGCCAAAATGAAACAGAGTGCCGTACCTTTAGTCAGAATATCGACACCTTCTGCTCAAGAATTAAATCAAACAAAAAGCTTCGTGAATCTCTTATAAAATAATAAAGCAAAATTTTACCGCCCTGAAACTGAAGTGTTCAGGGCGTTTGTTTTTTTATGCAAAAGTTTTGAAAATTTATAAAAAGTTATGAACAATGCCTGTTAGGTTACTAACGGGCATTTTTTGTTATAAATAGGGAGTTATTAAGGTTATGCACCGACTTATGAACAATAGTTATGCACCAAATGGGTAAAAAAATGTCGGTGAATGTCGCAAATTGACTGCATAATATGAGCTTATCGACAGGAGGGAACGACCATAAAACAGCGTGATTTAAAAAACGAAATGAAGAAAATTTTAAATGCAAAATTGCCCGAAAGCGAAGTAAACGAGCTTAAAGAGGACGGCTATAAGGTATCAGGCGCTACCCGACTTACAGGGATAGTAATTGCTCTTTATAAAAAAGCCGCCGTAGGTGATATGAGCGCTATTAAAGAGGTGCTTTCCCTTGTTGCCGAAAAAAACGAAATAAGTGAAAACGGGGTGACCATTATAGACGATGTCAGAAATAAAGATAGCTGAGCTTATTGGTCAAGGCTATGACGATTATTGGAACTGTGATAAACGTTACCGCGTACTTAAAGGCGGAAAGGGAAGCAAAAAAACAAGTGTTACCGCCCTTAATCTTATTTATAGGCTTATGAAATTTGACAAAAGCAATCTGCTTGTTATAAGAGCGGTAATGAACACCCACAGAAATTCCACCTTTGCGGCTCTTAGCTGGGCGCAGAACAAACTTGGAGTGGAAAACCTTTGGCATAACAGCGTTTCTAATATGGAAATGACCTATTTGCCCACAGGACAGAAAATACTTTTCAGAGGAATGGACGATGTTTTAAAGCTTGCAGGTATTCAAACCTCTATCGGAACCTTTAACTTTGTATGGATAGAGGAAGCATTTGAAATAGGCAGTGAAGCGGATTTTGAAAAGCTTGACCTTACCGTTCCGCGAGGGGAAGTAAGCGAAGGCTATTTTAAGCAGACTACCATTACCTTTAACCCTTGGAGCAAAGAGCATTGGCTGAAAAAGAGATTTTTTGACAATCCCGACAGCCAGACCGCCACATTTTCCACGAACTATTTAATAAATGAGTTTTTGGATGCCACAGACCGACGGGTTTTTGAGCGAATGAAGAAAACCAACGCGCGAAAGTATGCCGTTGCAGGTCTTGGCGAATGGGGAATTGCAGAAGGTCTTGTTTACGAAAACTGGACCGTTGAGCACAGAGATATTAATTTGCTTAAAGGTACGAACTTTAAAGCCTTTTTCGGTCTTGACTACGGCTACGTTAACGATCCTACCGCTTTTATAGCCTTTTTTGTAAACGTTAATTCAAAAGAAATTCACATTTTTGATGAGTTCTACAAAAAGCGGATGTTAAACAGCGATATAGCAAAGGAAATCAAAAAACGCGGCTACAGTAAAGAAAGAATCAGGGCTGACTCCGCCGAACCAAAATCAAATGAAGACCTTAAAAGACTTGGTATTCACCGCATCACTCCTGCGGCAAAGGGGCGGGACAGCATATTAAACGGTATTGCGCGAATAAGTGAATATAAAATTACCGTTGAACCCTGCTGTGTTGCAGCTATTAAGGAGCTTTCCACCTATTGCTATGGAGACAGATGCAACGAAAGGGGTTTACGGCTTCCCGATGATAGAGACAATCATTTACTTGATGCTCTTCGATACGCCTTTGAAGACGTTAAATATCTTGAACACCAAAGAGATGATACCGACGGCTTTAAGGGCAGAGATCTACTGTTTGGGAGATGGACACAATAGAAATTTTATTAATTATTTTACTAGATGTTTCAGCCTTTTTTATGGGACTGGTCTTAGGACTGGCTGTAAAGAGAAAAAGGCAGGAATATAAAAAGAGAAGCAAGGCGGTAGTTAAAAATAACGATTTGTTTTCGCTTCTCTACTATACCCCCGGCGAACCGACAGATAAACTGTCAAAGCCGAAGCATTTAAAGGAGAATGACAATGGAAAACAAAACCGAAATCACACCAGATGAGGAAATGGGGGCCACCACGCCCGAAAACGACAGGGTCATACCCATTAAATTTAACAAGGAAATACGGCATTTAACCTTAGAGGAAGCATCAACGCTTTCTCAAAAGGGGCTGAAATTCGAGACAATTGAAAAACAATGGTCACGTCTTTTGGCTTTAGCCAAAGAGGATAATTCCTCAGCACAGGAATTTCTGGATGCACTGGAGAAAGGGAGAACAGAAAAAAGATTAGAAGAGCTCACAAAAGAGTGCGGCGGAAACGGTGAAATAGCGCAAAGAATTATTGACCTTGAAAAAGGTGATAGTAATTCATTAAAGGGCGCCGAGGAATTAAGCGAATATTTCCCTCAATTGACAGTTGAAGAACTGCCGCAGGAGGTAGTAGAACGGGCAACGCAGTTAGGCTCAAACATATTAGACGAATATCTGCGTTTTAAAGCCCGTGAAGCTACAGACTTAAAAGAACTTGAAAGGCAGAGAAAGGAAAACTTAAAAAGCTCTGTCGGTTCGCAAAAGGTAGGCGGTATATACCGCACCCCCGAAAACGAACAGTTTATTCGGGGACTTTGGAATAAATAAAAATTAAAACAAAAGGAGAAAAAATTATGGCAATTAACACATTAGAAGCCGCAAGTATGTATAGCGAGGAGCTTGACCGCCTTTTCACTCAGAAAAGTGTAACAGGTTTCTTTGCCGACAACGCTTTCGGCGCACGTTTTGTAGGCGCAAAAACTGTAATTGTGCCCGACATTGATTTTCAGGGTCTTGCAGATTATGACCGTGACACAGGCTTTACCAGAGGTGCTATTACTGTATCCAACACCTCTTACACCATGCAGATGGACCGCGCACGTTCACTCCAGATTGACAGAGAGGACCTTGATGAAACCGGTATCGCAAATCTTGCGGGAAAAATTCTCGGTGAATACGTTCGTACAAAGGTTGTTCCCGAGTGTGATGCTTACTGTCTTTCTAAGCTTTCCGGTCTTGCTATTTCCCGCGGTAACACCATTACCGGTGATACCGAAAAGCCTATTTCTGCACTTAATCAGCTTATTGCAAACGTTCAGAAAAAGGTTGGTTTTGACAGCGAACTGGTTGCTTTTATCGACTGCGGTATGTACGCACGTATTGCCAACAGCGAAGAGCTTTCCAAAATGATAACCGTTTCCGACTTTAAGCAGGGGGACGTTAATCTTACCGTAAAAAGTCTTAACGGCGTAGCTCTTATTCCTGTTGTAAGCGAAAGAATGAAAACTGCATACACCTTTAACAGCGGTGCGGCAGGCGGATTTGTTCCTCAGGACAATGCAAAGACCACCTTTATGCTTGTTTGCGCCAAAGACAGCGCTCATCTTATGAAGAAAACCGAAAAGATGCGTATTTTTGCACCTGATCAGAACCCCGATGCCGATGCATTTAAGTTCGATTACCGCATCTACTACGATGTATTTGTAAAGAAGAGCGGTCTTGACGCTGTTTGGGCTTGGATTGCCCCTGCCCTTAACATTACCACTCAGCCCAAGGATACTGCTGTTACCGAAGGCTCCATTACCGGCACCCTTACCGTTGCCGCTAACAGCGAAGCAGGCGGTACTCTTACTTATCAGTGGTATGTATCAGATAAAAACGGCACAAATACCATTAAGGTGGCAGGCGCAAATGCCGCAACACTGACCATTCCTAAAGATTTAACAGCCGGCGAATATTACTTCTATGTAGTAGTTACCGCTGACGGTATTAATGAAAAAACCTCTGCCAAAGCAAAGGTAACCGTTAACTAATCAAACACCCTTGGGGAGAGGAAACTCTCCCCTTTTTTAAACTTAAAACACAAGTATTTTAACCAAGGAGGTCAAAATGAATACACCCTCAGAAATTTTTAAAGAATACGAACAACTTAGGAATTTTAAGCTATCTCTCGGCGAGAAAGGTCTTTATGAGCAGAATATCATAAACCGCCGTTTTTTCTACGGCGACCAATGGTACGGCGCAAATGTAAGCAGTGAGCGTCCGCTCGTTCGTCATAACATTATAAAGCGTGTAGGCGAATATAAAATGGGATGTCTTCTTAAGGATGATTACTATGTTATGCTTTGCGCAAAGGGTACCGACTACACAAATGCACAGCTTATGAGTTTAAAGGAAGCCGCCAAGAAAGCCAGTAACGGAGAGTTTGAATTTTCCAAAACCGCCGACGAAGGCGAAAAGAGACTTTTAAGCAAGGTTTTATCCGATTATTTCTGCGTTTCTTTAGACCGTATGAAAATGACGGAGAAGATAAATGCCGCCATAAAAAACAGCTTTATTACGGGCAGCGGAATTCTTTACACCTATTGGGACAACTGCCTTGAAGACGGTAACGGAGATATCGTTTGTGAGGTTTTGCCTGTTGAAAATATTTATTTCGGCGATTATACGGAAAACACCGTTGAAAAGCAGCCCTATATTATTATCGCTTCCCGTCTTCCCGTAGAAGAGGTAAAGGCTATTGCTAAAAAATTCGGCTGTGACGACACACGTATAACTGCCGATTCTAACGACTCAAAGGTCTTGATTCTTACAAAGCTTTATAAGCAAAACGGAAGGGTAATGGCGGTATCTGTTACCGAAAAGGCAACAGTCAGAAAAGAATACAACACCTTTTTAAACCGTTATCCAATAAATCTTTTTTCTTGGGATAAACAGGAAAACTGCATATACAGCGACAGCGAAATTACCTATCTTATACCTAATCAGATAGCAATAAACCGATTACTTTCGGCTTCAGTATGGTCCACTATGTATATGGGTATGCCCATTATGACGGTAAACGGAGATACAGTTACCGAAGACATTACCAATGACCCTGGTCAGATAATAAGGGTTTACGGCAGTAACGAGGATGTTGCCGGTGCGGTTCATTACGTTGCGCCTCCCGATTTTTCCACAGGCTTTAACATATCGGTGGCAAATCTTATTGACAGCACCTTAGAGTCAAGCGGCGCAAATATGACCGCTATTGATAAAATCAGCGCGGGAAACACCACAGCCGTTGAAGCACTTAATGATACGCAGAAAATTGCCGCTTTAAACCTTTCGCTTTCCTATCAATGCTTTTTGGAGGATATTGCCCTTACTTTTGCTGATTTCTGGCTTAATAAGTACGGAAAAAGAGATATTTTAATAAACGATGAAAACGGCTGTTGGCATTTTCCCTTTGATGCCCAGCGTTATAAGAATCTTACTTTTTATGCAAAAGCGCAAATAAAGGAGGAAAAAGCCGATGAAAGCAATTGATATATACAGAGAAGGACTTATTCTCTGCGAGAATGACCTAAATGAAGAATATCTTATGCGCGATGAAGGTGTTGACAAGGTTTTCTTTGTAAACAGAGCGCTTAGTGATTTAAAAAAGGAACCTGTTGCCGACATAAACAGCGAAATAACCGCTGATACAAAAACAGCGGAAGCCCTTATATGCGGTGTTGCCTATTATTTTGCAATTAAGTATAACAGAAATGAAAAATCAGCATTTCTTTCTGATATGTATAACGCAAAACGCGCTATAGCCTTAAGCAGTGTAGGAAGAATAAAATGCTCTTCCGTTTTTAAACAGTGAGGTAGAATTATGATACTTAAAAATCCTATTTATAAACAAAAAAGTAACGTGACCATAAAAAATATAGGCGGTATGGTTACTTCGTTACATCCTGCCTTTATAGATACCGACTGTCTGTCGGACGGATGTAACATCTGGAACAAGAACGGCATACTTTCCTCACGCCCCGGTATTTGCGCTACCGAGAACGGACTTATAAGTAACCAGATTACAAATGAGGATATTAAAATATATTATTCTAATTTTCCTTTTGAAAATATTAACAGCTATAATAACCTCTGCGCTCTGGTGAAAAATCTGGGTTACAGCGGCAGCAAAATTGATTTTTTTGCAATAGACACAAACGGCACCGTTCACAGCATTGCCAATCTGGAGTTAAAAAACAGCAGTAACACCGAGAAATACAATGTAAAAAATCTTATTTTTATAAAATCCAAAAAAATTTCGGGAAGCGGCATTTTTGTAATAATGCCTGTTCATATAATTAAAAGTAACTCTGCCGAAGAAAGAAAAGAAGTGCTTTACTATGAGCTGAGCGCAGATTATAAAAGTTTTATAAAAATTTCGACTCAAAATTTATATCGGCCTATTATCATTAAAAACGGATACGGAAATCTTGCTGACTCTCAGATCAGAAGGGAGTTTAAAGAAAGCCGTCCCGAAGGTGTAAACCTTTTAAACGGATCCTTTGAAGCAAGATTTATTCTGGACGGTTTATCTCATACTTTTACTCTGCCTTCAACTTTTGCAAAGGATGCTCCTATTGAAATACGATATTATACTTCAGAGGTAACATACAAAACCGTAACGATTGAAGCCGGTGAATTTAAATCTCCTACTTTCACCTATATGGGCTTTGAGCTTTATATCACCGTCAACCGCGACATAGGAAAAATCTACTTCAGATACGATGGCGAACCCTTTATAATGCCAAGAATTCCTGATGTAGAGTCTTTGCGTATTTATTCTTATGCCGACGTTACCGGCGCTGACTACGAGATATTCAGTAGCTCTGTAAGTCCAATACTTTTTGACAGCCGTCTCTTTATTGCAGGCGGTGAGAACCGCGGAAACAAGGTTTACTATTCAAGCAAAACAGAGCACCTTTATTTTTGCGAGGATTACTCTGTTTCGGTAGGAAATAAAAGTTATGACCTAACCGCCCTTTCGATGCAGAGCAAATATATTATTGCATTTAAAGAACGAGAATTGTACCGTTTATCCATTAAATGTACCGATGAAATATCTTTGCAAAAGCTTGAAATAGACAGTAAAGGACTTGTTTTTGAAAAGCCCAAATGTACCGTTACACAGATAAATGATACTATTGGCTGTGACCTTCCCGACACCATTGTAACCTGCGCAAATCGCCTCGTTTGGTTTCACAGCGACGGTGTTGTTTATACCCTTTACGGAAGTAATCTTTATACCGAGGGAAGTATTTACGAGCTATCCTCCGATATATCCAATTTACTTACCGATATACCGAAAAATAATCTTACCCACGCTTTTGCGGCAGATTTAAACGGCTATTATGCCTTAGGTCTGCACAACAAGTTATTTCTTATGGATGCAAGAGTCAGCGGTTTCCGTTATCTATCTAATCAAAAGGGAGAAAAGGAAAATAAGCTGACCTGGTTTTTGTGGGATGCTCCTGAAGAAACCTATTTTATCTCAGGTTTTCTTTGCGGGGGAAAGGAATATTTTATTTTATCGTCAAGTAACGGTCAGGTGCTTTATACGGCAAAGCTTTCGGGGGAAAAGGATATTATAACAAAAGCATCAGGCACCGAAGAAAAAATTCCTGAGTTTTCCCTTTCCTCTGCTATTTTTGGTAAGAACTTTAATAATCTTGACCGCATTTCCTTTAATGCTCTTATTAAATGCCCTGCCGAGTTTGTTCTTTTTAATGAAAACGAGGAATTTGACAGGTACAGCATTAATGCAGGTAAAGAATTTAAAAGCTATATTGTTCCCACCCCTTATAAAAAAGGAAGTATCGGCATAAAAATAAAAGGCAGCGGTGAATTTAAGCTTAAAGATATCGTATGCAGTTTTAAGGAGAGAATATACTGATATGAAAAAAATTATTGCTCTTTTACTTTGCGCTTTCTTGCTTTGCTCCTGTTCGGCTAAAGAACCAAGTCCCAAAGAAAAAGAAAAAGAATTTGCGGGGATGTTTTTAAGCTATATCGAACTTATGGAACTGTCATTAAGCGGTGACTTTAAGTCAAGCTTTAACGAGGCGGCTGATAACTGCAAGGAGCTGGGAATAACCGATATGTTTGTTCACGTGAGAGCTATGTGTGACAGCATTTATCCCTCTGCCTATTATCCCCTGACCGATTGGGCAAGAGATCTTGAATTCGATGCGATGGGCTTTATGATTGAAGCCTGTCACAAAAGAGATATACGCTTTCACGCTTGGATAAACCCATATCGAATATCTTCATCCTTAAGCGACCTTGAAAAGATTACTGCCGAAAGCCCTGCTCACAGCCTATCCCACTGTATAGGAGACACCGAAAAGGGACTTTACTTCGATCCATCCCGCGAGGAAGTAAGAAGGCTTATAATTGATTCCATAAGAGAAATACTTAATCGCTACAACGTTGATGGAATTCACTTTGACGATTATTTCTATCCCACAACCAGCCCCTACTTTGACCTTACGTCATATAACGCCTACTGCTCTCAAACGGTAAAGCCTCTTTCTCTTGACAACTTTCGCAGAGCAAACATAAATGCTCTTATAAGCGGAGTTCGCTGCGCCGTTTACAGTATTGACAGACCAATTCTTTTCAGCATAAGTCCTGCCGCCGATATTGAAAATAACGAAAACTGTCTTTATGCAGACGTTGATTATTGGTGTAAGAGCGGCTTTATAGATGCAGTTATCCCTCAGCTTTATTTCGGCTTTGATTATCCGAAAAAAGATTTTCAATTTGAAAATTTACTTAACAGCTGGATAGAGTACCTGAGCGGAAGCGACGTTCTTTTATATGTTGCTCTTGCCCCCTATAAGCTTGATACCGACCAAAACCCCGACAGCATTGAGTGGAGTGACGGCACAGATATTGTTGCAAAGCAAATAAAACTGGTTAAAGCCAATCCTTTTGCCCACGGCTTTGCCCTCTATTCCTATTCCTTCCTTTTCGGCGAAGGAGAAAATTATGAAAAACAAAAAGAAAATATTAAAAAACAAATAAAGGAAGAAAAAATATGAAATTTAAAATTACAAAAGGAACAATTGTCAGAACAATTATGATAATAATTGTGGTTATAAATATGATACTTAAAAAATTTGGCATCGATATTATTAACACCGATGAAAGTACCGTTGCCGCCGCAGTTGAAATGGTTATTGAAATAGGCGCAATATTCTGCGCTTGGTGGTACAATAACAGCTTTTCCGAAGCAGCCAAAAAGGCAGACCGCTTCTTTATGGCGGTTAAGGAATACGAAAAAACAGGCGAATATAAATAGTTTTCGTCTTGAAAGCGGGAGCGTTTTATAGTATAATTTACTTATAAAATCAAAGGAGATTTAATTATATGAGTGAAATTTTAAGACTTGCTCCCGCTTTTAAGGATTACCTTTGGGGCGGCAGCATAATAAAAAACAAGTTCGGCATTAAGGATATGGACATTGTTGCGGAAGCTTGGGTGCTTTCCACACATAAAGACGGACAGAGCATAGTTGACGGCGGAGTCCTTTCAGGAAAAAGCCTTACCGAAGCCGTTAGCATTTTAGGTCAAAACGCTCTTGGCAAAAAAGCCGCCGCTTTCGAAATGTTTCCGCAGATGCTTAAAATTATTGATGCCGAAAAGAGCCTTTCCATTCAGGTTCATCCCAGTGACGAATATGCCCTTGAAAACGAAGGTCAGTACGGAAAAACTGAGATGTGGTACATACTTGATGCCAAAGAGGGCGCAGGAATTTACTACGGAGTTAAAAAGGAATGCACAAAGGAAGAGCTCCAAAAAGCCATAGATGAAAACAAAATCGAAGATGTGCTTCGTTTCGTGCCTTGTAAAAAAGGGGAAAGCTATTTTATTCCTTCGGGCACCATCCACGCCATCGGCGCAGGTCTTTTAATTGCCGAGGTTCAGCAAAACTCCAACGTTACCTACCGCGTTTACGATTTCGGAAGAGTAGGAGCCGACGGAAAACCCAGAGAGCTTCATACCGAAAAGGCTCTTAAAGTATCTAATCTTAGTCCTATGAAGGATGAAAAAGAAAAAAACAAGGAAATTATTCCTTTTGGAACAAAAACCTTGCTTTCATCCTGTTCGTATTTTGAATCGGTTAAATTAGATATAGACGGTGAGTACCGTTTTACGCCCAATGACAGCTTTGTTTGTGTATTCATAATCGAAGGAGAAGGTGAAATAGACGGCAAAAAATTTGAAAAATTTGATACCTTCTTCGTTCCCGCCGACCATGGCGAAACACTTTTAAAAGGCAACTTCTCCGCTATGATAAGCTATTGCCCGTAAAAATAAAACCAAAGCACCATAAAGATTGTTGCAGCAATCAATACAGTGCTTCTCTCCGAATGTTGCCATTCGTATTGTGGTAAATACATATTAGCACCTTTCGGAGAAAAACGCAACAAAAATTTGAATTAAAATCAAAATTTTTGTTATAGAAAAGTCAAAGAAAATTTAAAAATTATGTCACACAGATGACGGAAAGGTGCAAAATTATGCGTAAAACCATTTTAGACGATGGCTTTCACAGTTATCTTGTTGAAGACGCATCATTCGTGGGTGCCGCTGGGATTCCGGCACTTATGAATTTACAAAACACACAGATTCCCAAGGGTTTAATCCCCTTTGAAAAAGCTAAACAGACAAGCGATAAGCGACAGTAAGTACATTTTTATATGCATGATAAATTCTTTGCCGATATTTTAACATCAACTACAAAATATGTTGATTTGTTAAAGGAATTTGACGGAGTTATTTCTCCAGATTGTACAATGCTTATTGGTCAATCCACTTGCCTTCTGCAAACAAATACCTATTTCAACCGTGCTGTAGGTTACTATCTACAAAAGCAAGGAATACCAGTTATTCCTAATATACGTTGGAGTGATGAAAGCAGTTTTGAATATTGCTTCCTTGGAGTTCCTAAAAACTCTATTGTATCTGTCAGCACACACGGTTGTATTCGTTCAAACAAGCAAAAAGAAATCTTTAAGCAAGGTTTGACTGAAATGATAAAAATATTAAAGCCCACTGATGTTTTAGTTCACGGATATATGCCCGATGTGGTGTTTAAAGATTTAGAAGATAAAACTAATTTCCACCGCTATCCCAGCTTATTTGAACAAACACATCCCAAAGAGGAGTGTGCGTAAATGGGAACAGGTTTTAAAGGTGGTTCTAAAAAATATCATAGCATAGGACAAAATGTACTTATCACATCTAATTCTTATAAATACACAAATGGATATTTTGGTGAAAAAAGTCCTAGCACTGGAAGTAAAACAAGAAATATTGTATCAAGTGATAGTGTTTCAACTGCAACAGATTTTTATAATAAGATTGCTTTAGGTGGAACCGAAACCGCTTATAACAATGGTAATATGCGTATTACTCAGATGTCTGATGGTTCTGTAATAACTTGGAGAAAAATATCATCATCCGATGGAACACCTGTTGTTGAAATCAACATATCTAACAGTAGTCATACCGACGGAGTAAAGCAACAAAAAATTCATTTTACTGAGGAGGTAAAATAATGGATATTTCAACAATCATTTCTGAAAACGAGATGAATATACTTAAAAATATGATTGGCAAAACATTCAACAAGTACAAATGCGACCCGTTCATTAATAGTCCTATGGTATATGGAATTGTAGGGATATACATTGACGGACAGCCTTTTAAAATCACATCTCTTTTAAAAGAAGTTAAAAGGTTTTTAACACACGATGATGTTGCAGAATTCAAAATTACTGAAACAACTGACAACAACATCAAAACCTTTATGGATAATGGTGATATGATAGAAACACCAGTAAATAGTAAAATAAAGTCTATTTCTATTGTTAATGATTTTCAGACCGTAACATATAATGGCGAAAACTACGAGTTTTCCTCTTCGGTTGGTTTTATCTTTACATTAGAAGATTCACGTGAGATATCTTTTGAAATCGGAACTTGGTTTTCCGAGATGATAACAATACAACGTGGCTATGACCTTATTGAAAAATTTACACCGACCGATGATTTTTTAGAAGAATGGCAAGAGTGCGAAGGATATACTCCAACTATCAGGCGCGAAATAACTGTAATTGAATAATTTTTGAGGTAATTTATGCAAACTATTGATATGAGATTTGATTCTAACATCGTGAGGCAGATGATAGGACAAACTTTCAAAAAATATCGCTCTGATGAATTTGTTTTTAACAATTCTGTTACAGGAATCATCGGCATATTTGTTGATGAAAAGGTTTATGAATTTCGTAACGAACAAAAATCAGTAGATTATTTTGGTGAGCAGGATGATTATGCTGTATTCGGCATAACAGAATGTTCGGAAAACGAAATTAAATCTTTCTTTGATGATACAGAGCAAATTGATACTCCGGTGAATCAAATTATTAAAAAAATTACTATCATTAATGAAAATCAGCAACTTTTTGAAAACGGAACACAAACCTATAATGTCTGGTTAACACGTGGTGTTATCTTTGATTTAGGTGATAGAGAAATTTCATTTAAAAAGGATACCTGCCCTTTTTCAGAAGAAATAGAAATTTTTAAAGGATATGATTTAATTAGTAAATTTCCTCATAATACTGATTTTATTGACGGTTGGGATAATTCTAAAATCCCAAAAACAAAAAATATCATCATCACTATTTCTTAAACAAAAGCGCCCGTAAAAAAGTTACGGGCGTTTGATTTTTTATTTACTCTTCGATTTCGGCTTCTTCTTCATCCATCTCGTCAGAGTCGATAACAAGCTCTTTGATTTCGCCGTTAAGCTCCTTCTTCTTTTTAATAAGAGTAGCGATACCAACTGCAGCAGCGCCTGCGATAACAACTGCGCCTGCAGCCATTAAGATTTTTTCGGTAACTGTTAATTTTCTCATAATCTATATGTCCTCCTGACAACATTTTTATTTATTGTACCACAAATTATTTAAAAAATCAATGCTCATTTAAAATGCAGCCTTGACCACAATAAAATCATAACCTGAACTGGTGCGCCAAGTACGAAAAGCAACCATATATTGCGGTTTTCTGAAATGAGTAACGTGAGATAAACGCTTGAAGTTAATGACCAACATATTACGGACGAAAGAATAATACTAAAAATGCGTTTCCCCCATATTAAGTTAAAAATCAGAGCCACTATTGATGAAACCGGAACGGCATAAACGAATACCAGCCATTTTCCGTCCAGCTCACTTAAAAAACTGTCAAAATTAAGAAAAACAATTACTGCGGCAAGCCATACTGCAACTACGCTGATAAGTGTAATAAACAGTCTGTTGGATTTTTTACGCTTTTTGACCTCTTTACGTTCTTCTTTATAAGCCTTATGGTCTCTTGTTAAAAGATAATCCACAGTAACTCCGAAAAGGTCGGCGATTGCTTTTAAAACTGTTATATCGGGAACCGATTCGCCTCTTTCCCACTTTGAAACGGCTTTATCGGAATAGTTAAGCTTTTCAGCCAAATCGCCCTGAGTCATTAAGCGTGACTTTCTGAGAACCGTAATATTCTCTGCAATTATAGCTTTAAGTTCCTTCAAAAATATACCATCCTTTAATAAATACTAAATAATTTTCATATATATTATATCACCGAACAGCCTTTAAATCAAGGGATTTTTACAGGTTTTTCTACTGTCGGTAGAGTAACAGAATAGTAGAATAAACCGCAAAAATCTACAATTTATTGACTTTTTCGCCCTTTTGTAGTATCCTATAATGGATAATTGTTAACAATTTATTAATAATAACAAGGAGTTTATTATGAGACCGGACGGAAAGAAAATTACTAATATGACGGGTGAATATGCCGTTGTTCCACACATAATGGTTGAACGTTGCGACTCGCTTAATATGACCGAAATTGATATTCCCCTTGAGCCTATGCAGAAATACTTAAACGCTAAGCGCAAAGAAGGTATTTCTATGAGCCATATGGCGCTTATTATGGCTGCTTATGTAAGACTTGTTGGCGAATTTCCCTATCTTAACCGTTTTATTGTAAACAGACGTATTTATGCAAGAAAAGAACTTGCAATTTCAATGGTTGTTTTAAAAAACGATTCCGATGAGGGTACAATGTCCAAAATTAAGTGCGATCCCTCGGACACCGTTTTTGATATTAACGATAAAATAAACGAATATGTTGCCAATAACCGCAAGGCCGGTGACAACAACAAGACCGACAAGCTGGTTAGCATACTTCTGAAAATTCCCGGACTGCTTTATTTCGGTGTTAAATTTTTCAAGTGGCTTGACAAACACGGTCTGCTTCCCTACTCGGTTATCGAGGCTTCTCCCTTCCACGCAAGTATGGGTATCACCAATCTTGCCAGTATCAGAACAAATCACATTTTCCACCATATTTATAACTTCGGAACAACAAGCTTATTTATGGCTATGGGTAATTCCAGAGAGGTTCCTATGAGAAAGGGCGGAGAAATCGTTTTCGAAAAATGTATGCCCTTTGGCTGTGTAATGGATGAAAGAATCTGTTCAGGTCTCTACTACTCTAAGGCATTTAAACGCTTCCGTCAGCTCCTTGCTCATCCTGAGCTTTTAGAGATTAAGCCAAGCCCCGAAAGTGTTACAAAGGAAACTCCCTATATTGCCGATATTAAAAAGGCAAAGGAAGAAAAACGCGCTAAGAAAAAGGCTAAAAAAGAAAAGAAATAGGTTAAAGCATCTGCGAATTTTTCGCAGATGCTTTTTTAGTTAAAAAGAGAAAGCGGATCGGCATATTCACCGTTAAGCATTAGTTCAAGATGGAGATGGGGTTTATCTGCGCTCTCATTTAGTACTGTGCCGATTTCGCCCAGAATTTCTTCGCTATCCACCAAATCGCCGTTTTTGACGGTGACGTTTTTAAGTCCGCAGTAGCTAAGCATCACACCGTCGCCATGGTCAATGGTAACCACCGTTCCGTAAACTGTATTTTCATCCACACCGATAACCGTTCCCGAAAAGGCAGAAATTACCACGTTTGCATAGGAGGGAGCAATATCAACACCTGTGTGTACCCGCATATCCTTAAAGGTTTCGCTGAAAATAAGTGTATCGGGGCTAAACTCTTTTAACACAGTTCCTTCAATGGGCATAATAAAAATCGGAGGATTTGTTTCATCGGTAACATCGGTAGCATCACTGCTCTCAGATGAGGTATTATCATTTGTCTGAAGCTTTACTTCCTGATTTTCATCGGGAAAAGAGGGGATTATATAGCTTTCATTATTTTCCGACTGCTGGCTTTCCTCAGTAAAGGGCTCTGGAGCGCTTTTTTCCATAGCCGAATATGCCGCAACACCGATAACCGCCATACATATTGCCAGAACCACGTAAAAGCCTTTTCCCGCAATAAATTTTGCAACCTTTGATTCATAAAACTTCATAAAATCACCATTTTTTAATAATTTCGTTTTCTATGAAGTATTATTGACCGATATTGTTAATCGTATTCACTTAAAAAGTTAAAATTTTGTTCACAGAATCATAAAATTTATACTTTATAATAAACTCATCAAAAAGGAAGCCGCATCCTTTTTGATGTGGTTTTCCGAAAGGAAAACTCTCTCCTCAAACCCCTTTAAAATAGGCAAACACTCCGCGAAAGCGGAGTGTTTGTCTTTTTTGTTATTGGGATAATAAATCACTTAACCGGGCGAGTTGCTCAAAGGTAAGGGCTTCGCTTCTTACGGTCTCGCTGAGAGACAGCTCCCGAAGTGCATCTGAAATTTTTTCTTTACCTATTCCAAGAGTATTTGAAACGGTATTGCAAAGGGTTTTTCTTCTTTGGGCAAAACAAGCCTTTATAAGAGAAAAGAAAAATTCTTCGTTTTTGACACTTACTGGCGGATTTTCCAGTATGTCCAGTCTTATTACCGCCGAATCTACATTTGGCGGAGGCATAAAGGAATCTCTGCCTACGTCAAAAAGCTCCTGAGCCTTTGCATAGAAGGCAACTGCAACCGTTACAGCGCCTGCAGCTCTAGTTCCAACCTCGGCGCAAAGACGCTCTGCCGCTTCCTTTTGCACCATTACGGTTATGCTGTCAATGGGAAGCTTACTTGTCAGAAGCTTCATAATTATGGGCGAGGTTATATAATATGGCAAATTGGCGCATATCGAAACCCTTTTGCAGTCAGAAAACTTTTCTTTAATAAGGGCGGTTAAATCCAGTTCCATAGCATCGCCGAAAACCACTTCGGCATTGGGATAATCTGCCAGAGTTTTTGCTAAAACGGGCTTTAGGCGGTTGTCAAGCTCAATGGCAACCACTTTTTTTGCAACCTTTGCACATTCTACAGTTAAAACTCCTATGCCGGGGCCGATTTCAAGGACGCCTGTATCACCGTCGGCGGCAGACTCAGCCATAGCGGGACAAACCTCTGGATCAATAAGAAAGTTCTGACCAAGAGATTTTTTAAATGAGAAGCCCAGTGGGGTTAAAAGCTCTTTGACAGTTTTAATATCTGCTAAATTCATAAATTATTCCACGCTTACGCTTCCGTCATCATTTACGGTTATGCTCATTCCTGTTTTTACATACTCTAAAAACTCACTGCCCAAAGAGTCTACAACAGGCATTTTTATATCACTAAGCCACACATCTGCAAGTATAACACCTGCGGCGGCAAGGGAGTCAATAGGCTCACTAAAGAGCATACAGGCAGGCTGTCTTTTCATAGCGCAGGCACAGTAAAGCACCAATCCACCCGTAGTAGAGCCTATAGTCATAGGAAGGCAAAGCGCCTTTCCCACCATTTCGTGACCGTAAAGGTCGGGATTATTCTGGTCACCGCAGGTGGCTTTTTTATCTCCGAACTGCAATGCCTTCTGGAAAGAAGCAAGGGTATTAAGTCCGCCGTGGCTCACTAGTGCCTGCGCCTTTACTGTTCCGGGAGCAACAATTCTTCCTTTAAAGGTTTTCATTATTTTTTACCTCCCTTTGTAATCTGCATCAAAATTTCATCATCT
Source organism: Acutalibacteraceae bacterium (assembly GCA_045533195.1). Classification (GTDB taxonomy): domain Bacteria; phylum Bacillota; class Clostridia; order Oscillospirales; family Acutalibacteraceae; genus SIG607. The sequence goes on from JAZSHI010000018.1 coordinate 31,452, forward strand.
GTATAGTATCTTGCAGTAGTATATGTGCGAAGCTTGTTACTGGAAGTAATTACGGGCATTTTAGCGCATAAAGGGTTATTCATATACATAAGAGGACAGATATATGAAGTAATTACACCGGTTGCTTTAAGACGAGACGCATATTCGGTTTTATTAAACTCCTCCAAAACCTTGGGAGCGGCAGTAAATACGGTAGGAATAACCACCTTTTTATTACCCGCTTCTTTAAGCGCGTCTTCAACCTTTTGAGTCCAGCTTTTTAGCTGTTCAAGACTCATATGAGGGCATCCCATAAAGCAAAGCTTAGGAGAAGCATCCTTATTTTTCCAGATTACAGGATAGTTATCATACACTCGCTTTAGCTCGGCATCGTCTATAACGTAAATCTCGGCATCCTCTTTAATAAGCTTTTCGCCAAGCTCTTTTGCTTCGGGGGTAAGACCGTCAATATGGTAAAGTCCAACCGCTCCGTTTGAAGCTGTGGCGGCGCCGAAATCCTTAAGATAAGTACAAGCGGCATCGTTAAGGTCATTACCAAGCCATTTATCAAGCCCCTTTACGTAGGGAACGGCTTCCATAACACGCATACCTATAGCGGAGCCAAGCAGTTGAGCTTCGGGCTTTTTGGTGGTCTTTATTTCTACAATAAAACTTGCCTTTCTGCCTTCATCGGTTAAAAGTCCAAATTCGGGAACATACCCTGCAATAGAGCCCATAATATCAATAATTCCCGAGTTTCTGTTACAGCGAGCGCCCAGCACCGAGTTAGCATAAACAACGGCGCTTGATTCTGCCCAGGAGAGCACGTCATCCTTCTGAGGCTTATTACCCATTTCATCCATATAGCAGGTACAGGTGAAGGCATCATCGCTCATAAGTCCCAGTTCTTTAAGCTGATTTTCATAAAAATCCTGCTTAGAATACATAAAATTATTAAAGATGAATTTCTGCAAGAAATTAGCAGGAACGTTTTTATCAATAGGTCGGGGATCTACCGAAAACTGCTGATTTGACACAACACCTGCATCAATAAGCTGTTGCATTAAATCAAAAACGGGAGTCATCATTTTAAGACCGAAGGAGGTTACAAGATGGTTATACTTGCTTGTTACTTTAACAAGACGCTGTGCTCCGAAAAGCTCACCGTAACGTACAACCGATTCCATAACCTTTGCCATAACTTCGCCTTTTTCACCACTTAGTATGGCCTTTTGCTCATCGGTAAGTGTCATTTTATATTCCATATTAGTTCTCCTTTCCGGCAAGACGCTTTGCAAAATCTGCAAGTTCTTCTTCGCTGTAAAATTCTATTGTAAGACTGCCCTTGCCGTTTTTTCCGCCCGTAATTTTAACGGGGCGATGCAAAACTTCCTTTAGTGATAGGGCAACCTCTTTTTCAAAATTAGAAACCTTATCTTCCTTCTTTTTAGCCTTTGCAATTTTTTTAGAAGCAAGTGCTTCGAGATTTCGAACCGACGCGCCTTTAAGGGCAAGTTCAAAAAGCTCGTCTCTTTTTTCGCCTTCCACAGCCAGTAACGCTCTTGCGTGACCTGCAGTGATTTTGCCGACTCTGAGAGCTTCAAGGATTTTTTTGTCAAGCTTTAAAAGTCTTAAGGCATTTGCCACAGCGGCGCGGGATTTACCAACGCGGGAAGCGGCTACCTCTTGGGTAAGACCGAATTTTTCAATAAGTGTGCTGTAACCCAGCGCTTCTTCATAAGCGTTTAAGTCTTCACGCTGTAGGTTTTCAACCAATGCTATCTCAGCGGCTGACTGCTCGTCCAGTTCCTTTATAACGGCAGGAACGCGGGTAAGTCCTGCAATTCGGCAGGCGCGCCAACGGCGTTCTCCCGCAATTATTTCATATCTGCCCGTTGCTCTCGGTCTTACTACTATAGGCTGTAAAAGTCCGTGAACAGAAATACTGTCGGCAAGTTCGTTTAAAGCCTCCTCGTCAAAATCCTTACGGGGCTGTTCTTTATTGGGTTCAATTTCGTGAATATCCAGTTCCGAAAGCTTACCTTCATCGGTAGCATTTTCGCTGAAAAGCGCTTCCAGTCCTCTTCCGAGACCGCCTTTTTTTACTGCCATTTCGTCATACACTCCTGTTTCTCTTCAAAAATTCTTCTGCAAGTTTATCATAGGCAACCGCACCCTTACCGCGCTTATCATAATACTGTATAGGCATACCAAAGCTTGGCGCTTCGCTCAGACGCACAGAACGGGGAATTGCCGTTGCAAAAAGCTTTCCTGCAAAGAATTTCTTAATTTCGTTTACAACCTGATTTGTAAGATTAAGTCTGCCGTCATACATTGTAAGCACCACGCCCTCAAGCTCAAGGGTGGGATTATAAAGCCTTTTAACCTGACGGACAGATGCCATAAGCTGTGAAAGTCCTTCGAGAGCAAAGTATTCGCACTGTATAGGCACAAGCACCGTATCACTTGCCACAAGGGCATTTATGGTAATAAGTCCTAAGGAAGGCGGACAATCGATAAAGATATAATCGTAATTCTCCCTTACACGCGCTAATGTAAGCTTCAGCTGTTCGTGGCGGTTTTCAATATCTATCATTTCAACCTCTGCCGCGGCTAAATTCATATCCGAAGCAACTATATCAACATTTTTAAACTGAGTATGTATAATAGCCTCCTCGGCTGAATACTGTCCTATAAGAAGTCCGTAAGCAGAGCGTGTTATCTCTTTTTTACTTATTCCGTATCCGCTGGTGGAATTTCCCTGAGGATCGCAATCGGCAAGAAGCACCTTTTTGCCCATAATACCCAGAGCAGAAACAAGATTAACGGCTGTAGTAGTTTTACCTACTCCGCCCTTCTGATTTACCACCGCAATAATTTTACCCATGGTGTCACCTCATAAAGATATATATACCATTATACCAAACTTTTAATCAAAAAACAATCTATAATTGCAATTAGGGAAACTTTGTGATACAATATACTAAGAAAATTTTATGCGAGGTATTTTTATGAAACACATTTTTTCTGTTATAATTGTTATCGCTTTAATCTTTACCGTTACAGGCTGTGCTCCCGGCGGTTATCTTAACTCCACCGACGGCGATATTACCGTAAGTCTGCCTGAGTTTAGCTATGAAAAAGGAGAATTTGTTATTCCCGAAGAAGCAAAGGTTCTTTTAGGAAAATGGAATCTTAATTCTATTACCGATAACGGAACCGAGCAAACTTTTGAAAATTCTTATTACATTTTTTATGATGACGGCAACGTTACTCTTAAGGTTGGCGACCAAAAGGACACTAAACAGAAATTCAGATTTGAAGAAAACACGCTTTATATTGCAGAAAAGCCTGTTACCTATACAGTTGAAAACGATACCCTCACCATTACGACAGGTGAGAATAAAATTCATAAATTAACGAAAATTATTGAAGAATAAAAAAATAAAGGTTCAGAAATGCGTCGTACACTTAAGGACAGTTTCCGAAAGGTGCGAGCATTGCGGGCAAGAGAATTGAGAGAAGTTTAATCTTCTCTCTTTTTTCTTGCCCTTTTTTATTTGTATCCGTACATTCGACTATTACACCTTCTTTAAGTACAATTATTGTAGAAACTTAAAGGAGGTATTTTTATGGGTAAGTTTATTGAAGAATTCTACTACGGCAACCTTGATCCACAGGCACGTAGCACGAAGCAGAACAAGGCAGTACAAAAGAAAATGGAAGTATTGATGCTCAATGAAGACTATCTCACCGAGAATCTTTCGGGCGAAAGCAAAAAGAAATTCCTTGAGTTTGTCAATGCTTGGGGTGTAGTAAATGGTGAATCCAACCTTGATAGCTTTATAATGGGTTTTCGTCTTGGCGCCGACTTCACCTACGACACCTTTGTTTCTGATGAAGCGCCATTTGTGGATTTGCTTAAGGAGTGAATGTTATGAGAGAAAAGAAATATTATATAGCTCTCGATGATTTTGAGCGCAGGGTTGTTGTGAAGTGTATGAACGAAATGCGTAACTCACTCATTGAGGATGGCAAGTGTACGGATGCATTGGATGAAGTTCTGTTAAAGGTTATCCGCTCAAAGCAAAAGAAATTTAAAGTTGTATATCAGGAGGCTTGATTATGGAAAAGATTATATACGATGAAAATAATAGCCTTTGGTACGAACTGCAAGGCGACTATTACATCCCCTGCTTGAAACTTCCCGATGAAGAAGAAAGAGAAATTGGTGTATGGGGAATGCGGCATTTGAACTATCTAAAACAACACCGCAAAGCCACCTACAACCGCCTTCAAGCAGAATTTAAACTCAATTCATATCTATATGATATAAATTCTCAAGCTGAGGAAATGTTTGAAACTTTAATTAAGCAGTTCAAGCAAACGGAAGGTATTACCGAACAACTAAAATCGGAAAATCAAATGGAATGGGTACGCCGGATAAACAATATTCGCCAAATGGCTACAGAGATAGTGATTAGTGAATTGATTTATAACTGAAATACAAAAATGAGCGAAGCCTAAAATTTAGGGGCAGTTCTTCGTGTGTTTGATAAATTTGTGGCATTAACATGTTGACATTTAGGGATTAAATGGTATAATGGTAATATATTTATTTAGCAAACTTGTTGAAAGACAAGGACGCAAAGCTACGGTGTCTAAGCGAAAATCGTATGATCGACCGGCTGCATCTTTTTTGATGCGGCCGGTTTTTGTTTTTTGTGAGGTGGTTTTTTGAATAAGGTATTGCGTGAAGAAAAAAAGTTTTTAATATCGGTAGCAGATTTCATAAAACTCAGCCATAAAGTTGAACAGGTTATGCTTAGCGATCCACACAACGGTACACATGGATATATGATACGCTCTCTATATTTTGATACGCCATTTGACGATGATTATTTTGAAAAGCAAGCAGGAATAGAACTCAGAAGAAAGGTGCGCCTGAGATGTTATGACCCAAATTCTGACTTTGCTATGCTTGAACTAAAGCAAAAGCAAGGCGCACAGCAAATGAAGCGTTCGCTCAGGGTGTCGAGAGAAGATGCAAAGCGGTTGATTGCGGGAGACTATTCAGTTTTGCTTAATTATACTGAACCGTTTGCTGCTGAGATGTATGGGTTGATGCAGTATCGGTGCTACCGACCTAAAACGATTGTTGAATATAACCGCAAAGCCTTTATTGCTAAGGAAAATAAAATTCGTATCACCTTTGATAATAAAATCGTTTCCACTGAAAGCAGTTTTGATCTTTTCAATCCCAATTTGAATATGAATCCCGTACTTGACCCTTATGACGTGGTTTTAGAGGTTAAGTTCAATGGTTTTCTGCTTGGCTACCTAAAAGAACTTATAAACAGTACGGATAAAAGTGAGCTTTCGGTAAGCAAATACGTTTTGGCAAGACAAAACGCATACCAAACACACATATAGGAGGAAAAACAAATGAAAGATAAACTTTTCGAATTATTTGAAACAAACGGTGAACTGCAAATCGGTACGGTTGCACTGCATATCTCTATGGCAGCTGTTCTCGGCTTTTTGATTTTTGTTTCTTACTACATTACTCACCGGGGCACGATTTATAGTAAAAAATTCAATGCATCCTTGGTGGTGCTCACTGTTCTTACCGGAACAGTTATGACGGTTATCGGCAACAATATCGCTCTTTCTCTCGGTATGGTTGGTGCGCTTTCTATTGTGCGTTTCAGAACTGCGATTAAAGACAGCAGAGATACGGTGTATATTTTCTGGACGGTAATCGTCGGCATTTGTTGCGGTGTCGGAGATTATATGGTAGCGCTTATAGGTAGTGCGATTACGTTTATCGTGTTGCTTATTCTGGGTACCATTAAGAATGATAACCGCATGTTAATTATTGTTCGAGGCGCAAGAAACAAACAGTCTATTGTCACCGGTTATATTTTTAATATATTCAAAAATAAAGCAATTTTACGTGTTAAAAATACAACCGAGGATACTATGGAATTGATTTACGAGGTTTCCTCATCGTTACTTAAAAAAACAGAAAAAGATATAAGTATAACAGATGGGATATATGATCTTGGCGGCATTGAATATGTCAATATCGTGATGCAAAATGACGAAATTTCAAATTGATTTTGCTATTTATTTTTAAGGGAGGGTAACGCAATGAAATACAAAGTTTATGGTATTGTCTCAATCTGTCTTGCATTTGTTGTGATTGCTTCTTCCCTTTGGTTTACAAGAAGCGAGAAGAAAGAACGATATCACCAGCATTTGATGGCGGAGCCCAAAGCCGCCTGCTCTCATTCTGACGATCTTTTTTGCACCCATCTCCCTCTTATTCAGATTGATACCGATGGTGTTGTTATTCCCGGAAGGGTATATAATGAGGACTATGCCCATCCCACCGTGACAGAGGACGGTAAAACCGAAATTATATGTGACTTTCAACTTATCGATAATAAAAAAACAAATAATCATACGACAGATAGTGCCACAACTAAAAGTCAGGCGTATATCAACGTCAGAGGCAGATCGTCAAGAGCCTTTGATAAAAGCAGTTATGAAATACGTCTTATCACCAAACAAGGTGATAATAATCCGCAATCACTTATCGATATGGATCCACATCACGAATGGGTGCTTCACGGACCTTTCCTCGATAAAACACTTATAAGAAATTATATGTGGTATAATATCGCAGGTGAAATTATGGATTATGCACCAAATGTCCGTTTTTGTGAAGTGATGATCAATGGTGAGTATATGGGGTTATATGTTCTGGCTGAAAATATAACCGCAGGCGAAAACGGTGCAAGGCTTAATCTGTCGGTCGATAAAAAGGACAACAGTTTTACAGGTTATCTTTTAAGAATGGATCAAGGAAGCACTAATCCAATTAAAAATATTGACACTTTTTCGGTTTACTCGAAAAGATTTCCCAATAAAGTTGATATTGTTTATCCCGGTGCTTCTAACCTGACCCCTGAAATTGCAGAGAGTATACGTCAGGACTTTTCAAAGTTTGAAAAGGCTATATATTCTTTTGATTATGACAACAAAAAATTCGGTTATGAAGCCATGATTGATGTTGAGTCCTTCGTCGATTACTTCATAATCAACGAATTGACCCTCAATTATGATGCGGGCTGGCTTTCAACATTTATCTACAAGGATGTTGACGGCAAATACAAAATGTGTATTTGGGATTTTAACTCAGCGTGCGATAATTATCAAGACACATATCTGAAACCAAGTAATTTGCAGTTCCAATATAATGTATGGTACGTAATGTTAATGAAAGACGAAAAATTTGTCGAGAAAATCATCAACCGATATTACGAACTTAGAAAAACATATTTAAATGAAGAGTATTTGAATTCGTATATAGATGAAACGATAGAATATCTTGGAGACGCTGTTCAAAGAAATTTCGAAAAATGGGGTTACACCTTTGAGGAAGAATATGACTTATTGAAACCTACTGAACGAAATCCTCGAAATTATGAAGAAGCAAAATCGCTTTTAAAAAATGCGATTAAACAAAGAGGAGATTGGTTAGATAAAAACATTCATACACTTCGTCAATACGCTGCCGAATCAAAAGTGAAAAAATATAACGAACATACAGATTAGAAAGGAACGATTATGAAAAAATTTATCATTGCCATTTCCATCATCGTTGTCCTTGTTATGCTGTATGATACCTGTTATTATCGTCTGGGACTCTATATAGATTTTCAGCCGCAAAAAGAAGTTGCCACATTTATCAAAACAGAAGATGATAAAATACTTCTTAACAAAGGCAACGGATACAAAGAATTTGAAATTAAAGGCGTTAATATGGGTTCGGGAATACCGGGCGAATGGTCAACCGATTTCGCTATTGATAAAGAAACATACCTCCGTTGGTTTGATCAGATAAAAGATTTGGGCGCCAATACCGTAAGAATTTATACCGTTCAGAACGACACTTTTTACAATGCTTTTTATGAATATAATCATGAAAATCCCGATCCGCTCTATCTTATTCACGGTGTTTGGGTAAATGATTACGTGCTTAATTCACATCGTGATGCTTATGACGAGAAATTCTTTGATACTTTGCTTGAGGATTCAAAAACTGTTATAGACGTTCTCCACGGAAGAAAAAAGATAAATCTCGGAAGAATGGCATCGGCAGGACATGGAACCTATAATAAGGATATTTCTCCTTGGGTGCTGGGATATATTCTCGGCGTGGAATGGGAAGACGTTACCGTCGTGTTCACGGATGAGAAATATAAGAATAACAGCAAGTACAATTCCTACAGCGGCAAGTATATGTATACCGCCGAGGATGCTTCGCCGTTTGAAGCGTTACTGGCAAAGCTTGGCGATAAAGTGATCGAATATGAATCGGAAAAATATAAAATGCAAAAATTGGTTGCTTTTTCTAACTGGCCGACAACCGACCCATTTTATTATCCCGAGCAAGTAACAAAATTTTTCATGAAATGTGCACAGGTCGATGTGGAAAACATCAAAACAACAGACGCGTTTTTATCGGGTCAGTTTGTTTCATACCATATTTATCCATATTATCCCGATTATTTGGTGCACATAAAGGATTGGGAAAATTTTAAGACCAACATTAATATCGCCGATTTTTATGAAGACGGCGTATTGAACACGTACAAAGCCTATTTGTCGATGGTGAAAAACCACCACACCATGCCCGTCGTCATTTCCGAATTCGGTGTTTCTACAGGCAGAGGAATGGCTCAGGTAGACGTCAATACCGGCAGAAACCAAGGTCACATGTCCGAAACCGAACAGGGTGATGCGCTGGTACGCTGTTATAACGATATCATGGACGCCGGTTGTGCAGGCAGTTGTGTATTTACTTGGCAAGACGAATGGTTTAAGAGAACCTGGAATACCATGCATGCGGTCAATCTGATGCGTACACCATATTGGTCGGACTATCAAACGAATGAGCAGTATTTCGGCCTGTTATCCTTTGATCCGGGAAAAGAGCAATCTGTCTGCTATGTGGATGGCGATGTATCAGAATGGAAAGAGGATGATGTTGTTTTTTCTAAGGAAGATTTAAGCTTGTCCCTTAAATACGATGAACGGTTTATCTATCTTCTTGCAAAGAAAAACAATTTCAATTTTGAAAATGATGCGTTGTATTTACCACTTGATATTACCCCGAAAAGCGGCAGCAGTTACTGCGAAAACAACGGCCTGTTATTTGACCGCGCCGCCGATTTTTTACTTACCATAAACGGCAAAGATGATAGCAGACTTCAGGTTCAGGAGCGTTATGAAGCGCTTCGCTCCACCTATAGCGAAAACATTTATAAATTTGATACGTATATTGAAGAAAATATTCCCGATAAGGATTCCCCAAAATTTGTTAATATTGATATGATATTAAAGGCAGAGGTTTTTTCGGATGAATCGGGAACCGAAATAAAATCAGAGGTTTTTGAAACCGGAATCTTGACTTACGGAAATGCCAACCCAAAGGCTAAAGACTATAATTCCCTTGCTGATTTTATTGTTAGCGGAGATTATGTCGAAATTAAACTACCGTGGCAACTCCTTAATTTCGCTGACCCGTCCCGCATGACTATTCACGATGATTATTATGACGATAATTACGGAATTGAATATATTACAATTGATGAAATGTATATTGGCTTATCGGATGGAACAAACGGCAGAAGGATTCCGCTTTATGTTCAAAAATTAGAGGGTTGGGAGAACAAGGTTACCTATCACGAAAGGCTTAAACCATCTTATTACATTTTGCAGAGCGTATGGAGGGAAAAGGATGAAGGTTGAAATACTGATTTATGCTTATCTAGCCGTATGCGCTGCTATGATTATATTCAACATTGTTTGTATTTTTGTGTTTCGCAAAAAGGATAAAAACATCGAAAAGCGAAGCATAGATTTTACAGATAGTATCGAGGAACAATTTAGTAAGGATACGATTTATGAAGAACATAAGAAGTTCCTCTGTAAGAAATTAAAGAAAATCAATCATATGATGGCTTTTGACGAAACACTTGAAAAGCTTTATGAGCAAAAACCCGAGCAGGTTCAAAACTATATTATAAAGCTAAGTTCCGTATTTGTTTTTCTGACCTTTAAATATAGCGAGAAAAATAAAATTCAAGCGGCTTATTATCCTTACATAATTAAGAAATACAATGTATTTAAAGGCGCATACATAGGTATTGTCATAGATTCTCTTATGGAGCTTGTTAAAGAATCCAATTTGTATTGCCGTGAAAATGCATTGCAGGCGCTTTATTCCATCGGAGATTCCCAGAGCGTAATAAATGCACTTAAACTATTAGATAGAACAGGTGGTTTTCATCACTCAAAAATGATTGCCGACGGTCTTTTATCTTTTGGTGGCAAAAGAGAGTTGCTTGATAAAAAGCTTTGGCAGAGTTTTAATGAGTTTTCTTTAAGCCTCAAACTGCCGGTGCTTGATTACTTTCGCTTTAGTTCTGATGCGCATAAAGAAAAGGTATTACACATTATGTGCGACAAGGACGAAAATCAGGAGTTGCGTTTCAGTGCCATTCGATATTTTGCAAAATACCATTACGAACCTGCACTTGATTGTTTATATGGCTTTGCCACCGATAATTCACCTATATGGGAATATAAAGCAATTGCGGCAACTGCACTTGGGAATTATCCATCTGTAAAGACAGAAGAAATTTTGAGGGATTTGCTTTGCGACAGGAATTGGTATGTGCGCTATAACGCTGCGGATAGTCTCGAACGACTGGGCGTTAAATACGAGGAAATGATTGATGTTTTCGAAGGTGGCGACCGCTATGCCTCCGAAATGCTCCGTTATCGTTTTGACCGCAAAAAACTAAAAGAAAAGGAGGCGGTAACCGTATGATAAGTGACAACGCTTTTATGATTGTAAAAACCATACTGGATTATATAAATATATTTTTTGTTATTTATCTTATTGGTTATTCCTCGTTTCTTTTTCTGGCGGTGGTTGTTGGCTCCTCGGAACTTTACAAAAAAAGACATCAGGAAAAACTGAAAAACACACTGCTTCAAAATTATTATGTGCCCATTAGTATTATTGTTCCTGCATATAACGAAGAAGTAACCGTAGTGGAAACGGTTAAATCCTTGCTTGCTCTGGAATATAAACTCTATGAAATCGTTGTCGTGGATGACGGCTCAAAAGACAACACTTCGCAGAAACTTATTGAAGCTTTTGATATGAAACCTATCCGTCGCCCAATTCATAGAAAAATAAACTGTCAAACAGAAGAATTTGTTTATGAATCGGTTAGCGAAAAGGTGCCGCTCACACTCATCAGAAAGAAAAACGGCGGAAAAGCCGATTCGCTTAACATGGGAATCAACGCTTGCAAATTCCCATACTTTATTTGTATGGATGCCGATTCGGTTTTGCAGTATGATTCGCTAAGTAAAATTTCCCGTCCTATTTTAGAGCAAGAAAACATCGTGGCTGTTGGCGGTGTAGTCAGACCTGCCAATAGCGTTACGTTAGATCATGGCAGAGTTTTGAATTATAAGTTACCGAGCAATGTTCTTGCTTGCATGCAGGTGCTTGAGTATGACCGTTCTTTTCTTGCTTCACGTATTTTGTTTGATAAATTCAATGGTTCTCTTATCATTTCGGGTGCATTCGGTCTTTTTAAGAAGGACGTTGTGATTGCTGCAGGCGGATATGATCATTCTACAATGGGCGAGGATATGGAGCTTGTTGTAAAGCTACACGAGTACTGCACCTTGAACGAAATTCCATATTGTGTCAAATATGCTACTGATGCGATTTGCTGGTCCCAGGCGCCCGAAAGACTTAAAGACCTTTGCAAACAAAGAAAACGTTGGCATTTGGGATTGTTCCAAAGCATGTGGAAGCACAAAGTTATGCTGTTTAATGCTAAATTTGGAGCCGTTAGTTTTGTTTCGTTTTTTTATTTTCTTCTCTATGAGTTGTTATCCCCATTTATTGAGATCTTCGGCATACTGACAATGGTGCTTGCATTTATATTTGATTTGATCAATGTGCCGTTTATGATTTTGTTTTTCGCAATTTATGCTGTATTTGGTTGTATTTTAACTCTAACCGCATTTTTTGCAAGAACACAGACAATAGACCTTAAAATATCGGCAATGGATGCCCTGAAAGCGGTTTTGTTATGCTTTTTTGAGATTACTTTTTTGCGATTTATTATGGCATTTGTCCGAGCAACCGCTTTTTTCGGTTATAAAAAGAAAAAACTGAATTGGGGCAGAATTGAACGCAAAAAAATCAATGTAAAATAAGGAGTAAACAGTTATGCAAAAGAAGTTACTTAGAACCTCGCTTTTCGGCTTTTCTAAAACAGAAGTATGTGATTATATCGCGAGAGTAAATGATGAATTTAATAGTAAAATCGACCTGATCACCGCAGAGCATACCAAGGAAAGAAATGAATTGACAGCACAAATTGCTGCGCTTAATGAAGAGATCAACAAATATAAACAAGCAAATGCCGATATTGCTCAAGCGCTTTTTGATGCACAGCAATATGCAACCGAGTTGAAAGCAAAAGCGGATGGCGAATATAAAGAGGCTCAGGATGAACTTCTCGCTCTCAAGGAAGCCGAGACGGACAAATTGAATACATATCGTGAAAAAATTGAAAACGCCAGAAAAGAAATTGTTTCCGTACTTTCCGATATAGATGATAAATTGGCTGCCGAGACAGTCAAAACCGAAGACTTGATAGCAGAATACAACTCCGAAGAAGGAATCGCAGTATGAAAAGGCTGATTGTTTCGGCAATTTTCTTGTTAAGTGTTCTTTTTGCCTGTATTCCCGTTTCTGCTGAGGTAATGTCTACAAGGGAACCGACGGCGGCTGATACAATTTATATAGCAGGTAATCCTAATATGTATCCTTTGGAATTTTATAACGAAAAAACCGAGTGTTATGAAGGTATCTTGCCAAAGATATATGAGCAAATAAGCGAGCAGACAGGGATAGACTTTTCTTATGTTTCTGCCGACAGCAAAGACAGACAAAAAGAACTTTGCGAAAATTTTCAGGTGGAAATTGCCTCTGCACACCATAAAGGAGATATTTCTCTTTCTAAAGAAATAGAACTGTTTTCTTATGATAAAGACGGTAAAAAACAAACGGTTTGTATCGGTTTTACCAAAATAATGAATCCTGATATTGCGGCCGTCGTAGAGAAGACGATTCAAAGTGCCGATAAAACCGTGTGGATGTCTGCTGCTATGCAGCTTGAAGATAAAACACAGTCTGCCAAAATCATTCCGTGGCTTATAATTGCCATCAGTGTTTTAGTTCTTGCTTTGATTACTATGTTCGTTTATATTATTGTGAAACGCCACCGTAATCACGCGCAGAATCAAACCAAAATGACCGACACACTTACCGGTATCGGCAATTTGAGTTATTTTGAGGAATGTTATTCTCATCATATTTCGAGTGCGGTGCGCTCATTATATTATGTGGCATATATTGCAATTGATATTGAGAAAATAGAAACCTATTTCGGCTTGCCCGAATCTGAAGAATTGCAACGCTATGCGGCGGCCACTATGACAGGGATACTTAAAGATAACGATTTTGCTTCTCGAATTGACAACGGCGTATTTGCTTGTTGCTTTATGTGCCCTGATACGCAACGTGCAATCGAAAGTATGACAGAACTCATAAGAAATCTTAATAGCTATAACGGAAGTTTTTCAAAGGATAACGGCGTTTTGTTCAGGGGCGGTGTTTACCCTCTTGATAAACAAAACCTCCCTACAGAAACCGTTATTTACAATGCCCGTCAAGGATATCTTCTTGCCGCGCATGAGAACAAGGATGTTTGCTTGTGCGATAAAAACACTCTGAACCGCGTATCTATCAAAAGCAGACTTCAAAAGAAGATATCTAAAGCTTTGGAAAATGAAGAATTCCAAATTTATCTTCAATTTGTATTTGACACAAAGAAAAAGAAACTGTGCGGAGCAGAAGTGCTGTCCCGTTGGCATAGCTTAGAAGAGGGTGTGTTGTCACCGGCGAATTATATTGAAGATATGAAACTTGCGGGTATGATTGATAAACTTGATTTTTATATTTTTGAAAATACCTGTAAGATGCTCGCCAATTGGAAAAACACCGATTTTAAAAAGCTATATCTTTCTTGCAACTTTACACGAACAACCCTTTCACATCCAACTTTTTTAGAAGAGTTCGAAGAAGCTCTGTCAAAATATGACTTTGACAGAAAAAATCTTCTTATTGAATTGACAGAAGATGCTTTGGTTAGTGATAGTTCTGTTGCCTATAAAAATATATTGGGCATTAAAAAAATCGGTTGTGGAATTGCTCTTGATGATTTTGGAAGTGGATACACCTCATTTAGCGATTTGTGTGATTATCCGATTGATGTCATCAAGATAGATCGACATATCGTTGCAAAATCGGTTTCTCATCGAGGAAATGCAGTTCTTATTGGTATCATTCGTATGGCTCACGATTTAGGGATTTCTGTTTTGTGTGAAGGAATTGAAAACGAAGTCGAAAACCAAAAGGTGACCGATGCCGAATGCGATTATATCCAAGGTTTCTTGTATTCTCGCGTTTTACCGCTTGAAAATGCGCTGGATTTTTATACAAATAGAAAATAATTGTTGAAGCCACGGCAATTTTTTGCCGTGGCTTCTATTTCGTGACAAATTATATGAATGATAGTTGCCATAATATTTCATTTGTGCTATACTTATAATGTAAAATTATATTTATTCTTTGGTGGTAGCAAAATGAAATCAATTCGCGCAAAAATTATGTGGCTGCTTTTCGGCAGCGTTTTAATAGCTTCATTAATTATTGGCACTGTGGGCACCATTCTGACTTCTGATGTTATAGAAAAAAGTTCCACAGAAAATATGAACCTTTTATGTAAAACGAATGCCGGTGAAGTGGATATTTTGTTGGCAAAAATAGAAGATTCGGTTGACACGCTTTCCCATAACGCAGTTTCAGAGTTATCGGATGTTGCAATGTTAAAGAGTGATTCTTTGCGTGCAGCCTATTCTGCCAACTTAGAAAAAAGTGCGCTCCACCATATAGAGAGCATCGAGGGCGCCGTGGCAATCTATCTTCGCTATAGCGATTCGTACATCGGCAAGTCTGACGGCTTTTTCTACGTAAAAAATAAAGATACCCAAAAATTTGAAAATCAACCGCTGACCGATATTTCTTTATATGCGGAAGATGATATTGAGCATGTCGGATGGTGGCATATTCCCACTAAGCGCAAAACAGCGACATGGATCGAGGCATACCATAATGCCAATATCAATCAGGATATTATATCGTATGTTGTACCACTTTATATGAATGAGCAGCTAATCGGCGTTATCGGGGCCGATATATCTATTGAACATATTGAGGCGCTCGTAAAACAAATTTCAATATACAGTTCAGGCAAAGCGGCCGTGCTGAAAAGCGATGGAACCGTTGTCTATCATCCGAACTTTGAGCGAGGACATTTAATCGGTGAGGGTGACCCCGGCTTTGACGGTGTTGTCGAAAAGCTCTCTAAAGAAGAGCGCAAAGACGAGCTTATAAAATACGAACTTGATGGTATTGAAAAACGAATTGCCAGTTCTAAATTGCGCAACGGTATGCTGATGGTATGTTTTGCTCCCGTTTCCGAAATATACAGAGAACAGCACGCGTTGTCTGTTTTCACGCTTGTATTCACCTTGATTATTATAGTTCTTGCATTGATCGGTGCATTCTTTGTTAGTCGAGCGTTTGCCAACCCTATCAAAAAGCTGAATGAAGCCGCCAAGCACTTAACAGACGGTGAGTTTGATTTTGATATTCAAACAGACCTTCACGATGAGATTGGGGAACTTGCCTCTACTTTTATTGAAACACGTAAGACTTTACAGCATCAAATCCACTTGCTCGATACCGAAGCACATCGTGATGGTCTTACCGGTGTAGGTAATAAATCCGCATTTATGGATAAAGAGATTGAAATCAACCATGAAATTATTTCAGGTAATGCGAATTTTTCTATTGCCGTTTTTGACGTTAATAAACTTAAAGTAACGAACGATATTTTCGGGCATATGGCGGGCGATATACTATTGTCTACCGTTTCAGCTCATCTTTCCGCCTCTTTTGTTGAAGCAGATATTTTCCGTATTGGCGGTGATGAGTTTGTTGTTATACTCAAAAATGAAGACAGCACCAATTGCGATGCATTGGTGACCCGTTGTATTGACGGAATGAAAAATCTTTCGCTTGAGGGATATCCTGAGTGTCGCGTTTCTTGTGCATATGGCGCATCTCAGTTTGATGCAAGAATCGACCATCAGCTCTCTGATGTTCTGCGTAGAGCTGATAAGGAAATGTATAAAAATAAGGCAATTACCAAAAAAGAGGCTTTTCCTTGGCAAGAAGGCGCTAAAGGCATTAAGCAGATTCAGGTTGAAAAATATTGTCAGTTGTTGCAAACGTTAACCGGCAGTACCGACGACTATCTGTTCCTTATGAATATCGAAACGGGTGTTATCCGCTTTTTCGGAGCAGATCCCAACTCCTTTGATATTTCCGACGGGCGTGAACTGGCGAACGGTGTTTTGGATATGCTGAATTTTGTTCACGCCAATGATCAATTGCTTGTTAAAAAAGCGGTATCTTCCGTTATAAGCCACGATGTCGAAGAGATTGATATAAACTTCCGTATGCATAATAATAATATGCGATGGGTCAACTGTCGTGGAAGTGTCATAAAGGATGAAATGGATAACCATTTTGTTTTCATTGGAAGAATCTCTCAAAATGCAGTAAAGCATCTTTATAATCCTATTACAACCCTGTTTAACAAAGCAAAGCTGAAGATGGACTTGCAAAATGAATCAGCAGATGATTTTAGCTGTTTGATGCTTCTTGATATTGATAATCTTTCAGAAATCAACCTGAAGCACGGTTCAGTTTATGGAGATACACTGCTCAAAGCTCTGGCAGAAGAACTTGAAAAACGTTTTTCTATGGGACAGATTTATCATGCAGAAAAAGACCGTTTTGTTGTTTTGCTTGATGTAAATTCAAGCAAAGAAGCAGAAAAAATATTTGACGAACTCAAAAGCTCTTTGGCCGGTAAATGCTCAATTTCTGCTTCAGTTGTTCCTAACGATAAATCTGTATATGTAAGCGCAGAAAATATATATGATTATGCAGTTCAAACGCTGAATAACGCTAAAAAGAACAACATCGGGCAGATCGTCTTTTTCTCTGAAGACAGCTTGCTCGAAAGAATTTCCGCTGTTGAACTTTTAGAAGAACTTGAAGAAAGTATCAAGAAAAAATGCAGCGGTTTTTCCCTTGTGTATCAACCGCAGATAAGCGCAGAGGATTATTCTATTATTTCGGCAGAAGCATTGCTTAGATTCGAATCCAAAACAAAGGGACAGATTTTTCCCGACCAGTTTATTCCTGTGCTTGAACAAACAGGGCTTATCAACGAGGTGGGTATCTGGGTTGTGAATGAAGCGCTACGCAAATGTAAGCAGTGGCGTGAATTTATACCGGATTTTAAAATCAGTGTTAACATTTCACCGAAACAATTAGAAAAGAAAAGGATAGCCGCACAAATTACAAGGCTTCTTACAAAGCACGGTCTCCCCGGAGAAGCTCTGATTCTTGAGATTACCGAATCTGCTCAATTGGATGAAAACGAGGACGTTTATGCCATTTTAACAAAACTCCGACAGGTTGGAATTCAAATTGCAATTGATGATTTCGGCACAGGCTATTCTAATCTTGGCAATCTGAAATACCTTCATGCAAACATACTTAAGGTTGATCGTGTATTTATTCGTGACATTAAGGAAAACGGATACAATTACAATCTCATACATAATGTTATCGAATTTGCAAAATCAAACTCATTAAAGGTGTGTTTAGAAGGTGTCGAGAACAAATCTGAGTTGATTGTTTTATCCGGTTTACAGCCCGACATTTTCCAAGGATATTTATTTGATAAACCTTGCTCTGAAGAAAGTCTTGAAGCAAAATATTTTATCAGCAATACTGAGGAATATGCAAAACGATTAGAACGGTTTGATAAGCTTGGAAAAGAAAAAAGACATGCACCGCTTGTTAACATGGAAATGAAAACAATTTTGCGCGATATAAATATAGGATTGTGGATTATTCACATTAACGCAAAAACCGGCGAGGGCGAATTGTATACCGATGAAACTATGAGAAGACTGTTAGGCGTTGCCGATGATATTGCCCCGAACGAGTGCTTCAAGCATTGGCAAAATAACATCGATAAAGAGTATCGCGTAGCAGTAGACAATATGATTCATGATATGGCTGAAAGCAATACTGTTATTCAGGTCGAATATCCATGGCATCATCCGCAAAGAGATACGGTTACTGTCCGTTGCTCCGGAAGATGTGTTGAGAAAAATGATGAAGTTATCGTTTTCGAAGGTTTCCACCGTGTAATCAGCGATTTCTAAAATTAAAAACATACCCGCAAGCAAAAATGTTTGCGGGTATGCTTCATTTACTGGCAATGTTAAATTCATTTTATGGTATAGTAAAAGGGCGACACCTCGAATGTGTTACATTCAGATTGTCGCCCTTTTTTTGTTTTAGGATATATCTTTCTTTTTCAGTTCCTTTTTCATTTTGCCGAGTGCTTTGCGATATGTTTTATCGGCAGTATCGGGCGAAGCCAAGCCGTGGTCTATAGCTATGTCAATAAAGGCTTCTTCGGGGATGGGTTTACGTGTAGGTTTGCCATACTCATCCAAATCGTCTTTGTCGTAATAATGGGTAGCATAACACTCCATACAAAAACCAAGAT
>JAZSHI010000025.1:0-44443 GCA_045533195.1 Acutalibacteraceae bacterium
CGAAGCAAATATAACTTGGACGTAGTCCTAATATAACTGCGAAGCAATATAACTCGCCGTCAGGCGAATATAACTGAGGTGCACTCCACAAGGGAGTGCGCCTCTTATGACGTGATTTTTATTAGGTTTAATTATTACTTACCGATGTCGATGTCATCATCAGAGGGCATATCATAATCATTTCCTTTTACTCCGTCAACAGTTCTGTTGATGGACTTGTTAGCATAAAGGGTGAATGTGTTGCCCTTTGTATCTGTTGCAATGATATAAGCCTTTACTTCAAGCTTTTTGTTGTCATCAAATTCATCGAAGCCTTTTACATAGGTGGAGAATGTCATCATACCTTCGTTATATGCCCAGCATACGTCGAAATTGTCCGTTTTCTCTTCGCTTACTAAAGCATTTGAGAGAGTGAAGTATTCCACTGATGCATCTTCGTCGATATAATCGTCATTATTTCTGTCTGCAGAACCGTTTCTGTAGATGAAGCCACGTTTAACAACCTTTAAGATATCGCCGTTACTAAGTTCAATGGTAGAACCGTCAACGGTCTTGTAATCGAAGTAGAATCTCATTGCCTGCTGTTTTGCTCTAGATGCAGCATCATCGGTAAGAACAGATGCACCCTTAGCTTGAATAGCTTCGCCTAAGTCAACAACTTCGAAATCTACAAAGTAAATATCATTTGCAGACTCTTCATTGATATCCTGATAGAAAGATGCATACAAGGTATCGCGAGTATCGTTTGTTACCTTATAATCAATACCTGTTTCTCTTTCATCAGCAACATCACCTATAAGATCCACAGTAAAGTAAGCAGTCTGTTCTGTCCAAGTATCGTCAGATGTACCAGCTGCTACAGCAGTAGTATATCTTGTTACCATGGTAGGCCAAATATTGTTATAACCTGCAGTCATGAAATTGAGACCGAATTTACTGTTATTGGTATTTGCTTTATACTTATAGGATATCTTATAAGTATGACCGTCAATCATATGAGGAACTAAAATGAAGCACTCTGCATCATTACTTGCTACCGCTTCATCGGTTGAAACATTAAGCGCATACTTGGTAGCACCTTCAACGTCAACAGCCTTGTTCTCGAACACAATAGTCTTATTATCAGAACCGTTCTGCTTACCGTCACCAAAGTAGTCAGAGGAACCACCGGAGAGATGAGCCTGCATATAGCCTGCGCTATAGTAGGTTGCATTAGTATTGGGATAGGTAGTAACTACGTGATTTACGTTAGGCTCAGTCTCACTATCATACCACTTGGTATCGAAGTTCTTGGTGTCAACGTCAAGAGAAGCTTTGGGAGCGTTATCCTTAACGGTTGCAGAGAAGCCAACGCCTTTTTCATAGGTATTGTAGGTAACAGCTACGTTGCCTTCATCAATTTCGATAAGCTGAACGCTCTTAACAATAACACAGGAGGCACTAACTATCCTATAGGGGAAGTAGGTTTTGTTGTTAGTAGTGAGAGTATAGGATGGTACACCGTTAACTTCAGCAACACGCTCTACAAGGAATTTACCGCCGATATAATTAAGAGCAATAACAGGTACATCGCCTTCGGAGAATTCACCAGTGGTAACGTAGTAAGTATGGGTATTGTTTTCACCGGTAACTTCTTCATTAAATGTGTAGTCTTGGGAAGTGAAACGGAAGTAATTTTCGCCACCGGTCGTTTCGCCGGTAGTTATATAATCCGCCTTTTTACCTACACGCACACGAAGCGTCTGTTCACCGTCAGCAACCTTTTCATAGGTAACTACCATAGCATACTTAGTGTTGGGCTTAGCCATTATAGCATTGCCATCTTTGTCACGGAGTATATACTGAGTAGATGCACCCCAACCACCATATGTCTGTTTGCCAACATCAAGGTCGGTAGGTAATGCTACGTAATCGTTAAGGGTTGCGGTCTGAGCTAAGCCGTCAGTTTTGGAAGGATCCCACTTGTCAGCACCGTTCAATGACTTTTCAAACTTGATACCTTCGTCAGTATAGGTTCTTTTACTCCAACCGGAATCGTTAAGTATAGCGGAAGTAAATGCGCTATAGCCCTTAAGGGTAGGCTGAGTAGCACCGGTGGTATCGATAGTTACACCGTCGGGATAGGTACCGAATTTTGCGTAGATGTGATATTCACCAAGAAGGTTAGCGGCAGGCATCTTAAATTCTGTGAGATCGTTGCCGACAGCATCGGTCCAACCGATAACGTACTTGCCTGCGGGAGCTTCAAGAGTAGGAGGTGTGAAAGTATCGCCTGCGGTTAAGTCCTCGGTTATGGTATCAACCTGGTCGCCTATGTGAACGTAAAGCTTGGGGGTATTAACATAGTTTTCTTCTATGGTAATATCGTCAATATAAATTTCGTTGGTATTTAATGTAGCATTACCGTTAAACTTGAGGTCGAGAACATGGGCATACTTAGCTATGGTATAAGTATCGTTAACGCCTGTGAAATTGGATACAGCAACGTACATTTCACCGGTCTGCCAGCCTTTGGTTTGACCTACGGGGAAGGTAAAGGATCCAACTATTTTCGGGTTGTTACCCCACCAGATGCTACCCTTTGGGAATAAACGTGCGGAAAGGGTAGAGGAGGTGCTGTTATTTTCGGTTGCTTTATATTTAAAGGTAATCTTATAACTAAAGGTCAAGGAGGTTCCTCCGGTAGCGTCGAACTCACGGATAACGTTCATACCGGTTTCGTTAGAAGAAGGACGCTTAAAAGCAAAAGCAGTACCGTTTGCAATAGTTTCAACAGAAGCAGGTACAAATTCAGGAACTTCTTCAAGGGGAACGAAGCTATCGGTAGCTGCATCGTACTTATAAGCACCATTGTTAGTAGCAGTAGTATAGTTATCCTCGGTAACAACCCAATGCATACCATAGTTTCTAAGTCTTACAGATTTAGAACCGGTGTAAGCATCTTTATCGCTTACAACTGCGTTCATTTCATCGTCGTCTGCCCTAGCACCGCCGTGAAGAGCTGCGGCAGCATTAGTAGAAACGGGATAGTTTTCGTAAGAAATTACAGGGCTCTGAATAGCATAAACTGTGATATCCTCATCCTTTTCAAGACGCTTAGGAGCAGGAACGTAGGTTTCTTGATTACGAGACCAAACATAGTCGTAGTTAATGGAAGCAGTAAGTTTGGGATAAGTAATATCTTCGCCAACCTCTAAGGTAGAAGAAGTAGTATAAGCAGAACCGTCTGCTTTTAAGAAATTAACCTTAGCGGTAGGAATCTCTTCTACCTCGATGTAATCAATTAGTACTGCGGTGTGGTCATAACCTCCGTCAACAGCCACCTTCTTCGCATTGCTAATATAAAGACCAAGCGCGGGAACGTGGCTTGAAGAAGCGTCAGGAATGGTAACAGTATTTGTTATGGTAACCCAATCATTAGAAACTTCTTCAACAGTATGCCATGCTAAAGGTTTGGTTTCTCCTGTTGTTTCTATGGTAGTTTCTCGACCTGCAACAGTATTATTAATACCGTAAACTACGTTAATAGCTGTATTATTGCCGTTATGAACAAGAGCGCGGTATCTATAACTAATCTTGTAGATACCTCCTGCTTTAGGAGTGTAGAGAGTACCGTCGGGGTTAACCAGCATAAGACAACCGGTCTCACTCCATGTTCTGTCAGAGAAGAAAACAAGAGAGCTTTCGGGCACCTCGGTGTCAAGACCCTTTCTTGTAAGCTCGTCAATAAGAGCGGTGGGGTTAACTGTACCTTTATAGGAATTGCCTTTATAACCATAACCTCTTGTGGGATAAACGAAGCCTGCAGAGGAATACTGAACGGCAGGGCTGAGATGTGTGCCGTCATCAAAGTCAAGCTTAATATCACCGCCATAGTCGGCAAATTTAGCATAAAGCTTAAGAGGTGCACCTTCGGTAAAGGTGGGAACAGCAGTCAAGGGAGTGGTAAACTGATCATCGGTGTACCAGTTTACAAAATACTGGCCGTCAGATGCCTCAGGAGCATAAAGAGGAACGTTTGCGCCTACTTCTCCAGTTTCAGTGTTGTCAATTTCACCATCAACGTAAAAATTAACAACGCATTCTCCAGCTGCGTTAACCGTTACGGGAACGATAACGAGAGAGAAAAGCATACATACAGTTAGAATAATGCTTAATAGTTTTTTCATAAAATAACTCTCCTTTTTTCTTAATTATATGTAAATTATATTAAGAACGAAATTTAAGGATATACCTTTTTTAATAGGTATATAATTTAAAAAGCTCACCCCACCCCAAAAGGAGAGGTGAGCTTCTAAAAGCACCGGCAAAGAGTTGTATGATAGGCAAATGGAGAGTATGCCAATCAAAAAATTGTGTAAAAATATCTATATTAAGTTGTCGCCGACGCCTTTAAGCAAAGTAATCAGACTATAATCAGTCTTTTGTTTTGGGTTTCTGAAAAGCAATGAGCATACTTCTTATGGCTTCCATATCGGGTTGAACACCGTTTAGCACATCTTCTAATGCTTTAGTTTGTTCGTCGCGTAAATATCTGTGGCTTAAATACCAGCCATCTGCCACACGAACACCTCCATGGTTTCCCGAAACGGTCTCAATTGGCGCAAAAATTGTCAATTCCGCTATATCCGTAACAACGGTATTTTTGCTGACTCCGAAGTGCTCAGCTAATTCTTTATAGGTAGTTTTGCGATTATCACTTAAAAACTCAAGTATCATTTGTCTGCGTTCTATCGCACTACTCACCTAATATACCTCCCTTTGTAATTACGACATTATATTAACAGCCAAAGTACCAGCCTAACTGGTACTTTGGCTATATTTTTAACAATATTTTCCTATTATTTTATTTAACCGAATAAATATAAAAATCCGCTCGTTTAAAATTGCAAAAAAAGTTAAAAAACGCAAAAAATTAACGCTCAGAATTTTTGATTTCTGAGCGTTGATTTATATATACATCTCGTAAAAGATTTTTACTTTATTTATAAATTTCATTGTAAGCTTACCGTCATTTAACACGCAACGGTAAATTTCTTTTCCGTTTTGTATTTCTAAATATTTACCCGGTGAAAACGGAAGCGACGGTATGCCCTTAATTGACGTTTTAATTTCTCTTTCTTCCCCGTTTATAATACCTCTCAGCAAAAAGCCTTCATTATTAAGAGTTACTTTTCCCTCTCCTACCTCTTTAAACTTATGCTTTTTGTAATCAATCATTTTGATAACGGTCTGGGCGGTAATACTGTTTTCACCGTCTCTGATCTTTTGCTTTTCAGTTTCGAAAACCAATTTACTCCAATCGGAAACGTAACGAATTCCATTTCCATTATCAGATTTTTTATGTAAAAAGCCAAATTCATCACAACACAGCTCATATCCGCACTTTTCACAGTAGATGGTATTTTTGTTTTTTACATTTATACTAAACTCTGCTTTACAGCAAGGGCATATGTAAAGAACATTTTGAAGTCCCTCAATATTGCTGTTTTTTGCATATTTTTCCTTTAGTTCTTCCTGTTCCTTATAGGCATCGAAAAGTAAAGCCTCTTCTGTCTTTTCTTTTATTATTTCAAGATTTAAGCTACAAAGTTCTTCTCTTTCAAAAAGCTTATAAATATCAAGATAGGTTCTGCCCCTGCGCATACCCTTTGTCCATTTAGGCATAGTAAAATATGTACCTTTTGTTCTTGCAACGTAAACGTCACAATCAAGCCATTTTAAAAATTTATATGTAGCGCTTGGGATAGGTGTTGAAAGTCCGTCCTCACACATAAGACCTGCAGGATAAATAACCAACGGATGCCCTGCTTCAATAACCGCCTTAATATCACGCATATCGGAAACTGTGGTTTGAAATTGCTGTTTGGAAATAACCCCCAGTTTATCAAGAAATTTCTTAATAGGCAGGGTATTATAAAAGGAATTGCTTATAACAAAGGTCATAGGTGTTTTGGTCGCACCCACCAGATTCACAAAATCAAGCATCGCCTGATGATTGGCAATAACAACAAAGGGACCTTTTTTACCTTTTATTTCATTTCTTAAAAATTTTCTTTTAAATATAAGTTTTGCTACAACGAAGGATGCCGCCTGAAAAATTCTGTAGCAAAAAACATTTGGTTTTCTGTATCGCATATTTTTCTCACTCAACCTTTATAATGCAATTTTAACACAAAAATCCGAATTTGAAAAGAAAAAATTCCCGAAAGTCAAAACTTTCGGGAATTTTGTCGTTTAATGTCAATTATCTCTGAACCCTGCCTGAGCTATATTTTTTACTCATAATTTAATTTTCTTCTTTTCTCCATACCATCTTATTAACTATTCCGGTATAGGACTGAATTATTTTCACTACCTTAGTAGATACATTTTCCTCTATGTAATCGGGAACAGGTATGCCATAGTCACCGTTTTTATTCATTTCTACTGCAGTTTCAACTGTATTAAGTAGATTCTTTTCATCAATTCCCGCAATAAAGAAACAAGCCTGGTCAAGCGCTTCGGGACGCTCGGTAGAAGTACGGATGCAGATTGCGGGGAAGGGTTTTCCAACACTTGTAAAGAAAGAGCTTTCCTCAGGAAGCGTACCGCTATCCGATACTACCGCAAAAGCATTCATCTGCAAACAGTTATAATCGTGAAAACCCAAGGGCTCGTGCTGAATAACACGGCTGTCAAGCTTAAATCCGCTTTGTTCCAGACGCATTTTACTTCTGGGATGACAGGAATAAAGAATAGGCATATCATACTTTTCCGCCATTTTGTTGATAGCATTAAAGAGTGACAAAAAATTCTTTTCGGTATCAATATTCTCTTCTCTGTGAGCCGAAAGAAGAATATATTTGCCTTTAGTAAGTCCCAAACGGGTATGAATATCACTTTGTTCAATATTTTCAAGGTTATTATGAAGTACCTCTGCCATAGGAGAGCCCGTAACGTAGGTACGTTCTTTAGGCAGACCGCAATCGGCAAGATAACGACGGGCGTGTTCGCTGTATGCCATATTTACGTCCGAAATAATATCAACAATTCTTCTGTTGGTTTCTTCGGGTAGGCATTCATCCTTACATCTGTTACCTGCTTCCATATGGAAAATAGGAATATGAAGCCTTTTTGCACCGATTACCGAAAGGCAGGAATTAGTGTCCCCCAGCACAAGTACCGCATCAGGCTTAACCTCTGCCATCAACTGATAGGACTTAGCGATAATGTTGCCCATAGTTTCTCCAAGGTCATTACCCACAGCTTCCATATAAATATCGGGGTCCTTAAGACCTAAATCTTTAAAGAAAACACCGTTTAAATTATAATCGTAATTCTGTCCTGTATGAGCAAGTAAGGTATCAAAGTACTTTCTGCATTTATTGATAACCGCCGCCAGACGTATAATCTCGGGACGGGTACCGACAATTATAAGGAGTTTTAACTTTCCGTTGTTTTCGAAACCTTTATTCATAATCTTTCACCTCAAAAATATGTAAGTGGCTATATAGCGCCCTTCTTTTCTCAGCAAGGGGTATGGCTTTTATAATAGATGTTCTTTTGCCTATGCATCTTAAAAAGCAGTACTTGAATATTCGATAAAAATAAATAAATGGATACAGTATTTTATATTTTTTAGCAATAGGATATACGTCGGGAGTTGAAGTTTTAAGGACATTAAAAGCATATTTTAATTTACCCTTTTTACTTTTTGCCATTCCCATAGCAATCCCGTCTCTTAGCTTTTCTTTTTTGCCAAAATTACCGCCTGCAAAAATATCCTCTAAAAGTTCTGCTAAAAGTTCTTCATTAGTTTCTTTTAACCATAAAGGAGTATTAATGGAAAAACATTTTACACAAAGATTAGTAAAACCGTTTGTAAATTCAAAAAGTCCGATTTCCTTTAAAAGCGGAATTACCTTTTCTACCCAAAAAGGCATATTATAGGTTTTGTGCACAAAACAAGCCCAGTCCATCAAGTGCCTGAGACCTATTCCCTCTCCAAGTATATGATGCTGCATATGAAGAAGCAAAATTATGGCGTGATGATGATGGGAAGGAGCGAAAAAAACTTCTCCTGAATGTTTTTTCAGAACCGAGTTTTGCAAAGCATCCTTCATATATTCACGTATAATTTCACCCTTTTCCCCATTTGGAATACCGGAAATTTCAAAGTGCATCTCCAGATGTGCTTTGGGTTTTGTAAAAACTATGTGGCAAATATGGTCTTCGTGAGATACTTCGTAGCCGTTATTCTTCAGAAGTTCTTTAATTTCATTTTTCTTTTCATTTTCAATAAGAAAATCCACGTCGCCAAGGGCTCTAAGCTCAGGCTTTTCATAATAAGAAGCGCTTGTCAGTCCCTTTAAAATCACGTAAGGAAAATTTTCTTTTGATAAAATTTCCGTCAGTTCCTTCTGGCTTTTTTCCACATAAGAATTTATGGCAATGGAACCGTATGTATGGTTAAACCAAGAATTATAAATATCTTTTGGGATTTTATCCTTTAAATCGGCGGCAGAGTCGAAAGCAACAATAGAAACCGTTTGCGCTATAGACTCTTTTATAAGCGCCATCCAGTCTATATCTTCATTCAATTCAACCTTTGCGCCGGTAATACTGTGCGCTAAAAGTTTAATAAGAAGCTTATGTTCCTTTGTCACTTTGCCGCCTCCTTTATAGAAAATTATTCCACAACTTCAAAAAAAGTATCGGGATGATTCTTGTCAAACTGCTCGTTTGCCCACATTAAAGTCACTAAATCTTCGGTATCACTTAAATTTATAATATTATGGGTGTAGCCAGGAAGCATATGTACGGCTTCGATTTTTTCGCCACTTACTTCAAAGTTCAGCACCTCTTCACTGCCGATTTTTCTTTGCTGAATAAGAGCTTTGCCCGAAACAACAATGAAAAATTCCCATTTTGTATTGTGCCAATGCTGACCTTTTGTGATACCGGGCTTTGAAATATTTACTGAAAACTGACCGCAGTTTTCGGTTTTCAACAGTTCTGTAAAGCTTCCTCTGTCGTCAATATTCATTTTTAGCGGAAATGAAACCTTGTCCTTCGGCAAATATGAAAGATAGGTAGAATAAAGCTTTTTAGCAAAACTGCCGTTTTTAATTTCGGGCATAATAAGAGTTTCGCTTTGCGCCTTGAAGCTCTCAAGCAGCTCTACTATCTCCCCTAAGGTTACCTTATGAACAATAGGGCAAACACAAAACTGACCGTCTTTATGCTCTTTACCTTCAAGACACAGCATCATTTCGTCCACCAGGTCGTCTATATATAATAATGTAAGAAGCACACTTGCATCGTTTACGGTAATGGGCAAATCGTTAGCTATGTTGTTGCAAAAGGTTGCAACAGCGCTGTTGTAATTAGGTCGGCACCATTTACCAAAGAGATTAGGAAATCGGTAAACCAGTACCTTTGCGCCCGTTTCTTTACCGTAAGCAAAGAATAAATCCTCCCCTGCCTTTTTGCTTTGTCCGTAAGGGCCGTTGTAACGTCCTTCAAGATTTGCCTGAATGGAACTACTAAGCATAATCGGGCAGGTATTATTATAATTTTTAAGGGTGTCAAGAAGAGTGGAGGCAAAACCAAAATTACCCTTCATAAAGTCTTCCTCTTTTTCAGGGCGGTTTACCCCTGCAAGATTAAAGACAAAATCAGCATTTTTACAGGCTTCCTCTAAAAGAGAAACGGGAGAATCAATATCATAAAGATAAAGTTCTTCAATATTTATATCAGGGTGGGTTCTATCCTTGCCGTTTTTAATATTTTTAAGCGCTTCGGTAAGGTTTTTACCCACAAAGCCTTTAGCTCCGGTAATAAGAATTTTCATATTATTTACCTATTTTCGCAAGTTCTTCACGGATATATGCTAAAGATAGCAGCTTTTCTTTAACCTGTTCAACACTTAACAGTGCTGTATTATTAGAATCAAACAAGGTAAGAGGATTACGCTCTATGTCACCGTCTTTAAAGTATTTATCGTAGTTAAGTCCTCTGTTATCGCTGGGCACACGGTAGAAATCGCCCATATCAACAGCATTTGCACACTCTTCGTTTGTAAGGAGAGTCTCATACAGTTTTTCACCGTGTCTTATACCTATAACCTTAATTTCGGTATCAGGGTTAAAAAGTTCTGTTACTGCCTTTGCAAGAGTTTCTATAGTACAAGCAGGAGCTTTTTGAACAAGAATATCGCCGTTTACGCCATGTTCAAAAGCGAAAAGCACAAGGTCAACAGCCTCGTCAAGACTCATAATAAAACGAGTCATACTCGGTTCTGTTATGGTAATAGGATTGCCCTGCTTAATCTGGTCAATCCAAAGAGGAATAACCGAACCGCGAGAACACATAACGTTGCCGTAACGGGTACAGCAGATTTTAGTATTTTTAGTAGTACGGGATTTTGCAACGGCAACCCTTTCTTCAAGAGCCTTTGTAATACCCATAGCATTAACAGGGTAAGCGGCTTTATCGGTGGAAAGACAAATAACACTCTTTACTCCTTCGTCAATAGCGGCGGTAAGCACGTTATCAGTACCAAGTACGTTTGTACGTACTGCTTCCATTGGGAAAAATTCGCAGGAAGGTACCTGCTTAAGCGCTGCTGCATGGAAAATATAATCCACCCCGTGCATAGCGTTTTTAACACTTGCCAAATCTCTTACGTCACCGATATAAAATGTGATTTTATCGGCAACCTCAGGCATTTTAGCCTGAAATTCGTGACGCATATCATCCTGCTTTTTCTCATCTCTTGAGAAAACACGAATTTCTCCAATATCAGTATTTAAAAATCTGTTCAGCACCGCATTACCAAAAGAACCGGTACCACCTGTAATAAGTAAAGTTTTTCCTTTAAAAAGACTCATAACAATCTCTCCTATTTTAATGTCTAATATATCTTTTAATTCTTAGTAAAAATTTTCTACAAAAACTGGTGCTATTACAATATAGTTTTGAAATTTCAACAAAGTTTTTTTCGTTCAATTCATCAAAAAACTTTTGTCTGTTTTGGGGTTTGTTTGCAGATTTATACATAGAACTATTGAATTTTACAGACTCTTCAAAATCAACTTCTTTAAATATCGTTTCAAAAGATATTTCACTAAATATTTTGTGAGCTTTTTCAGAATTCAGAATAACCAAAGAAGTTCCTTTTTTATTATACATTTTCGGTTCAACATTCCATACGCCCCAAAAATCAGCCAAAGTAATATCGCTTATCCTACACTTTTTTTTGAATTTGCAATCATAACAAGATGGTCGCAATATTAAATTTTGTGCAAAACTTTTCATATAAGCATCTCTGTTTTTTTCTTTATGATATTTTTTTCCGTTTTCAAAAACAAGTTTTAAAGAATAATTACGCCAACCGTTACTTTTATTCCTAAATGAAACTATTTTACACACACTGTCATCTATAGAATGTAAAAACATTTGCCATAATTTTGCCGAAGGAACTCCATGACAAATAATATCTTGAGTAATAAGATTATCATATTCCTTACCTAAGAATTTCAGCAAAGCTTCAATTTGACAAGGGGTTCCGCTAAAATATACAAGTCTGCCAACTTTTAAAAACTGTTCAACTTGTATATATATTTCATTTGTATCGCTCTGCACATATTTAGAGCCTTGCAACTTATGTAAATCATCTATTTTATCTACATAAGTATGATACACATTAAATTCATCATTAAAAGAGGCACCAAATACTACACCGTCATTTTGAAGTATATATCTTGCGAATAAATAAAAAATACCGCCCGAAGAACTTTTATTAAGTATATATTTATGCTTGCAAAAAGCCGCATAACATTTAACTGACTTGTTCACTTCTTCTATTGAAGATTGAATAGGACAAATTTTATTACACAATCCGCAGTTTATACACTTTGATTCGTCAACCTTAGGATAACAAAACCCCTCTTTATCACAAACCATCTGTATACATTTTTGTGGACAGATATTAGCGCAGGCTTTACACCCACAACACAATGACTTATCTGCAATTTTTATCATAAATGTCTCCTAAAAATTTTATATATAGGACGTTTAATAAGATTTTTTTCATATGAATTCATACTTATTAACCACATTGATGCAATATAAACCACAGTATATATAACAACTCCTAAGCCGAATTGAACTAAATTTTTCAAGTCCATAAAATAACGAATTATTATACCGCAAATACTTGGTATTATTAAGCCTACAGATATTCTGATTATATTTTTCCAATATTCAAATATGTTTATATTACATTTTTTATGGTAATAAATATTCATTACTATTGCATTAGCTAAAACATATGATATTGCAGTACCGATAGCCGCTCCAATCGCTCCGTACTTTTGGCACAAAACAACCAATAAAAACAAGTTAATAATTGCCATTCCTATGTATATCAGACTTCTGAACTTGTGTAAGTTTTGTGCTCTTTGAATTTCTATTCCTATGTTTTGTGTTAAAGGTATCATTGCAGAAAAAACTATTAGTAATAACACGTAATAAGATTCTTCATATGCTTTACCTGCCCAAATCTCAACAATAAATTCTTTTCCGAAGAATAAAATCCCCGTACTTATAAGCCCCAATATTAAATACTGAATTCTTCCTATTTTAACAAAAATATCAGTAAAGTTTTTTTTCAACTCTAATTCATCTGAAATTTGACTTTTAAGTTTGTGTATTCTTGGTGTAAAAATACCGGAGACAGCAGTAGAAAACATTATATAATACGCGTACAATGTACTAGCAACTGCATAGATTGAAACGGCCGTTGTTCCTTTATACCTACCAAGAATAATTTTACCCATATTTGTATTAACTTGGTCAACAATTATATTTAAAGCAATGAATATTGTGTATGAAAAAATGCCGTAAAACAATCCTTTTTCAAAACCATGAAAAACAAATTTCTGTTTAAGTTTTACAAGAGTATAATAAAGATACACACTATCAATAATTATTGCTATTAAAATCGTAACCGATACCATAGCTATAGAACGGAAGCCAGAGAGCAATAACGGAAGTGTAATCATTGGACTAACTACCGTTTTAAATACCGAAAGGCCTTTTAAAACAAGAAATTTCTCATGACTGGATATAATATTTGAAAAAACGCTCATAGGAAAAGAAATAGCCAAGTTTACAGTTAATAACAACATTAATACTCGGGCAATTCGATACTCTTCTTCCGTAAGACCTTTATCAAAAACCAAATTAAGATTAAAAGACAAAAACAAACCGCACACTAATGCAACTACACCGATCACAATAAATATTATCAAAAACAACCCATTAAGTTTTGCTATTGATTCAGCGTCTTTGTTCGCTTTATATTTAGAATAATACCTAATGTAACCACTGTTAAACCCTAAACTCAACACAGATAACATAGAGATTGTTGATGCTACAGTACTATATAAACCATATTCACTTTGACCAAGAAGACGTATCATCCATGGAGTATATATCAAACCGATGACGATACTTAATCCCATCTGCAAATACGATAAAATAGCACCGGCTTTCAATTGATTTTTCATTATGCGGTTCCTTTCAAATTCTGTTCCAAGAAATTTTCGAGTAAAGCAGAATAATCTCTCATTTGTTTATCTACTTTTTCCCAATCTATAATTTCCTTTGGCAAATCAAAAACTTTGTCAGGCATTTTTTCAATAATTCTATCTGTCATATCAAACAACGATAACAGAGTATAAAAGCGGTCATTCATTCCTTGCAAGCCAACTTTTTCATTCACTACAAAAAATGGCGTATGTAATTTAAGGCACATCATAACGCAATGGAAAGAATTTGTTACTACATATTCTGCATCTCTTATACCGGCAAGCCACTTTTCTATTGAATTATTCACTATATTGATGCTTTTTTCTACTGAATTTAAACTTAAAATTTTCTTTATTATATGCTTTACTCTTTTATTTTGATTTCTCAATATAGATAGCGCTACATACGGTTTACCGGACACCGCAAATCCCTTACACAATTCTAAATATTCATTTCGTTCTAACAAAGAGGTTGGATCTGCCGTTACAACCGCATTGTTAATACCAAACCCTTTTAATATATCTATACCACTATTTTCTCTAACACTTATAGCGTTAAATTTCTCGATGTAGCATTTCGCTTTTTCCCCCACATCACGTGGATATTCAACACAACCAAAGCTAACGCTCAGAGCTATTCTTTTCGCATTTTCTCCGCCAAAATTTAAAAAATAAACAGGGGTAATAATATTTCTACCATCACCATGTAAAAAGTAACTGGGATTCCAAATTTGGTCACTTCCACAAATCAACACATCATAACCTATGCACTCTTTCTTCAACTGCTCATTAGAATAATAACGTTTTGACATATGAATATTGCGAGCACGAAAAGAAGCTATTTTTTTCTCTTTAAAATAAATTTTAAACCTATCAATCATTATTTTAGGACGGTTCAATAAAAACATATTTCTCAGCATCAATTCTCTTTTTTGGGGCCAATAATCTATCACCTCTACATCAAAACCAAGGTGTTCCTTAATATATTTCTCAGAAGCATATGTTTGAAGAACCGCACCATGGTTCGTCGCTCTGTGAAAAGTAATAATACCTATCTTCAATACATTTCAACCTCTTTTCATTATTGCCAATAAAATTTATATGTGCCATTGCTTTGCTGATAAAGTAAATATGCCACAAATACAATTATTACTCCCAAACGTAGCAAAGTTCTGATTTTTGGGTTTTCTTCTTTGTTCAATGCATTAGGCAAAAGTATCATACCAAAAGGTTTAAAATAAAGACTCAAACGGAACAAGTGGGCAATTTCTGACGCATAGGCTTGAAACATAACACCTAAAAATACCATAGTAAATAAAGGCGACAGATTGTTTTCTTTTTCAAGCTTACTTTTATAAAATAACGAAACCAACAAAATCAACAGCTGAACAAAAAAGTCCGTTAAAGTATATTGTTTTTCACTCAACAGATACGATGCATAATGGTCGTTGTCTAATAAGCTTAATACTCTTTCCAATATTGGAATCGCATTAAAAAAAGCGAGAAAAGTAAGCACAGAATACAACGGCACTTGTATTTTAGTTGATTTAATATATGATAACGGGAAAGCCAAAAGCATAACTAATGCAGTAAGATGGAAAAGGCTACCCAACGCTACAAAAATAAAAAATCTGATTGGTCTTTTGTTTTGCAATTGAATAAACGCCAACAAAGTAAAAACCATAGCAAGAGTTTGTTTAAGCCCTGCCATAGCAAAACCAAAACCACCGACAATCGTAAACATTACCACACTGATTAACGGGTCCTCAGAATACTTATATATAATGTAAAAGGATACACCTATGTAAAGTAATCCAATAAACCCAAACCAAATTTGAATTGGTATGTTATTATCAGAAAAAATTTCACTTATCCAATAATATGCCTTATTATCACCGTAATCTGTGAAAATCTCAAGAAAATCCGCACCTCTACCGCGCTCATAGTCTGCCCAATATCGCACAGTATCTGCACCAACACTTTTATGCCTTAATGCTATCATCAATACGAAAGGAATTGCAGAAGAAATAACAAAAAATCTTTTTTTATTTTGATATGAACCCGAAACTAATTTGATAAGAGCGTACATAAAAAAAACATGAACTATTAATAATAAATATATAACCATTAAGCATTTTCCTTTTTTAAAATAAATCTTATCAACTCTATATATTTCAAATAATTATTCATAACGTCAAACTTTTCTAAAATATATTTTCTGACTTTTTTACGTTCCAAAATTTTAATGTATTCTTTTTTAATTATTAATTGTTCAACAGAACCGTTTTCTACCACAAAACCATTTACTCCATCAACCGTTTCCTTTACACCGGTATTATTAAAGGTTATAACGGGTGTTTCGCAGCTTTGTGCTTCAACATTTATAAGAGATAACGATTCTTCTCTTGTTGGGTTAATAAAAACATCTGCCATTGAATAAATTTTTCTTAGTTCATCCTTTACCTTTATAAAAGGAATTCCCAAAACCTTTTCAGGAAGATTATTGATTTGCTGTTCACTACAGCCTATAAGTACTAAAATTTCATCATCCTTTAGTTCTTCAACAAAATCCTCAAAAACCTTTTCATTTACCTTTGACAGCCACTTTGATGCAGGTCCCAAAATAACAAACTTATCTTGAAGATTATGCTTTTCTCTGAAATCGGACGGTGTAGGTTTAAAAAACTGAGTATCAATTCCGTTGTGTATTGTTAAAGCTTTTCTGCCTTTAAAAACCGTTTTTGCTGCTTCATTTGTTATCCACTCTGAAACGCCTACCACAGTTAAATCTTTAATTAATCCAAAATATTTTTTTCTATCCTTTAAAATTTTAGCTGAGCGGTCAAAAAGTAAAGCCGGGGTATCGGTTTTCTTTTTAGGACAATTCCCGCACTCTTTAAGCCATTTATCACAGCCGGCGGCTGTATAGTGAAAACATCCACCGGTATAAAACCAACAGTCGTGCAGGGTAACTATAGTTTTAATATCATTTTTCGCAAGATATTTCAGCAACATATTAAGGTGAATATAATTACTGTGAAGATTATGAAGCTGAACTATATCCGGCTTTATACTATCCATAAATTTCAAAAGTTTCCTTGTCGAAAATCTTGAAAAATAGCCTTGCATACCATTTATTCTGCATAAAAGAGCGTGAAGTTTTTTGCCAAAGGTATTGCCTATTTTATAGCCGTTTTTAATTTCACTTTCGGGGATGTTTGACGAAGAGTATGCAACAAAAGACTCTATGCCTTCGTTTAAGCACATCTCGTGTATGTCTTTAACTATAACACCGGTACTTCCCACGCCGTAAACGGCATTTATTTGCAATATCTTCATCAAATCACCTCTTTATTAAGAATTTAATGTTTTAAACAAAAGCTTTTTTATTATTTGTGCACTATGATTACGCTGTCCACATTCATAAGCTTTTTGTGCATATTCTATTATAAGTTCTTTTTTATCAATAAGATTTTGAAGTACTGAAAGTATTTCTTCTTTAGTACTTGCAATTATCGCCGCATCTTCACTCTTTAAATATTCCATAGGAGCAGTCTCCATATTTCCTACCGCAAATATACATTTGCTACTGGAAAAATAATCAGTGATTTTGGTAGAAAAAGAAAGTCTTGCGGTTTTGGACACAGTTCCCTCTATAGCCTCAGCAAAAAGCAAGATATCTGCCTCGGCTTGTTTTTGGGCAACTTCATTTTGAGGAATTGCGCCTAAAATATGCACATATTTCCCCACAGAACTCAATTGTTCATCGCTTAAATAAGTTGTTGTATAAACATCCAATTCTACTTTTATACCATTTTTATTTATTTCACTAAGTGCTTCGCCTATAAATTTAACAGTATCAAATCTACCTATAATCAGTTTGCCGGTGTAAATCATTTTTATAGGATGATTCAATTCATACGAAACAAATCCGTTACATTCATTTTTAATGGGTTTTGTAAGCACCTTACAATTAATATTAAAGGTTTCATCAGCCTCTTTTTTTGTTTTAGGCGTTATAGCAAAAAAGTCACTACATAATTTAACGGTTTTTTTAATACTGTTTTTTTGGAAAAATCGATATATTTTATATCCTAATTTATTTGATTGTTTATAGGTGAAATTATCATCCCAAAAATATCCAACACCTTTTGCGCCGCTTCGTTTAAGTACATAACGGCTTATACGGTTCAAATGAATATATCCTTCCATAGCAAAAAATACCACATCAGGCTTAAATTCATCTATAAAATCATTCAATTCTTTGGTCTTCCACTTACCGAATTTCCAAACAAGTTCACGCGCAATACTTAAAATAAAATTTTTCTTAGAAGAAAGTTTTTTATATCTTTCTTCTGTTATACGTTCATTTATTTGATTATCATTATCTTTCTGTAAAGCGGATACTTTTTTACCTGTTTTTACTTTTCTCTTGAAAACACTTTTAAGAACAGCATTTTCAGATATTCTGAAATAATTATTGCATACAGGACTGTCAGGCAGCGATTCTCTTATATAAATATTCGCAACATTATCGGCGCCATAGCCTTCCATTAAAGAGGAAAAAGTATCCGAGCCTGTTTTTTTATTCCAAGCGGGAACACTTAATATAAGTACTTTTTTCATACTAAACACCCGTCACTATTTTCTTAACGGTTTCCTTTACAAACTTTTTATTGCTTTCAAATTGAGCTTTGCCCCAATTTGAATATTCTTTTTCTTTTTCTCTGATTTTATTTATTTCTTTTTCTAAATCAAGCTGAGGCTTTCCTTCTGCATCAACTTCGTTTCTGAATGTTCGGGAAAGTATAACACTGCTGGAACCAAGTCTGAAATGCTCGGCAAGAATAGCATCAGCGGGAAGCATACCTTCCCCGATTTTGCCCATTCCGCCAAAGCCGAAAGGTATTCCCTTTGCCTTAATTTTTTCGATCATATAATCGAGAAGTCCGCCACTTAGCACCTCAAACATAAAGCTTAGTCCCAAGCCGATATGAAGGTCATTAAGTCCTATATAAAGTTCATCTATACCCTCTACCGCTAAAATATCATCAATTCTGGTCATAGCCTGAGTTGTTTCTATCATTGGAACGCATTTTGCTCTGCCGCCTACTAACTCTACAAATATTTTAACGTCTTCTGCATCAAATACCATCGGAAGCATTATAATATCTGCCCCTGCCTCGCATACCGCGTCGATTTCTTCCTTTGAGCGAGGATTTATGGGATTTACGCGAACTAAAAGTTCCGCTTTTTTTAGCGCCTTTCTCATAGGAATAACATCTGCTACAGTATTACAAGTAAGATAGGTATTTCTACCCTTTTGTCTTTCAGCCTTGTTTATGTATTCAAGGTCTATAAAAATTCTATCCACGCCGCAGTTTTCGGCTTTTTGGGCAAATTCAGGATTTCCTGTCAGAAGCATAAGTTTCATAATTCACACTCCAAGCAGTTCTTCATAG
The DNA here is from genome assembly GCA_045533195.1 of Acutalibacteraceae bacterium. Taxonomy (GTDB): domain Bacteria; phylum Bacillota; class Clostridia; order Oscillospirales; family Acutalibacteraceae; genus SIG607. The sequence goes on from JAZSHI010000025.1 coordinate 19,040, forward strand.
CGCTTAATATGGTTTTCCACCATAGCGCTTCTTTCATATTTTTCTTCTACATATTTTCTGGCATTTTTACCAAGATTCTTACAGTATTCTTTATCCTTTAAAAGTTTTTCCATACTTTCGCAAAGAGACTTAGTATCCCTTGCCTTGCAGAGTAGGCAAGATTCTCCGTCAACCAAAACCTCACTTGCACCGGGTATATCGGTGGTTATTACAGGACAGCCCATGGCGGCTGCTTCTTGAATAACCATACCAAATCCCTCTCTGTAGGTAGGATGAACATAAACATCCATTGCAGAATAATATTTCACAACCTCTTCTTTTGGCTGTTGACCGGTAAATATAATATTCTCACTTGCTTCAGCCCATACTTTAAGCTCATCGGGAACGTCGTTTTTGTTAAGTTCCGTTGAACCTATACAAAGAAGTTTTACACCTTCATTCTTTTCACATATATTTCGAAATGCACTAAGAAGCTCAAAAGCGCCTTTATCTCTTCCGAATCTTCCCACAAAGCCAAATACGAATTCGTCTTTTAAATTAAGTTCATTTCTTTTTTCAATTCTATAGGAATCATATTTTTCCATATCGTAAAGAGCCAAATCCACCCCTACGGTACCGCCGTTACCGACAACTGTTGCCTTTTCGGGTTTATAAAGTTTTTCATCAATTGAGAATTGACGGTTTTTAACACTTACAGCGTTTATATGGGTTGAATTTTTACAGGTGATTTTTTCAAGCGCTTTAAAGATTTTACGTTTAATTCCCGAAAAGCCGACATAACGAATTCCCCATTGGCAGTAAAGTCGTTTTTTTACTTTTGCCATTTTACCCGCTAAAGAACAATAAAGAGCGGCATTGGGAGTTGCATAAACTATCATATCAAACCTTTCTTTTTTAAAAAGTTTTTTAAGTGCAATGATAGATTTTACGGCACCGAAATCAATTCCCCTGCTCATAGGAACAGGAATAAATTCCACAAACTCTGGCAGCCATTCTTTAATATTTTCTGCATAACTGCTTATAAATTTTATTTCAAAATCAGAATGCTCTTTATGGAGAACCTCTACCTGTGGCACCACAAAAGCCTTTAAAGTAGAAGGAACAGTTGTTAAATACGCTATTTTCATAATATCCTCCCATTATGCTCGGTATTTTGGGAAAAAGTTGCTCTCTATTTTTTCGTCACGTTTTTCGATAAGCATATCGTAAATTTCTTTATTAAAAATTTTCTTACCTATATGGAAAGTTTTAAGTTCACCTCGATAAAATGCCTTTTTGAAAGCCAAAAGACTATCCTCTGCAGAGCCTACGCCACCTCCGAGGTGAAGGGTTTTACATCCGTTTCCAGCTCCCCAAACAGCTGCTCCATAAAGAAGCAAATTCGTGGGAGCAAGACTTTGATACTGTCTGCGCGAACCCGATAAATGATAATTAAGTTTTCCTTTTTCGTAAAGCATAATAGCCGAAGCGGCAGTTTCTCCATCAGCTGTAGTGACGTAAAAGATTTTAGCATTACTTTCTAAATCGTTTAAAATACTTTCATAAAAATCATCGCCAAAATAGTAATAATCTGTAGCATTATCCTTATCCATAGTGGCATTGTAAATTTCTTTAAAAGTATCAAAAAGTTCCTTTGAAAGACCATATGACACAGTAAGATTATTTTTTTGCGCTTTTCTTATCATATTTCTGTTTTTGCTGGTAAAATTTGCCCATATAACATCTTCGTTTTCAAGGTCCATACAGACAGTATTACTAAGCGTTATTACCTCATAAGCCTTTACGCTAAAACGTTGGTTATTGATTACAGGATGAAAACGCACAAACTCACTGACTATATTATTTTCAACACACCATTTTTCGTAGGCGCCAAAAAGAGCTTCTGAGTTCCCCTCTCCTTCTATTATCCAACCGCCGTAACCGTAAGGGGTAGCCAAATCGAAATAAGTATTTTCGGAAAGTTTACCTTTAAAATGCGGTGATAAAGCAATATCCCGTTTCATAACAACATTAATTCCACGTATTTTTTGGTCGTCATAATAAAACATAAGCGGTTCACCGTCACCGTGTACCTTAAACCCTTTAACGTATCCGCTCAGATAATACACGTCGCAATCTTTAAAGCTTTTTACCGTATTATCCCATTGTTCTGTATTTTCTAAAGTATAAACAGTAAGCACGCTATGACTTCACCTCAAATTAAAAAATTATTAATTTCCGAAACAATGCGCTCCATATCATTAACAGTATAACGCTGGTCGCACACAATACTGATTTCTTTTTTATAAATTTCTTCAGTTTTATCATTTAACCTGTGAAACTCGGAAATCGGCCAATGCACAGGACAGTAAATCTGCTTTTCTATAAGATGCTTTTTAAGAGCGTCTCTTTTGTCCTCATCAATAAGAAGCGGCACAAATAAAGGACAGTCACCTTCTTTAAGTTCTTTAAAAACGGCTATATCCGAAAACTCCCTTAAAAGAACACGGGCATTTTCTCGCCTTGCTTCCCTGACACTTTTTACATCAAAAGTAAGGGCGCAATTAATATCGCGCATATCCGCACCGCCCATAAAACAGTTATCAAGATATTCCTCGGCTTCAGCAAACTCACAAAGATAATCTTTAGAAGCACTTTTTTGACCAATATATAACTCTTTGTGCTCCATCGCCCGCTTACGCAGAGCGATATAGAAAGAGTCTTTCTCAGCGGATTTTACTGCGATTTTCTCACCCTCATGCCTATACGCAAAGCCGCCGGTATAAAAGCCTGCCCATTTGCGCATACTTCCGAAAAAATAATCCGCCTTCTTATTGTCTTCACATAAAGCGGTATGTGTTGAATCTCTAATAACAACTGCATCGGTTTTTATGTCTTTTTGACGGATAAAACCAAAATAATCCATTAAAAGAATTATATCGGCATCATTTATCTCGTCTATTTTCTGTAAAAGTTCACCGTTTTCGAAATATACAGAATAAAATTTCACCGTTATTCCGTTATTTAAAAACGGAAGTATCATAGAATCACAGCAATAGGAAGGAAGCGCCGCGGTTTTTACGTCGTTACGCTCTTTTATATCGCCTATTATGGCATTTAAAGCGGCTCTTCCCGACAAATGCCAAGACACATTGTTATTAAACAAACCATTATCATCTGCCGCTGTAGTGACAGACCAAAATTCACTGCCGATTTCATTATTTAACATATATACACCGTTACTCGAAAATTGTTTATTCTACAACTCCGTCACCGACGATTTTAAGCAACATATTTTTACCGTTTTCATCGTAAACCTTAATATTTTCTTGTATCAAGGTTAAAACTCTTTCCAAATCCTCATAGTTTTCGGCAACCAAAGAAGCCTTCATAAATATCTGAAAAACAGTTCCTGAAAGTTCTACCTTATCTCCAAGCTGATGCATAGGAAGCTTACTTTTAACCTCGGGAAGTTCATCCAAAATCTCAAGCCCTTCAACCTTGGTAATAATGCCGTCCTTAAGTAAAATATTAAGAGAACAGTACGTTTTCTTATAGTAAGGCGTATCAAGTTCGGATAAATCGTAACCCTCAAACTTACCTGTAAGAGCATAACGTATATGCATTTCCAAAGTATCTATACCATTTTCTTCTTTCACAAAAGTATAGTGGCGCATACCACCTAAACGGAACTGCATTTCAAAAACATAGAAATCGTTATTTCTAACAACACATTCTACGCTCCAATTTCCATTTTTTAAACCTATTCCTTTAGCTAAAGCCTCGAAGTTTTTAAATCTTTTTTCATAGAATAAATCCAAATGTTTCGATGGCATAATGTAGCCTTTAGGAAGTCTTATAAGACCATTTGCGTATTTTTCGTCAATAACAGGCTTATCAGCCATTCCTGAAAGGTACAGATTTCCATCCTGTAGGGTAAAGTTAAGAACAATGTATTCGCCCTGCATGTACTCTTCTACTATAACCTTACCCTCTTTGGAATTTTCCTTAGCATAAGCATAACCCTTTTTAAGTTCTTCAAGATTATTACAAATTGTTATACCGCGCTGACCGCTATTATCGGTAGGTTTGGTAAGTACAGGCCATTTTATTTTTTCTACATCTTCTTTTAAAAATTCTTCGGTAATGTTGTATTCCTCTGAAACGGGAACCCCGTATTTTTGACACAAATACTTAGAATTCAACTTATTTGAAATAAGCTTTTCCTGAGTTGCATCAATAAAGAAAGGAAGCCCTGCTTTTTCGCACACCTGTTGACAATAAGGAAGTGCTGAATCGGTATATTGTGTATAAACGCCTTCAATGCCTTCTTCTTTCACCAATTTGACTAAAGCATCGACGTCTGATGAGCTTATCATTCTGTACTCATCAGAGATTTTTTTAGCAACCGAAATATCAGGCTCATACCAATCGGTAACTATTGTATATACTCCCATTTCACGCGCTTTGTTTATTACATCGCACATTAGAGAGGGACCTCCCAAAATTAGTAGTTTTTTACCCTTTAAGTCCTTCATTTTTTCACTCTCTTTTTCCGTAATAGTCAAATTGTTCACCCAAAACAAAATCAAATTCATCGGGACGGAATCTACAATAGCCACCCATAGTGATGAATGTCATTTCGCCAAAATAAATTTTATCGTTGGTATAATACAAATCAATTCTGCAATGAGGGAAGCCTTCCGATAGGGTTTCGGCAATTTTTACCATTTCGTCATATTTGGCCGGCTTTTTAGGCGGACCACTTAATGGTTTATATTCATATCTGTTATAGGGCATCAGGTTGAAGTCTCGATCAACAAATCCCATTCTGCCTTCTGCATGGCAATCCACATAATCAGTAGTTACACAGGTTGCAAACAGCTTTCCGTTAAAACAGAACATACGGTAATCAATAAGGTCATTATTTTCATCGCGTTCCAACATTTTTTCTACAATAATTCTTGCTTTCGACTTCAAGGAATGCTGTAAGGTTGCCCCTACAACGTCGCATGCAGCCCATTTATCAAGCTGTTCACAGGCAGTTTTAAAATCAAAAGTAGATTTATCATAACAAAAAATATTCGTATCACCCGAATTAGTAGTTTTCATAACGAACTGATTCGGTAACGAATCAAAATCCAGTTCAGAACTTTTTTCTGCCACCTGATACAAAGGAACCAATATTTCCTCAAGACCTTTTTCTTTAACGTATTCGTGAACAGTATACTTGTCGTGACATTTACCCATAAGCGGGAAATTTTTTTCAAGCTTATAAAGTTGTAATTTTTCAGTAAACCTTTTTGGATTTTTGAAATGAAGCACGTGTCCAGTATTTTTGTAGTACCTCAAAAATAAATTTAATTTATCCGGAAGCATTTTTTTAATTTTATTGATCATTTCTTCACCTTCTGAGCATCATTCTGCGTTTGTCTGTAAATATGAAAACTGACGGGTGTTTCACTGCCCTGGCCTATTCCTTCGCGTTTAAATACCGCCTTGATTGTTTTTATAATTATCTTACAGTCCATAATAAATGTTACGTTGTTAGCATATTGAACGTCATACTCGAATTTTTCTTCCCAAGAAAGATTATTTCTTCCGCTTGCCTGAGCAAGACCTGTTAATCCCGGTCGAATACTATGGCGTACTCGTTCTTCCTCTGTATAATACGGTAAATACTCAACAGCCAACGGTCTGGGCCCTATAATACTCATATCACCCTTAAGAATATTCCATATTTCAGGAAGTTCATCAAGGCTGGTAGAACGCAAAATTTTTCCAAATTTTGTCAATCTAACACTTCCAGGCAACAAATTTCCGTTCTCATCGCGATTATCAGTCATAGTTCTGAATTTGTAAAGTTTAAAAATTTTTTCTTTTCCTGTTTTAAAATCTATTTTACCGGGTCTTTCTTGTGCAAAAATAACCGGACTTCCAAGCTTTATTCTTACAAGCAATGCAATAATTGCATATACCCACCAAAATAATACTAAAACAATAACCGCGGCAACAATATCTATTGTTCTTTTTACCCATCTGTCGTAAGGACCGCAACTTTTATGTAACATATAAGACACCAAAACTTTCTAGTTTTTTTCGTCGTTAACGGTAAGCGCCTTCTTTTTTGAAAAATACATTCCTAAAAGTCCACACCCTACTGCTACCGAAGTTATTTTTATAACCCAAGGATAATATTCATTTTTTATAAAACCGCAAATCAATTCAGCTTTATCTCCACCTATTATCATTGCATATATATATCCAAGCACCGAAACAGCACCTGCAAAAAGTGTCAATAACACACCTATCGAAAAGATATATAAAAGAACGTTACTTACTTTTTTCATTTTAAGTACCCCCCTATATTCCTAAAATTGGAAGTAATCCCAAAAGACATACAACTGCCAACAGATAATGCAATCCGATCCAAATAAGACAGTTAAGCGTAGTCTCTTTCATTTTTGAATCTGCAATACCCATTGCTGTGTACATACAAAGGGCAAGTGGAGGAGTCATACCCTCCATAGCGCCTGTAATTACAGGTAGCATAACCGCAGCAATAAGAGGATTTCCGCCTGCTGCTGCTATAACCGCAATAATGGTAGTACCAAAAATCTTTGTTTGCGCAGAGCCCGGTAACACCATTCCCAAAAAAGCAGTAAATAATGGAATGATAAACGCCAAAGCTACAAAAGGAAGATTCAAATTCATTAAGTACTCACCGATTTTTGTTCCAACATTTGTTGCCGCAAAAAGATTACTGATACAATATGCAAAAAAGATAGTTGCGCCTACAGGAACAATACCGGAAACAGAATTTTTAACTGTTTTTACCAGTTCTTTGGGTTTTATGACATTTTTATTGTTAACCAATAACGCATAAACAGCGGCAATTCCGGGTGTAAATAACAATAAACTGCTTGAAAGATTAGAGGCACCTTTGCCGAGTCTTTCTGTAAAGAAGGTTGCTTTAAAAAAGTAGTCTAATACAAAAGGCAAAAGTATAATTACCGGTAAAAGCAGATTCTTCCAACCTTTTTTCAAAGTTTCCTTTATAGGCGGCAGGTCGGATTTATCCATAGGTTTAACCTTATAATAGCGACAGAACACATAAAGCGTAACTATTCTTTGTAATATAAACCAAATAGCAACACCCCACATAGCAATCCAAAACGTAGATTGAGACATCTCGGCACCGCTGAATTCATTATAACAGGCAAGTGCTGTAAGGATAACTCCTGCAGGAGGTATCATATTTCCCATCGTACTTGAAGCACTTTCAACATTAGCCGCAAGGTGTGCGGGAAAACCAGACTTTTTCATTGCAGGTATTGTAAACACACCGGTTGTTGCAACGTTACCGGCACCGCTTCCGGAAAGAGCGCCCATAAAAGTACTTGCTATTACAGCCGTATAACCTGCACCGCCGCGCAAACGTCCAAACAAAGAAACAATAATGTTTACTATACTGTCAACTGCATGTGTAGCATCCAATATTTTCGCCAATACCAAAAAACCTATTATAGAGTAAAACAAGGTATCAGTGGAAGTTTTAAATATATAAGTGAAAAAGTTTTTATATTCACCGGTAAGAATTACCATCAAAACATATCCGTAAAACATACTTTCGTAAATTGGACGTTTAAAGAGTAAAAATGTGATAGCAATTACTGCTAAAAGCGCTATGATATACATTAGTTCAATAGGCATAATGTTCTATCTCCTTATTAAAACAATTTTTTATTATAGAAATGACCTTTTCCTGTTCTTCTTCGGTCATTTTTATATCACTGGGTAGGCAGACACCACGGCTGAATATATCTTCGCCAACACTGTTTTCATTGGCTGAAACAAAATCGTGTCCGTTAAAGAGAGGGTGCATATGCATCGGTTTCCATATAGGACGGGCTTCAATATTTTCTTTTTCAAGTGCATTTACAATGTCCATAAATTTAACGTTGCAACCCTTGTTTATAAGCATACAGGAAAGCCAGAAGTTAGGATCACTGCATTCCAGATAAGGATTCATTGTTACGGGCAAATCTTTAAATGCTTCTTTATAGCGATTGTAAATTTTACGTTTCAGTTCTTTATGTTCATCAAGATGTAAAAGCTGACCTCTTCCGATACCTGCCACGATATTGCTCATTCGGTAGTTATAACCCGTTTCGCTGTGCTGATACCAAGGGGCAGGATCCCTTGACTGTGTTGACCAGAAACGCGCCTTTTTGATTGCTTCTTCATCATCACTAAGAAGCATTCCGCCACCGGAAGTAGTAATAATTTTGTTACCGTTAAAGCTTATGGCGTTATATTTTCCAAAGGTTCCGGTCTGCACACCCTTATAAGTAGCCGAAAGGCTTTCAGCCGCATCCTCAATAAGCACAGCTCCGTGTTCGTCACAAATGGCTCTGATTTCATCAAGCTTTGCAGGAACACCGTAAAGGTTAACCACAACAACGCATTTACACTCAGGATATTTTTTGAATGCAAGTCTAAGCGCTTCGGGGTCCATATTCCAAGTTTCATATTCACTGTCAATAAATACCTGTTTTCCGTTTTCGTATGTAACAGGATTAACCGTTGCCGCAAAGGTAAGGTCTGAACAAAAAACAATATCTCCCGGCTTAACGTTTGCCAGTTTAACAGCAAGATGCAGAGCCGAGGTGCCGCTTATACAAGCTGCGGCAGATTTTACCCCCACATACTCAGCCATTTCTTTTTCAAAACCGTCAACATTCGCGCCGAGAGGTGCAACCCAGTTAGTATCAAAGGCTTCTTTTATAAATTTCTGTTCTTCCCCATGCATTGTAGGCGAAGACAAAAAAATCCTTTCATTTGGTTGTGACATAATTAATGCTCCATTCGTACCAAATAGTAATAATATATAATATATTCAAATTATACTACATTTCCTTAGAAATTGCAACAGTTTTATAGCAGACAAAAAATTGCAAAAATCAAAGGAATATGCTATAATGCTTAAAAAATCAAGGAGAAGATAAATGGAAATACTTGAAGGCTGTCTGCCCTGTCTTTTTGCCCAAGCGCAAAGGGCGGCAAAAATAGCAAGTAATTCAAAGGAAACCGAGCAAAAGGTTTTAAATCTTGCCAAAGAAATACTAAGCAATTACAAGGATTATGAAAATGCTCCCCATCTCGCTCAGGCAATTTACAAGGCGGTGGAAGGCTTTGCAAAGGAAGACGATCCTTTCAAAGAAATCAAGAAAAAAGATATTTACGAGGCAAAAGAGCTTGTCCCCGTTTTAAAGGATTTTATATCGGGTTCAGAAAACACTCTTTATGCCGCTTTAAAGGTGGGTGCTGTCGGCAATAATCTTGACTCTGCAGTAGTCAGAAACATAGACATAAAAGAGTGTATCAAAGAAGAACTTCAAAGGCCCTTTACGGTATGCGACATTGACGTTTTAAAGGAAAAACTGAAAACAGCAAAAACAGTTTTAATAGTGGGAGATAATTCGGGAGAAGCCGTATTTGACGGGGTTTTTATGGATAATTTTCCAAATCTCACCTTTTATTATGCAGTACGCAGCGCACCCATAATTAATGACATTACTTTAGCCGAGGTGCCGCACACAAATATAGACAAAAAAGCTCAGGTTTTTGCTTCAGGAAGCTGTGCTCCGGGAAGTGTTTTAAGCCAATGTTCCGAGAAGTTTAAGGCGATTTTAAAAGAATCCGATATAGTGATAAGCAAAGGTCAGGGCAATTTTGAAAGTCTGAGTGAAGTTAAAAATATCTTCTTTTTGTTAAAGACAAAATGCCCCGTTATAGCATCTCGTTTCGGAGTAGAAACAGGCAGTTACGTATTCAAATACAATAAATAAAAAAATTACTCTGTGCGTAAACACAGAGTAATTTTTTTATTTGAATATTTCGGGACACAGTCCGTTGTTTATAAAATCATCATTGCGAACCAAACCGTTCCCAAAGCCTGCCGGACGCATATATTTATATTCTATATCCACATCTACAGAGATACTGCCCACTTCTTTGCCCAAATTTGCAATTATCTCACCGTTTGGCGACACTATCATACTGTTGCCGCCTTTATTTTCATCATCCATAGAAAAGGACGAACGAGCAATATACGCGTTACATCTAAAAGCCGTCAACTTATTCTGCGCTAAAATAATATCGGTTCTTTCCCCTCTTTGATAGCCGGGAATTATTATAATATCGGGCTTCTTTGACGCGATATACTCAATTTGTTCGTTATAATAAACATCATAACAGGTCATAAAGGCAAAGCGTATGCCATCAAGATAAGCCACACATTCTCCCGTTCCTCGTTCTACGCCTAATGAAACCTCGGAAGGCGGAAGATGAATTTTATCGTAAACAAAAGCTTTTTCGCCTTTTTTATCGTAGAGATAGGTGCTATTTTTAATTTTACCGTTTCTTTCTTCAAGTACGTTAATGCTAACGTAGGCTTTCTTTTCTTTTGCTATAAAACTAGCGAAATCGAGCATTTTACCTGCTCTTTTTAGTGCTGCAAGTTCCTTTTCTTTTTCGCTGAGTCCACCTGCATTTGAATATTCGGGAAGAACTATCAGCGAGTTTTCGCTCACTTTTTCAAGTTCAGCCTTTAAAAATTCAGCTATTATTTTATCGGGATTTTCCCCCGCATAATATTTTGGCTGTACTACTGTAATTTTCATTTTTATTCCTCAAATCATCAGTTTATAAACCTTTTCACAGTCGGTTTTATTGAGTCTTACAAAGCCTTCAATATATCCCGGTCTGCCGTTTCCGTCACAAAGGGCATCAACAAGATAAGGAATATCCTCCCCCTTAGCGCCAAGCTCTTCAAAGTTTTTAGGCATACCGATAGAAATAAGGAAGTTTCTTAAGGCTTCAATACCCTTTCTTGCGGTATTTTCAGGATTGGCAAAATCCATCTGACATCCCCAAACCCTTACCGCCACCTGCGCAAAACGGGCAACATCGTGGTTTAATACGTAACTAAACAGGGCAGGCATAGTCACTGCAAGACCTGCACCGTGGGCACAGTCGTAAAGGCCTGACAGTTCATGTTCTATGCTGTGTCCCGTCCAGTCCTGAGTTCTGCCCACACCGCATACGTTATTGTGCGCCAGTGTTCCTGTCCACATAATATTTGCTCTTGCCTCATAATCATTTGGATTACTAATAACCTTGGGAGCTTCATTTATGAGTGATAACATAAGCCCTTCAATAAGTCGGTCGGTAACCTCAACCTCCTTTGTATTGGTAAGATATCTTTCATAAAGATGAGCTAAAATATCGGTAATACCGCAAGCGGTCTGAAAGGGCGGCAAGGTACAGGTTAGTTCAGGATTTAAAATGCTGAACTTCGGACGAAGAATATCGGTACGGCATCCGCGTTTAAGCATACCGTTTTCGTGGGTAATAACCGTATTTCCGCTTCCCTCACTTCCTGCAGCGGCAATGGTAAGGACAGTTCCTACGGGAAGGGCTTTTTCAACAGGCTTTCCGCTGTGATGGTCCCAAAAATCACCCTCGTAAAGAACACCGCCCGCAATAGCTTTGGAAGAATCAATGGCGCTTCCGCCGCCTACCGCAAGAATAAAATCTATATTTTCCCTTCTGCAAAGCTCAATTCCCTCATAAACAAGACTGCTTCTCGGATTAGGCTGAACTCCTCCCAAAAGAATATAAGGAATATTTTCGTTATCCAGAGATGCCTTTACTCTGTCAATAAGTCCGCTTTTTACGGCACTCCCTCCGCCGTAATGAATAAGCACCTTAGTGCCGCCGAACTTTTTAACCATTTTTCCAGCCTTTTTCTCGGTATCCTTTCCGAACACAAAATAAGTGGGGGATGTAAAAATAAAATTATCCATAATAAATTTTCCTTTCGGTATTTGGTTTATTCTAACACATTTCAGTTTAAACTGCTATTTAAAAAACCTAAGAATTTTTGCACATTTCCGTAGCATTTTTCCTTTTTAAAATAGGCGCATACTGTCTGTTCCTCTTTAAAATCGGTCACATCCAATTCTACAACCCAACTGCTCTCAGCTAGTTTCATAGATTCCCTTCCTGCCGCGCCAACGGCAACACCCGATTCAATAATTTTTATAAAACATCCGTAATCGTTTACCTGAGCCACTAATTTCGGAGTAAATCCAACCTTTTCACAGGATTCGCACAACAGCTTATACTGCCTTCCCTGCTGACTCATATTTGCAAACGGTTCATCACAAAGCTCTGAAAGAGTTATTTTTTTGCCCTTAAATCTGCTGTTTTTAGAAGCAAAGATTTTAATAGGCTGACGCACAACTTCGATACATTCATAGCCATCATATCTATCGCTTTTTGTATCCATTATTATATCGTAATTTTCAAAATCGTGATTTTCGAAGGAGGATACAAGTTTAAAACGGGCATTTATGTTTTCTTCTTTGAATTTTATGATTTTTTCGGTCATTACACTTCGAAGTGCGCGTACTAAAATTTTAATTTCTCTTAAATCTTCACTTGGATTTTTTATCTCATAAACAGTTTTATCAAGTATGGGAAGTGTTTTTTCAAGGCACCTTTTAAGTTTAATTCCCTGTTCATTAAGCTTTATGCTGTTTGCGGTTCTGTCAAACAATTTACAGCCCATTTCGGTTTCGAGTCTTTTAATACAGGCTGATACCGAAGACGCGGGTACCATATATTTTTTTGCGGTTTTAGCAACACTTAATTGTTCGGCGCAGTCAAAAAAATATCTTAATTGCAAAAGTTCCAAAATATCACCTCTTATTTATTTTAGCATAACTTAAAAGTTATTGCAACCCTATATCAAGCAATTCTTTACAAATATGCCAAAGGTGCTATAATTAGTTATGCGAGGTGAAGAAAATGGACAAGAAAAGCGTTTTTGAATATATAGAAAAAAACAGTGATAAATACACACAATTTTTATATAACATTTGCTCCTTTGAAGCTACTGCTTACGACAAGGAGGAAATAGACAAGCTTATTCTTTTCATAAAGGACTTTGCCGAAAGAGAGGGTATGACCTGCAGAGTCACACCCTTTAATGAGTGCGGAAATTTTTTAACGGTTGATATAAACGTTGGCAGCAGTGATAAGGGCGCTTTTTTCCTTGCACACACCGATACCGTTCACAAAAAAGGTGCTTTCGGTGTTCCTGCTGTTAAAGTAGAAGACAATACGCTTATAGGCCCCGGTGCCGTTGACTGCAAGGGCGGTATTGCCGTTGCGCTCCTTGCTATGAAAGCTCTGCTTGACGGTGGATATAAAAAACACGCCAGACTGGTTCTAACCTCGGATGAAGAGGTTTCAAATATTTTCGGAAAAGAAAAGGAATTTACATTTTTTGCAGAGGAATCCCGTGGTTTTCCCTATGCCATTAATTGTGAAGTTACCGAAAGAAACGAAGTAACAATTTCAAGAAAAGGTATATTAAAATACGAAATTTTAATAACCGGAAAAGGCGGTCATTCGGGAATCCACTATTTTGACAGCGTTAACCCTATACTTGAAGCAGCAAATAAAATCATAGCTATTCACAATTTAAGCGACAAAGACACTGCAACCTTAAGTTGCAACATTATAGATGCAGGTACTGCGGCAAATGTTATCCCTGAAAGCTGTAAATTTACGGTAGATATAAGATATAATCGACTGAGAGATTTAGATACCATAAAAAATAAATTTATGGAAATTATAAATAAAAGCTTTATAGGAGGTACAACCTCTGCCATTACAAAGGAAAATTCCCGTCCTCCTATGGAAAAGCGGGATGAAACTCTAAAGCTTTTCGATAAACTTAATAAGCTAAGCATAGAAAACGGACTTGGCGAACTTACACCTGTTGAATCATGTGGCGGCAGCGATTCTGCCTATACCCAAAAGGCAGGAGTTCTATCAATTTGCGGTATGGGGCCCAGCGGATATCTTTACCACACAAATAAAGAATACGTAGAAATCACCACAATTAAAAAAAGAGCCAAGCTTATAGCCGCTCTTCTCATTCACGATAACCAATAATAAAAAATAACCCTTGACTGCTCATTAAACCATCAGTCAAGGGTTAAATATGTTCTATCTTAATATCCAACATCTTTTTTATATACCTCTCTTTCTTTAATTCAGAATTTGTTTTTTTATCACTTAAAGCCATCGCCGTTGGTCTATATATAAATCCCGTAAAGTGAGAAGCACTTTTTTGCTTTAACTAATAATTAAACATTTTCTGTGGCTGAATTTTACCGACCGTTTAAGCCTTTGGTCAACTCCTGTACATTGGGCTCCCCCTTCCTTTGTCTATATGATATCACATACTTTCCTTTATTTCAATTCGCATAATTTATAAAGATTTTTTCTATAATTTATGCAAAACACAGAAATCCTTTTACACCTATTGACTGCAGTTAAAATTTGTGGTAGAATAAGTATGTTGAGTTGTTAAAACGGCTATCCGCTTTTGGATAGCCGTTTTGCTTTTATTTAGTTCCGAATAATCTGTCTCCGGCATCGCCGAGTCCGGGTAAAATATAACCGTTTTCGTTAAGGCATCTGTCCAAAGTAGAAACATAAATATGAACATCAGGATGAGTTTCGGCAACCTTGCTTACTCCTTCGGGAGCTCCTATAACCGCCATAAACTTAATATCCTTGCAACCGCGCTTTTTAAGAGAAGCAATAGCATCACAAGCGCTACCGCCCGTCGCTAACATCGGGTCAACCAAAAGCACAAGCTTATCTTCAATGCCGTCGGGCAGTTTGCAATAATACTCACAGGGCTGAAGGGTTTCTTCATTTCTGTACATACCAATATGTCCTACTCTTGCAGATGGGAAAAGTACGTGTACGCCGTTAACCATACCGAGTCCTGCTCGCAAAATCGGAACGATAACAATAGCATTATCCTTAACAACCCTTTGCGTACATACCTCAAGGGGTGTTTTAACCTGCTTTTCGGTAGTAGGTACACCCTCCTTAAGACATTCAAAGGTCATAAGCGTCGTGATTTCTTCAATAAGCTCACGGAACTCCTTCATACTTGTTTTTTCATCCCTTAAAATAGCAATCTTATGATTAATTAAAGGATGGTCGAAAATGGTTACATTATCATAGTTTTTCATTAGAAATTACTCCTTGTCTTCAGCACCCTTTTTAGCGTGAAGAACGATATTTACAATAATACCGAGGATAAGCGCACAAGCAATAGAGGTGATAGTAACCTTACCGATTGCCATAGCCATACCGCCGATACCTGCAATAAGAATAACCGAAACGGTAAAGAGATTAGCGTTATCTTCAAGGTCAACCTTCTGAATCATCTTAAGACCTGATACGGCTATAAATCCGTAAAGGGTGATGCACACACCGCCCATTACACAACCGGGAATGGAATCAAGGAATGCAACAAATGGAGAAACGAAGGAAATAAGAACTGCCATAAACGCAGTAGTGGTAATGGTAGCAACAGAAGCATTTCTTGTAATAGCTACGCATCCTACAGACTCACCGTAGGTTGTGTTGGGGCAGCCGCCGAAGAATGCACCTACCATAGAGCCTACACCGTCACCGAGAAGTGTTCTGTGAAGACCGGGTTCGCTGAGAAGGTCACTTCCGATAATGGATGAAAGATTCTTATGGTCAGCAATATGCTCAGCAAATACAACGAGAGCAACGGGAATATACGCAACTGCTACGGTTGCAAGGTATGAAGTATCAAATTCTTTAACGCCCTTAAGTCCGTTAAGGAAGGAAAACTCGGGAACAGCAACAAAGGTTTTAAGGTTTACTCCGTCAGCTACAAGAGCTTTAAAGGGAGCAAAATCAACTATCATAAGATTAGTATTACCGGTTTTTATACCGATAAGGGTGAAAATAAGACCAACTGCATAGCCTGCAAGAATACCTATAATAAAGGGAATGAGCTTGGTCATTTTTTTGCCGTAGGTAGAACAAAGAATTACAACGAAAAGTGTGACTAAAGCACAGATAAGAGACACCCAACTAAATCCGCTCATAACGAATGAGCCGTTAGAATCCTGAGGACCGTAAGAGAATACGTCCTTTATAGCGGCGCCAGCGAGCGAAAGACCGATAATAGCTACTGTTGGTCCTATTACTGCGGGAGGCATAAGCTTATTTATCCAATTAACACCTGCTACCTTTACAACAATAGCTATAACAACATAAACCAGACCTGCAAATGCGGCACCGATAATAAGACCGAGATAGCCAAGGGAGGCAGATGTTGCGCCTGCGAAAGCTGCTACCATAGAACCAATAAAGGCAAAGGATGAACCTAAGAAAACAGGACTTTTAAACTTTGTAAAAAGCTGATACACAATAGTGCCTATACCTGCACCGAAAAGCGCTGCAGAAGCACTCATTCCGTTACCTACAATAGCAGGAACTGCGATAGTTGCCGCCATAATGGCAAGAAGCTGCTGGAAGGCAAAAATAATCATTTGCCCAAATTTTGGTTTGTCACCGACATTATAAACGAGTTTTGACTCCATTTATAATCCCTCCGTAAAATATAGTATGAGGACATTTTTCATCCACAAGATGTATTGTATCACACTCATACAACATTTGCAAACATTAAATAACTTTTTTTCACTTTTTTCGATTTTTTTGTCAATTTTATCCAAAATCAAACCATTGTTTTTTACATCGATTTTTTTAAACTTCTTAATATTATGTTCATTTATTAGCTATATTTTAGTATGTATTTTAAATTACAGTAATTTAAAAACCATCAAAAAACACGCAACACCTGGTTGCGTGTTTTTGTTATGTTATATTGTTCTTCTCCAGCCTATAAGGTTGTTGTAAACGTCACCCTTTAAGAAGTTATCGTCAAGAACAGTATCGGTTGCCTCTTGTAAATCTTCGCACATTTTATAAAATACTTTTATCTTTTCTTTAACACCGTCTTCATTTTTATTAAAGCGGTCAATATAAATATCTGCATTTAATTTTACAAGCTCGGCATGGTAAGAAAGGTATTCAAAGGCTTTTATTTCACCTGATAACTTATCTATATATTTTGCTTTAAAGTTGTTAATAAAGGCTTTAGCTTCGTTATACTGCTTTATCATAGCCTCTGCTTCATAGGGCTTTTCTCCCCTTAGCACTTCGGGTTCAAAATACTTTGAAAGGGTTGAAAGATATTCCTCTACCTCTTTTGCATATTCACCGTAAGCAGTAGTGAAATATTCATTGGATATATCAGAAAAAGCTTCATTTTTGTTCCAAAGGGTTTTTGCCATACAGTACATAGGCAGATTATTTGGGAAAGCAATACGCTGAAGCTGACAGCTAACCATTCCGTCAACTCCGATTTTATCTAAGGAAGCCATATCCTTTTGCAAAATTTTTGCACAAGCGTAATAACCGGGGTCATAGTGATGATCCCACATAAGGTGGTAATCAAACAGCATAACGTCTTTGATTCCCTGCTCATTTATCCACTTTTTAAACATTGCCACAGTTTTCGGCAGTGAACCTTTAAAGACGTTTTTGTTTCTTACGTAAGGCTCTATTTCAATTTCCTCAGTATAATCATAATCAGCATAAGAAACGGAATAAGAGCGGGAAATCGGTGCAAAATCCATTGCAAAACGGTCGGGGTTATGAAGTCTTTCGGTTTCGGGCGCCCACATTAAATCATTATAAAACGGTAATAATATTTTTGTTTTTATGCCCTGCTCAGTTAATTTTTCATCCAAATCATTCATCATCATAATAAGATAATCTGACGGAGTTTTCTTCTGACAGTTTTCACATTCACAGTGATTATTACCGCCGTCTGCCATCCAAACGGCAATGTAATTTTTGTGCTGATTGTTTTTGCAGTAATCCACAACACAATCTATCATTTTTCTTCTGACAGTTTCGTTAGAATAGCAAAGATTGGTATTAAGCGGCTTATTACCTCTGAATTTTCTTTCCCCGTCAAGCTGAGCCAATATTTCTTTAATTTCCTTTGGCGGTTCTCCCTCATATTCATACCAACCCGAAGCGGGCAGACCAAAGGGAGCGCAGTTCCAACCGTGTCCTACAGCCTGATATTTAAGGGAACGTTTTGCAATTTCCTCATCCAAGGAACGTACCATAGCATCAACCTCGTCATCGCTTAAGTGACCGTCAGGGAAACGCTCATAATATTGATTAAAAAATGTAGCAGGAGTTAAAAACTGGAAGAAATATTCGTTCATACCAACCTTAGGCAGCCAGTCTATCATATTGTAAACGTGCTCATAGCCTACGGTACCTTCGATACACATACCTCTATGGCTATATGAAGCAGTTTCGTTAACTTTAACGGAAAAATCGGTGTTGTGGAGTTTCTTCTTAGGGATTACTTCGCCCTCTTTTCCGGGATAAAGATAAGAGCAGCCCATCTCCTTCATAAAGCGGTAAACGGCAACCAGTACAGTTCTTTCATTACTTGCGCTGATAAAGCCTACGCCATCCTTTACGTCTATGTAAACGGTATCTTTTTCGCTTTCCTCAGTAAAGCCTATACCTACCCACAAAGCGTTTTTAACAGTTTCATCATAGGCTTCATATTTTCTAACGTCTAAAGTAACTGTAGAATCCATTTCCTTTATAAGCCTAATAAGCTCATTTACCGCATAAGAAACAGTTTCACTACTTCCTATTTTTGCTACCGTAATTCTCATAAATTTGCCTCCCTTAAAGAGTTTTTTACAGTATAGCACTTCATTATATTATAGTCAATAACAATCATTCGTTTTTAAGTAGATAATGAAGCATTTTTTCGGGATTGTCTAAAAAGCTCTTTGTTATTTTATAATGCTCGGTTTCCTGATAAGAAACACTTTTTATGCCTTCCTTTGAAAACTCAAGAATCTGAGCATTTGGAAAAGCCATTAGCAAGGGTGAATGGGTAGCAATAATAAACTGTGAATCCTTTTTTATAAGCTCATTCATTTCGCTCATTAAGGTTAAAATCCTATTAGGCGACAGCGCCGCTTCAGGCTCGTCAAGAATATAAATTCCGCCTCCAAAAAAGCGGTTTTGCACAATAGACAAAAAGCTTTCTCCGTGAGATTGGCGATGAAGGGAAACGCCGCCGTAGCTTTCAATTATAAACGGATCAAAGGACGGCGCTTTGTCCATTTCATCAATATTGGTTGCCACGTTATAAAGGCTTTCAGCCCTAAGAAAAAAGCCGTCGTTAGCAAATTTGCGTTTTGCAATTTCGATATTTTCATATAAAGACGAATGGGTATCGTTAGTAGAAAAGGTAAAGTTTATAGAGCCGCCCTCTGCATTAAAGCCGTAAGAAACTGCTATTGCTTCAAGAAGCGTAGATTTTCCCGTACCGTTTTCACCCACAAAAAAGGTAACGTTTGATGAGAAGGAAAGCTCCTTCTCCTTTTTTAAATATTTTATTACGGGCAAATCATTAAGATATGAATTTTCATTTAGACCGTCATTAAACAAAATTTTAGAAATATAATCTGCGCTCAACCTTTTCACCCTTTAATTTCAATAGTCTCGTTACATTTCTCTTTTATCTTAAAATTTTCAAAATACTTGTTTTCAAGAGGAATCCACTCATTAAAAAAGCGCTGAGCCAAAGTATGAGTATTACGTTTTAATATTCGTTCTCGTTGCAATTTTTCATCAATATCAATAAATACCGAATAATCATAATAGTCTGAAAGTTCAGGATGCATAGAGTAAACCCCTTCAATAACTATCAGTTTATCTGGAATTACCTCTACATAATCGGAAAGGCTCATAGCCGAGCAATCAAATGGGCGATATCTAATAGTTTCTCCTCTGCTAAGCGGCTCTAAAATCTCTTTCAAAAAGCGTTCTCTGTCAACATTTCCCCCAATTTCTGCGTATCTTTCCTTCGTTCTCTGAAAGGGCTGTAAAAAGAAATCATCCATATGAAATACTGAAGCATTATATTTTTCTTTAAGCACACCGCTTAAAGTGGTTTTTCCACCTGCGCTGCCACCCTCAACAGCAACTATCATTCTTCCCTTTTTAAGTCCTTTATCTATAGCCTCAAAAAGAGGTGAAAACACTTCAAATTCTTTTTTCATATTTTTCTCCTGTTTATTCTATTAAAAAGCATTACTAAAGGCGGAACTAAAATTATCTGCGCAATAATGCCGGGAACAGCGTTTATAAAAGCACCCGCCAAAAAAGCTTCAAGCGTAAATACAGAGCCTTTTATTCCGAGAATGATATACATAACCGCTCCCCACACCGCTCTTCCTGTCAGCATAGCAATTATTAAAGAAAGATATATGTAAAGCGTTTTCTTTGGAAAGATTTTTCTCATAATACCGCTAATCAGTCCATAAGCCGCAAGTTCAAACGCCATTGCCACAGCATTGGGAAAAAGAAAGGGCATACCAATTGTTAACGAACGAAACAAAGGGGCTATAAAGCCAACCGCCAATCCCCATTGCCAACCACAGACGAATCCGCAAAGAATAACGGGAATATGCATCGGGCAAAGCTTATTTCCTATAGTCTCTATCTGCCCCGTTAAAAACGGCATTAGGTATGTAAAAGCCAAAAACAGCGCAGACAATATCATCCTTATTAAACCTTCACGTTTTTTCATAAAATTCATTATTTTGACCTCTAAAATCTCTTTATCCAAATTATACTATTTTAGAAAAATAAAGTCAATAAAGCCCTTAATCAACAATAACCGTATGAAGTTTTTTATACTTTAACGGAGCAAAATTTAGGTAAGAGTAAGTAAAAGTACACCATGCTAACATTATTTATATAGCAAGGAGATTTTCGACTTAAAATACTGTTCTTGGAAATGCGTTAATTCTGCAATCTCCTCCCGTGTGAAAGTTATGCCCTCCGGTGCAACTACCCATTTATGCTCTATATCATTCTCACGATTGATGATCGCTATAATTCTTCCGGTAAACTCAGAAACGGGCTCAGTCACACCTAAAACATAAGCATCCTCTTCTTCGCCATCTGCTGCCATCTTCCCTTCAATGTAGCCATAATTTATAGGATAATACATATCCGGATGCTCAGGATGATAACTCCCAAGCGGTCTATCAACAGTTACCGTAACAATCGGACCAATCATTTCGTATTCTCCTTTACGGTGTTGATGGACGCGATCAAGATACGGCGGATTGTACCGATTCGATTGGCAATTACGGTTTCGTGTTTTGATCTCAATTCTCTTACAAGATTTACGATCTCCACAGCAAAATCCATAGATAAAGTTCTGAGTTTTGATTCGGACATTTTAGCACCTACTTTCTAACTTAAGTTTATCACAAATGCTAAAGAAAGTAAAGTTATGTATGCCCTAACGGGCAAGTGATGTAGTGCTTTGCACAGCGATGTTGCTTACTTTGTTCGCAATGATGTGATGTGTTCCTTTCCACGTGCGAAGCGCACATCACGTCCGAAGGACGCATCACGCCGCAGGCACATCACGCCGCAGGCACATCACGTTCCCAAAGGGAACACATCGTTCCAAAAAAACTCCCAAGTCTTTGCCCAAGTGTTCTTGAAGACACTTGGACAGTTTTATTCGCCTAACGGCAAGTGATATTGCTTCGCAGTGATATTCGGCTAATGCCGAGTTTCATTCGCGTTGCGAGTTTTGGAAGCGAATAAAATATCACTGAAACCGAAAGGTTTCAATATCACGATTGCCGTCGGCAATCATATCACTCTTTGCATTGCAAAGAATATCACTATATAAAATTACTACCCGAAAAAGAGTTTTGTTTTTCTCTTCTTCGGGTAGTTTTGTCTTATACTGGTACAAGCATGGAATTTGTGTACCAAATTCCGTTTCTATTGAAGGCAACTGTCCCTAGGACCCCAGCTCATTTGACTCAGGAGTTTTTTTGGCAAGTTGTACTGATTTAGATGCCAACTTATTTTTTCAAGTATTTACAATTCAAAAGAAAAGTGATATAATAATTATATTACACAAAATTCAATTAACAAGATATAGTGAGGAGCTTTCTATTTTTATAGAGAGTTATATCCCTTTACACATTAGTCGAAAACGAATTTGGTAAAAATGCAAATTCCAACTTGTCTAATGTGATAGAGTTTTCTCCGATCTTGTTGAGTTTTGTGTTGCAGCAATCGGAGTTTGCGTTTTTCGGTGTGTGTAACTTCGGTGGCACACACTTTTTTGATTTTAGGAGGAATAAAATATGATGAAAAAGTTAATGGTCGCTTTGTTGGTGTTCTCACTAATTACTTGTGCGACAGGCTGTGCTATAAAACACAAAAGTAATAACGATACTCATTATGACGCTGTTATTGATGATGAAAATAATCAAAATAAGAATGAGTCTATTGTGAATACCAAAAAAAAGATTAATAACGAAATCGAATTTGGTACAGACTATACCAACGGTTTGGCTTTTGTGAAAGTTAAGGGAGATGAAAAGAACTACTGTATCGATAAAAATGGAAATATTGTATTCGAAACGTCAGCTATTATATTTAAAATGGATGATCCCGCTCATGCATATTCAGCTATCACTACTGGATTTTACAACAACATTACTTTAATTTCAGATCTGTTTCAAATGAATTATATTACCATATGCGACAAAACCGGAAAGCTAACAACTGCGGAAGAGCTGGGAGTAACATACTTTTTAGATGATGCTTTCAAAGATGGTTTTATTATCACCGTTACAAAAGGTCAAAAAAGCAAAGATGATAAGATAGGAATTCTAAATCATAATCTCGAATGGGTTATAGAACCTTCTTCGAGTATTGTGAAATCTTTAGGTATGGAATACGGAGTTAATATTTCAACTAGATTTTACCACGATTATATTTTATACGGTGTAAGCGGAAGCGTAGATATTAGGACAGGAGAGTTATCACATGAGAGTTATCGTACTAAAGGGAAACATATTCAGGCATCTCTCGTGAGATATTGGTCAGCAAAACCTGATGGATACTACAATAGTGATGGACAATTAGTTGTTGATATCGGCAACAACTCAGAACTTATGAGCATAGGCTTCGCCACTGTAGATATCGACGGTGCAGAATTTGTAAATGGAAAAGCACCAATCGTATTTAGTAATAATACCGACTTTATAAGATTTTCTGCAATTGATACTGATGGAAATATGGATTTTGAACCGGTAGATTTTGGAGAAAATATAGATTATATAAAAATTGATGGAAACTATATTCTTGTTGTGGGAAATCAAAAAAATTATAATACCACTGCAAGAATATATGACTTAAGCGGTAAATTAATAAGTGAGCTTGAACCAACAGTTATACTTATCGGTTCCAATTTCAATTTACAGAACGAGGTAGTACGAGTTAGTTTTGGAATAGTACCGATAGATAATAATGGTAACGTTATAGGCGATGCAGTAAGATGGGTGAAATACTTTGGCACAAACCTGCAACCTCTTTTCTAATAACAATAATTTAAATACCACTAATTCTGTACATAGCTTAATGATGCTTCTCATTTTATTCACAATGATGTGATGTGTTCCTTTCCACGTGCGAAGCGCACATCACGTACGAAGGACGCATCACGCCGCAGGCACATCACGTTCCCATACGGAACACATCGTTCCAAAAAAACTCCCAAGTCTTTTGACTCGGGAGTTTTTTTGGCAAGTTGTACTGATTTAGATATTTAACGCATTATTAAACATATTCAAAATATCCTGCATCATTTCTATATTGATTTCACTGTACAAAGCGTGGTCAACACCATTGCAAAATTCGGTCAGTTCCTCCTGCGTAAGATCTCGGTCGTATTCCTTCCTAAGCCGTTTCAAGTCCTTTTCAACTTTATCTTGATAGGCAACAGCTCGCGGTGAGTGCAAAATGGTATTATGCCCTGCTTGGATACCGGTACCAATGTAATACGTTACATTCTTTCTCCGAATCTCATTCCTATGAGAAATAACGGATTGATGAGTAAAGCTGATAACGAAATCACGGTTGCCGTGGGCAATATAAACAGGCACATCGGTACTGTTTATGCCTTGTACGGCATCGTACTTTGTATAGTCTTCGAACAACAGCGTTTGATAGGCGTTCAAAAATTCTTTCGGGAAATCGATTCTCTGCAAATTTGGAAAAGGGCTTATATATTGTTCTCCCTTTTCCACAAACAGCGTATAGCCACTGTTAAACGGGGCTACAGCAGAGCATCCACAGATGTTTTTATGGAGGGAAAGCACCGCCGTTGCCGCATAACCACCCCAGGAATGTCCAAACAAGAACAGCGGATATTTGGACAACTGTTTATCGTTTTCAATATATGTTAATGCATGGTCCAAATTCACCAAGGGCGTACACATTCCAACGGTAGAGTCACCCTCGGACCCATACGTGCCTTGGCAATCATAGGTAAACACGGCGTATCCGTTGCGCACAAAATACTCAATGAACGGAATGTAATCATCTGCACCGGCATGCATACCGTGGCAAACCACAACCATCCCTTTAGCGCTATTACAAGGATAAAAATAGCCTTGTAACTTCCACTGGCCGCTTGGAAAGAAAAAAGTTGTCCGCGGCAGTCTTTCTTTCACGCGACTATAATCAAATTCACCGAATATCATGTTGATATCCCGTTTTTTGTATCTTTTAAAGAAGGAATTGTATGCGGCCATCGCTCCAAGAATCGTTCCCACTTGTAGTCCTGTACGCAGCGCGATCTTCGCAACCATTTTTGCGTCGTTTATCAAACGTCCGCCTGATTCTTTACTTTCCAATCTGCAAACTCCTTTGTTTTAAATTTCGTTAAAGTCCTTGTAAGCAATATATGCTCACGCGTTTAGTTTAACATAGATTTTCGGATTTTTCAATGCGAACCGATTTAGATATCATTTTTTAAATAAAAAATAATGTTATAAGAAAAAGTTGAAAAATGCTTTCTTTTGTCGAAAAAGTGTGGTATAATAATCAAATATTACGAAAAAAACATATTATCTTACAGGAGCGTAATGGAATATGACAGATAAATCTTGTTACAATTTAAGTCTCTCGCAAGACGTGGCATATCTGCAATGCAAATACAGTTTATATAAAAGAGTGATCAACATACTTTCCTCCATCACCATTGATGAGGAAGTGGATTTCAAGCTTATGGATCAGGCTTTCAAGCTTCTTGTTGAACGAAATGACTGCCTCAGAATTAGGTTCTTCAAAAAGAGGGGAAATCTGATGCAGTACTTTGGTGATTCCGGAAAGAATATCAAGAAGGTTCCTGTTTTGTCCTTTGAAACCAAAGAACAGCAAGACGCCTTTATCGATAAGGTTAGAAAAAAAACCATTGACTATATGCACGGCGTTGTCATCGAACCTTATTTTATTCACACCTATGACAATCGTTACATGGTGTTTTTCAAGATTTGTCATCTGGTT
>JAZSHI010000047.1:0-10412 GCA_045533195.1 Acutalibacteraceae bacterium
GTTGTAGCAATTATCGCACTTGTTATTGACATAACAAAAAAGAAATAACCGCCCCTCGCCAAAAGTGCGGTTATTTCTTTAACCCATTATTAGGCTGACCGTCTATCGGTAGCCTCTCTGCTTATATTATAGCAGATTTTACGAATTTGTCAACTGTTTGCAATTGAACTTGTTAACGTAGGAGTTATTAATTATGAAAATTTTTTATTCTTGGCAATCTGATTTGCCAAACAACAATAACAGAAACTTTATACAAAGTTGTATTGATGGTGTTGTTAGTAAATATAAGAACACTATGAAAATAGATGCCGACAGAGATACTCAAAATGAGACGGGTTCTCCAGACATTACTAATACTATTTTTGAAAAAATAGATGAGTGCGATTTGTTTGTGGCTGATATCAGCATTATAAACAAGTCAAAGTATAAACTGTTTAGAAGTCGAAAAAAGGCCCTACCTAACCCCAATGTATTGATAGAGTTGGGCTATGCTGCTTGTAAGTTAGGATGGGAACGAATTGTTTGTGTCTATAACACCGATTATTCACCATTGGAAGCACTGCCATTTGATTTAAGACAACATCGAATAACTAACTACTCCTTATTTAGACAGAACAAAAAAGAGGAACGAAAGAAAATTATAGGGGCCATCTCCAAAACTATTGATGGACTAATAGAAAGCGGAAGTGCTATAAGACCTAAAGGCTCCAATTCATTACATCAATTACTAGGTTTTGATTATACTACTGAAAAAACCTCATCCAATATCGTTGCATCTCCGATACCATTTTCTTCTCTACGTGCAAATCTTGTTGATATGGCTACAAAGGCAGTAGGAAAATTGAATTCGTCAGAGATTGATTTTACAGGTACAAAGGAATCTTTTTTTGGCGGTCTTACGCTTGATCTTGATTCTCCGTCTGTTGTTGTAATAAAGGACGAAGAAGCAGATGAAGTTAGTGGAGTTGTTGAAAAACTGTTAGAAGTAGAAATAAAACCTTCCGCCTTTAAGTTTGGTAATTTGAAGGAAAAACAAAACTATCTTGGTGGAGGACTTAATTATAAGGGAACTGACGCTGAAGTGCAGAAGCACGAAAACTATGTACTTTTAAAGCGCCTTTTAACAGAAATAGTAATATTAGACATGTTCTCCGAACCATTTAAAGATATGCTTTTAGTTCCTTTAGCAATAAAAAACATATCACAATACTTGGACCGTAATATTAATCTTGTGCTTACAGTTGAAGGAGATGATTTTGAAATAATATCTCCAAGCAAGGAACTGTTGAATACGGAGTTAAAAGGCAATGCAGGATATGTTTGCGAATTTGGTTTTGCGGTAGAATTGTTTTCATTGAAGGAAACGCATGAAATTAAATATGAAGATGAGGAAGGATATGACTATTTAAATGAGAGTTCCTATTTGAATCTTTGGGATGCAGGAACAGTAAGGGACACTGATGATTGTTTGGATGTTTTAAATGATTACATTGCAACTCCCAGTTCTTCGAATGTCTTAGAGTTCAAAATTAATTCTTTGCAAGCAAATGAAACTAAATGGTTAGAAAAGATTGTCCTAATAAAAATAAAACATGGCAATATAAAAATTAACTACTCGATAAAATCTGATAACACAGATGGAAGTCTTTCGGGAGTTATTGAACAGTAAAGCAACGGCGACAGAGAAATCCTCTGCCGCCGTTGTATATTTTATTTTTGTTCTTTTGTCAAACGGCGGATGTGGCCGATAATCAGCATCATATCGTCATCGTTAAGCTTTCTGAGTTCATCAATCGCGCTTTGTAGCAATGCCGGGTTTTCGATAGAATCATCAAAGAATTGGCTTGGAGTAATACCGAAGTAATTGCATATCTCAAGAAATTCTGCCATAGGCGGCAGAGATTTACCGGAGGATATGTTATAGATATAACTCCTGCTATGACCAAGATCATAACTCATTTGATATTCTGAAACACCCTTCTTGAGTCGCAATTCTGTAATTTTATTTCTAATAAAAGTTCCGTCCATATTGTTCACACCTCTCTATGTTTATATTTTAGTCTATTGAGAGGTCTAACTATTCCAAGAATATATGTTGAATTATCTTGTTTAATAGTGAATAATATGTTATAATCGAATATAATATGTTTGAAAGTTCGTATTATTGCAAAAACGTCAAAGATAATACTGTTAAAACATAAATATTTGGAGTTTGATATAACGTGTTAGAGATTTTTACCGTTGCCTTTTTCGGTCACAGGTATATAGATAATCCGTTTAAGGTGGAAGAACTACTTGAAGAACAGATAAGAAAACTTATTAACGAAAAAGAATATGTGGATTTTCTAGTGGGACGCAACGGCGAGTTTGACCAATGTGTTTCATCAACAGTACTTCGTGTACGAAAAAATGTAAGGGATGATAACAGCTCTCTTGTTTTGATGCTACCGTACCCAACTGCTGAATACATTAATAACCAAAATTATTTTGAGGATTATTATAGTGACATTGAAATTTCGTATGAGGCTTCAAAGGCGCACCCGAAATCTGCTATACAGATCCGCAATCGTGAAATGGTGGATAGAGCAGATTTGGTTATCTGTTATATAGAAGATAACGAGGGCGGTGCCTATAAAACTGTAAAATATGCTTCCGAGCAGAATAAACCCATAATCAATCTTGCTGATTGTATTGATGATTGAAAAGGAGAAGAAAATGAAAGTTTTTAAATTTATTGTAGTAAGTATCCTAATTTTAATTACGATTCAAACTGCTTATCTTGCTTTATTATATAAAGTCCAGATTGCAACCGGGACTTTTCTTATATGTTTAGGCATAACCTTGTTTGTCGCTTGTGATGGTGGATTGGAGAAAAAGAAAACATAGTAAGATTACTTTGATCCACGTAAGCTTTTATAATCTCACCTTAATAATTGATAATTTCTGAAAACTACTTTCCTTTTATTAGTAGTTGTGATATAATAACAAATGCCAAACAAATTTTATAAAGTATGATGGTTGATTTCCTTGCAAAGGGGTAATTATACCCTTTTTGCGCACAATAATCATGTGAATTTGGTAAAAACGCAAATTCCATCAGGTTATTGTGTAGGGAAACCTCTCATACTTGAAATTTGTTTGGCGACAATCGGGGTTTGCGTTGTTCGGTGCGTAGGCTTCGGTTGACTCACTTTTTTAATACCCAAAATCCTTGGAGGAGGCTGACATTATGAATATTAGAAATAAAGGAAAACAATTATTTGCGGTGTTGCTTTCTGTTGCTATGATTATTACCACTATGCCTTTTGGCGTAGTAGTGGCAAACGCCGTAACCGCAGAATTTGCCGGCGGTAGTGGCACGGAAACAGCTCCATATTTGATTGAGACAAAGGAACATTTAAATAATGTTCGTAATGACCTCAATGCTCATTACGAATTGATTGCTGATATTGTATTCACGGATGACGACTTTTCTGAAGGCGGCGACTTTTATAATAACCAAAAAGGCTGGATTCCTATAGGTCAATTATATAGTACTCCATTTAACGGTACGTTTGACGGCAACGGCTTTGCTATTGTTGGGCTTTTTGCAAAAGTATCGAACTATAACGGTAGTTATTCGGGTTTGTTCGGCATAAATAACGGTACCATAATGAATTTAGCAGTAGTTAACGGTAGTATTACTGACACTTCTTCGGGATATACATATGTCGGCGGTATTGCTGGCAGGAATACAGGCACAATTTCTAACTGCTATAATTCAATGACCGTTTCTACTATGACCTATGGCGGCGGGATTGCTGGCCAAAACGCTGGCTTGATAACTGATTGTTATAACATAGGCAATGTTATCAAAGCTCAAAATTATGGTACTATTTCCGGTGGAATTGTAGGATATAATCTTACGGACGCAACAATATCGTCATGTTACAACGCCGGAAATGTTACAGCAAACCAACAAGGCGGTGTTGCCGGGGAAAACCGAGGCACAATTTTACACTGCTACTTTTTAGAAAGCGAAGAAAAGGGATGCGCCCAAGGAACTAATGCGGGTTATCGTTGCTCAATCGAAGAATTGCAAACAAAAGCCACTTTTGAGGGCTTCCGTTTTGATACTACCTGGGAATTTATCAATCTTTCGGATTATCCCTTTCCAGTTTTAAAGGGTGTTAAGCATATACCCATAGATAATGGTGCAAACCAAGAAGGTTTTGCAGGTGGAATAGGTAGTTTAATTTGTCCATACTTGATATCCGACGCAAGCCAACTTGCTAATGTTCAGAAATTTCCCGATTCGTGTTTTAAATTAACAAATGATATTGTTTTTGCAACCGATGATATTTCAAACTGGATCAGTATTGGTACTGCCTCCCAACCTTTTACAGGTTATTTTGACGGGGATGGTTATGCGATTAAAGGGTTAACTAAAAGTTTATTTAATTACAATAACGGCACCGTAAAAAATATTGCGTTAAAAAATGCAGTCGTTACCGATTCAGCTACGATTATACTTAATAATCGCGGTATATTATCTAATTGTTATAGCTCATCTGAAATTTCATTTAGCTCAAAAGAGAAAATGAGCGTTGGTGGCTTAGTAAGCAAGAATTATGGTACTATTAGTAACTGTTTTTATAACGGTAAAATCAATTCAACCACTACCTACGCTTATGAAAGTTATACGGGCGGTATTGCAGGTTCAAATGACGGTGGCACAATTTCCTCCTGTTATAATTTGGCAATCATAACTACCAACAAATCAATGGATGGTATTGCCGGGGAAATTAATAACGCCACAATGAAAAACAATTATTACTATGAGTTTTTCGCTTTGGGCTATCAATTCACTCAAAACGGTGGCGTTAAAGCAACCGTAGACCAATTGAAGAAAAAAGACTTTTTTGTTGGATTTGATTTTGATTCAGAGTGGCAAATAGATGAAACCTTAGAATATCCTGCTCCTACTCTAAAGGTTATGAAATCGGCAATTGAAGTTATACCCGAAAACACAACCGACTTTGCAGGCGGTAACGGCAGTTTGTTTTCACCTTATTTAATTTCAAATATACAGCAGTTATATAAGTTTTCAAGTTATGCTAATTTGCGTTGTCATTTTAAACTTATTGATGATATTGTTTTAGATGAAATCTTTGAAAAAAGAATGATAAGCTCCTTTAACGGAATGTTAGACGGTGAAATGCATACGATCAGCGGTTTCACCGTTAAATCGAATACGGTTGACGGTGATTATGTAGGATTTATCGGCACTAATAAGGGTATTATAAAAAATTTAAAATTTAAAGACAGCAATATTGAGTTTTCCGAACTGAACGAATCGTATGTCGGAACGGTGGTTGGTCATAACGACGGTACTATTTTAGACCTTGAGGTTGAAACTAAACTGATTTGTAATAACATTACCGCAGAAAAAAGTTATATCGGCGGTGTCGCAGGTGGGACTGGTGTCGGCTCAGTCATTGAAAATCTACAAACAACCGGTATAATTGATATTTCAAGCGATACTAGTATAATGAGAACCGAAATTGGCGGAATTATCGGTAAAGGAAGCGGTAAAATTGTTAACATTACAAACGATATTGATATTACCTTGAATTCATGCGTTGGTCCGGTTCAAATTTCCAATTCGAATTTCGGCGGTATAATAGGATATAGTTCTAGTTCAACCAAACAAAACGTTCGAAATAGTGGCAATATAAGTATATATGCAAATAATGTTAGCGCCAGCCTTCGTGTAAATGTTGGTGGTATAGCCGGAACCGAAAATGCGGGTTCTACAACATTTGCCAGCAATTCGGGGGATATCTTTGTGAAATCGGTTACCTGTCAATACGATCCTCTTGTTAATATTGGAGGAATTGTTGGCCGAAATTATCGTGGAAGTGCTACAATTAAAAAATCGTATAATACTGGTAATATTGGTGCCTCGATGGACCGACAAAGCGTTTGTATGGGCGGTATAATCGGTTACTACCCATACCTTGTGGAGGATTGTTATAATACAGGAAAAATCGGAGGCACTACACTTGATGGAGAAATGGGACAATTTATTGCCGGAGGTATAGCTGGTCATGGTGAACCTACGACCGACAGTGCAATTAAGCGTTGTTATAACATTGGGGAAATATCAGCCCAAACTGCCGGTGGAATCATAGGTTATAGATATGGGATGAATATTTATAACTGTTATTATACTACTGCAAACAAAGGTGTTGGCGACGGTAGCCAAAGCAATACATATTATCTAACCACACAACAATTACGCAATGCATCCGGTCTATCAACATTTGATTTTAATTCAGTTTGGACAATAGATGCTGATTCAGACTATTGTTTTCCTACTTTACGTAATTTTTCACATGTCTATGTTGAACACACCTGTACAATTGAAGCGGATGATATAAAGTTTAATGAATTACAGCATTGGGAGTATTGTGTTTTTTGCGGAAAGGAAATTAACAAACAAGAACATTCCTTTGATTGTGCTTGCGATGAAACATGTAACGGATGTGATTATATTCGTGATCTCACAGGTGCAATAAATACCGAATGGTGCTATGATGACAATAACCATTGGCAAATTTGCCTATCATGTAATGAAAAGATTAACAACGAGGCACATAAATATGTGACTGGTGAGAGCTTGGCTTGCAGTGTATGTTCTAAGAGCAGAGCATTAAGCTTCATTACTATCACACAATATCCACAAAAATTGCAATATATAGAAGGCCAGAACTTGAATTTGTCGGGATTGCTTGTTACGGCTTATTATGATAACAATACCAGCGCAATAATTTCAAATTATGTTGTCAGCGGATATGATTCCACACCCGGTACAAAAACTATTACCGTTGCCTATAACGGCAAAACCGATACATTTACGGTAACCGTCCTTGCAAAATCGTTATCTTCCATTGCTGTCACTACCAAGCCCAGTAAACTTACATATACCGAAGGTGATGCGTTTGATAAAAGTGGAATGGTCGTAACCGCATATTATAACAATAACACAAGCAGTGTTGTAACAGACTATACTTTAAGCGGTTATAAATCTACCTCTGGAACCAAAACAATAACGGTTACTTATGGTGGTAAAACTGCAACATTTACTGTTACGGTGAATTCAAGAGTACCCGCTACTGTTACTTCCTCAAAGCACACCATAAATGGTAACAATATTAGCAAGATAACTGCAGGCACAACGGTTTCTTCGTTGTTGTCCGGACTTAATGAAGGTTCTTATTGCAAGGTTTATAAAGGCAACTCTGAGGTTAGTGGCAACACAGCGGTTGGTACTGGAATGGTCGTTAAGATTATGGACGGCAACACTGTAAAAGCATCTTACACAGTTATTGTTACAGGTGATACCAACGGAGACGGCACTATTTCAGTAACAGATATGATAGCTATAAAGGCTCATATACTGAACAAATCAACTTTAACGGGTGTGTATGCTATTGCGGCCAATACAAATGGTGATAGTAGAATTTCTATTACGGACTTTATTCAGGTTAAAGCTAAGATTCTTGGCAAGGGCAGTATTACCGCAAGATAAGGAGAATATAAATGAAAAAAGTAATTTCAATTTTAACAGTTTTGGTTTTATGCCTTGCTCTGATGTTGCCTGTGACAGTTTCGGCGGCAAGCGCAAGTGCAAGTTTATCGGGTCCTGGTACAGTTCGTGCTGGAGATACTATAACGTTAAGTTTTAACCTTAATGGTAGCGGTATTTTTGGTGCTTCGGGAACTCTTTCCTATGACAGTAGTCAAGTTACTTTATCGGGAACATCTCAAAAGATTGGTGCTCCTTGGGCGGTTGAATTTAACGGAAATAATTTCGTTGCTTATGATAACAATTTAACCAATCCTATTAACGGCAATAAGACTTTATTTACTGTTACCTTTAAAGTAAAGTCCGTTGCGGCAGGTACTAACATTAAAATTTCTTATACTGGTGTTACAGCTTCTGATGGTAGTGCAGATGCTAATGTAGGTACTGTTACATATTCTAAAACAGTTGCGGCACCTCTCGCAACTGATAACAATCTTGCAAGTCTTACCGTAAGTAACGCTACGATATCTCCTGCATTCTCAGCAGGCACAACAAGCTATACCGCAAACGTTCCGTTTGAGGTGTCTAAACTTAATGTTAGCGCAACTGCCGCAGATGGTAAGGCAAAGGTTTCAGTTAATAGTCCTAATCTTACTCCTAACGGAACAACCAAGGTGACGGTTACTGTAACAGCAGAAAATGGTGCTAAGAAGACCTATACAATTTCTGTAAAGAGAGCCCAAGATCCAAATTACAAAGCAAGTGACAATAATAAACTTTCGGGTATTTCTGTAGACGGATTCTTGCTTTCTCCCGCATTTAATACCGATACCACTCAATATGTGGTTTGGTTGCCTTATGAAACAACCAGTATTAAAATAGGTGGTTCAGCGGCAGATGGTAAAGCTTCTGTTGCAGTAGAAGGCGGCGACAACCTTGCTGCAGGTCAAGATAACCCTGTTAAGGTAATTTGCACTGCTGAAAATGGTGATAAGAAAACATACACCGTAATCGTAAAACGTGCAGCAGCATATGATGGTTCTGTAGAAGAGCTTCCTGATGAACCTGTAACCGACGAACCGGTTGACACTCAACCTGATACCGACGCTACACCAAAAACCGAAGGCGGTATTGCTTGGTGGTGGCTGCTCATAGTTGGTGTAGGTACATTTGCTATTGGTGTGGCTGGAGGATTCTTCGGAAAAGACATTATCAGCAAAAAATCCAAATAATCAGAATGTGCATTCAACCCCTATCAAAAACTGGTAGGGGTTGAAATTTTAAGAAAATTATAAAGTTCATAAAATGTTTAAATTTTCATATAACTCTTTACTATCGTTACATAACCCTACATAACTCTACGGAGTGGAGTTTGAGCGGCAAAATCAAGGTTGACAAAGGGCTTTCTCCATGTTAAACTAATAATGACCTATTTAAAATAAAGCAGGAGTGTTTTTAAAAGATAACGAAAATTGCAATGTTCCGAGAGGGTTAATTGCGCTTGTTTGTTATGCTTGGCTCCTGTGTATAGGGCAAAGGCAAAAGGACTGCAAGTGAGCACTTACCTTTCGGGGTAGGTGCTTTTTTGTTATCTTTTTGCCTTCTTTTGTGTTTTGTTCTCCGGTAAGTGACGGAAACAAGATAAACGCACAAAGGAAGGAGGTTCAAAATTATTGTATTTGACAACACGGGAAGTTGGTTGCACCAAAGGTTTGGTGCCGAGAGCTACAGTCTGAATTCTGCGGCAGACTGTGAATCACTAGCAGAAAACCTTTGGAGTTGAGGTATAACTTCATCAGTCGATGCTCTAAGGCTGATTCTCCGTAGGACCGAAGAACAGGAAATACGGAACTAAAGAGCTATCACGGTTTTGGCAGCGGACAGGGTGATATATGGTAGATAGGCAATACTTTTTTAATTGACCTATTACGTTGCTCGGTTTTATGATTTCCCGCAAAAATTAGAACCCACTTTCACGCAGTGGTCTGAAGAATGAGAGTAGGAAAAGTCGTGATATACAAAGCCCTTCACAAAGGCTATGTGAACTAAAAAGTGCGGATAGCAGAGCCGTTACGAAACGAGGATTGTTCGACTGCGATCTGCCTTCACTTATGGCAGTTTATTAACGAAAATAAGTGCGTAACGAAGACAAAGGTTCCTGTTTAAGTTATTGACGAAAATTATGGAATCTACGACGTTTGAGAGTTCCGTCGGTAAATAAAACTGCTCAAGCGGTGGTGCTGCCGTCCATTAAGGGAAATCTCCGTTCCTTATGGGAATTGCATACGAAGTTTCTGGGATTTAATCGGTAATGAAAATCCCCGCCGAACGAGTGTTTAGTCTCGGCTGGGCTGAAATGCCTTGCACTCGGCGTAGCGTTAGTAAATAATACTTTTGTTTTTACACTCTTGAACTACAAGAGAACACGCACGGAAAATCTATTAATCTTGCGTTAAAGTGTAAATAGATTAAGCCAAGTACTAACCTTATTTTACAGCAGAATACCTGAACAGAATTTTCTTTTCGATATGATTTATGACTGTCTCTTCGAGAGTGTATGATTTACCTTTCGAGAGCGAGTTGCACCTGCGCCTAATCAAAACTTGGACAAGATTGAAGCTTTTCGGCTCTCTGCAAGTTGTCATTCGTGTAATGAATGACAAGCTGCAGTAAGCCGAAGAAGATAAGCAGAGACTTCAAAAGCAGGTGCTATGACTATCATTTCTATGATGATAGATGATTGTCCTTTAGAAATGATTTATGACTCTCTTTTTGGGAGCCGAGCCGTTTCTATTGGACGATAGTCAGATAGAAACGGCTCGGAGACGCAGTCGGAGAGCCG
>JAZSHI010000037.1:0-27601 GCA_045533195.1 Acutalibacteraceae bacterium
AAAATATACCGCTCTGACAGGCACCGCAATATGTTTTGGTTCCTTTCAGGGCTACGCCCTTCTCTCCACCAAAACATATTGCCTACAGTTCTTCAATTATTTTTTTACTTTCACAGTCTCACATCATTGACAAATCTACAAAAAGCACAGAGCAGAAAACTCTGTGCTTAAAAATTAACGTTTTACTATACTGCCGTCTTTGTTAAAATCGTAAAGCTCTCCGCTTTGGTCCTGATAAAGATGTATGTAATCGATTTTATATTCGATAGGCTCGGTTCTGTTCTCTTCGGGTGCTTCAATCTTAAGCATACCTGCTGATATGCTGAGTACAAGTTTACCTTCAATGCCAAATGCTATGAAAACGGGATGTGATATGTTTATACGGCAAAAATCAATGCCGTCAATAAAAAATGTAAGGTCTTTTTCGCTTTTAAAAGTGTTTCAAAAATAAGTTTAGTATATTTCGCACTCATTTTTAAACACTCTCCTTTCACTCAAAAGTATAACAAAAGGGAAGAAATGTGTCGATGAAAAAAATTTAGGCAGTCTTTAAAATTGCGGCAATTACCGTTATATCATCCTCTTTTTTGTCGGTGCGACGGCGTCTTGCACACTTGGAAATTCTTTCCGCCAAAGCCTGAGCGCTGCCGTCATCCCAGCTTTCAATTTCGGCGCTTATCCAATCGGTGCCTTCACTTGCCGCGCCGTCGGACATCATAAGCACGATATCCCCCTTTTTCATAGTTATTACAGCCTTGTCAAAGGTTACTCCCCTTAAAATTCCTGCAGGAAGCGAAGTGCTTTGAGCCTTTCCGGCTCTGCCCGAGCGCCGTATGATAGTAGGTGCCGCCCCTGCCTTTAAAAGTCGGGTTTTGCCTGTAAAAAGGTCGATTTCGGCTATATCAAGGGTGGCAAGGGATTCATCGGTTGATTTAAAGAGCATTGATGAATTAAGTATTTTAAGCGCCGCGTCAAAATCAAATCCCGCCTTTAAAAGTCGGCTCATAAGACCGCTTGCCATAGCTCCGTCAACAGCCGCTCTGCCTCCCGTTCCCATACCGTCAGAAAGGATTATAATAAGTTTGCCTTTGCCGTCAAAAAAGTATTCATAGGAATCTCCGCAAATGGCATTACCTCCGCTGCCTATCTGATTTACTCCTATATCGGCAGTAAGATATGCGTGTTCACTTGCCGTAATATAAGCATTTCCTGAGGAAAAGGTAATAAGAGGGGGATCAAAATCGCGGTCACAGGCAACGCATAAAGCCTTCATAATGTCAGCTCGGTTAAGTACAATATCCTTTGCGTTTTTTATACATATATCTACAGTTAAATGCTCGTCTTTATCAAGACGTACTCCACATTCATCTACTACTATGTCAATATTTTTCAGGGTTGATGCTATACGGGAGGCTATGGCTGTGTCGTATCTCTCGTCAGTTTCAAATTCTTTTGATAGAGAGGAAAGCATTTCGGCAATTCCTGAAAACTGGTCGGTTACAACGCTTCGCACCTCTTCAATGCGCTTTTCGGCAGAAACCGAAAGTGCATATTCGCTGTAGTGCTTATAAACCGCGCTTCCCATTCGGTTTGCCCTTATGCATCTGCCTCTGAATTCTTCGTCGCAAAACCTTTCGACACAGCTTTCTCCGCTTTTTACCGCTTTGGTCATAGCCATTATGGCGGCAAGTGTCTGGTCGTATTTGGTTTCCCAACAAAATATCTGCATTGAACAGCCCTTACAGGCGTCTCCCTCTATTTTTGTAAGCACCTTTTTAAAGTCGGGACAGTTTATTTTAGAAAGCTGACTTGAAACATTTTCTACTGTGGTTGAAACGTCCTTTAATGCGCTTCCTGCAAGATTAAGCCTCATTGTAAGGGCTTTTTTAAGTCCTTCGGGACGTATTACCGTTACCGAACGGGCAAAATATTTTGAAAAGCGTCGAAGAACGGTTTTGGGGATTAAAATATAAATTCCGCAACCGATAATCGCTTCAATAACTACTATTAAGTTTTCGGGAGTAAAGCCGTCGGTAAGAGCGCCTATAAGGGAAGCGCTTATAAAGGCGCAAGATATGGCGAATTTTCCCATATCTGCAAAGACTCCTGCCATAAGTCCGCCAAAGCTCAGCATTACGGTAACGGAGGTAGGCGCTCCTGAGGAAGCGCTGCTCAGCGCCGCCGCAACTCCGAATATTGCGCCCATTCCTGCTCCTGCCTGACGGGAGGCAAGGAGTATAAAGAAAATAAAAACTATTCTGCCTATGGATAAATCACCGATTGTAAAGCGTATGAGTCCTGTCAGCACTACCGATATACATATTACCGCACTTGCTGACTGTTCGGTGGAAAGACCTGCTTTACATTTTAAGAGAGCACAGGTACCGCTATGCAAAAAATAGGCGATACCTCC
The DNA here is from genome assembly GCA_045533195.1 of Acutalibacteraceae bacterium. Lineage (GTDB taxonomy): Bacteria > Bacillota > Clostridia > Oscillospirales > Acutalibacteraceae > SIG607. The sequence goes on from JAZSHI010000037.1 coordinate 2,414, forward strand.
TGCAAGAAGAGATTCAATAAGAGCAAAGGTGACACCGCCGCTGAGTCCTTTAAGGGTGGAAACTCCTGTGAAAAAGGAAGAAAGAAGGGCAATAAAGGCGCAAAAAATCGGCTTTTCTCTGGTGAATTTTATTTTTGAGGTTAAAAGTCTTATGGCGGCAACGGTAAGAACGGCGGCAATGTACCTGAAACCGCCGTCATTTGTGGCGGGAAATATGTAGCCTATTATACTGCCCAGAGCCGCTGACGGCATATAGCAAAGCGGACTTGCTGCGGCAGCGGAGATGCCAAAGGGCAGATATTTATCCATAAGATCCGCTCTGCTGCACAAAAAGGACGAAAGCAAAAATAATAAATGTATTAAAGCTTCTTTTATAAGCTCCCTTCCCGTCAGCTTTGTCCTCTCCTTTACCGAGGCTATTTTTTTCTTTAAAAATGCTGTGTTTTCCTTCATTTTTAAAACTCCTTGCTTATATTTTTCCACAGGATATTATACCTAAATCTTTCTGAAAAAATTGTCACAATAGGAAAGGCGGAAATTAAAAATTTTTGCAATTCTTAATAGAATTTAACAGGAATAAAAGGAAATGAGTCAACTATCCCCTATTACCTATTCCCTATATCCTTACTCCCGTTGTCGCAAAGCGACAACTATTTCTTGCATTTAAAAATAATTTATGTTAAAATAAAATGTAATTTTATGTGATGAAAGGCGGGAAAGCCGTGGCACAGCGCACAATTGCCGCAATTGCTACTCCTTTGGGGGACGGCGGAATAGGAATTGTCCGTATTTCAGGTGAAAAATCAGCTGAAATTGCCGATAAAATATTTTTTAGTGCAGGTGGCAAAAAAATAAGTGAAATAAAAGGCTATACCGCACTTTTCGGAGAAATAAGAAAAGACGGAGTAAGGCTTGACGAAGCGGTTGCTCTGCGCTTTACGGCTCCTAAAAGCTATACGGGTGAAGATGTTGTAGAGCTTTCGGTTCACGGCGGCACCCTTATGGTTAAAGAGGTGCTTCGAGCTGTGCTTGAGGCAGGAGCGGTATTAGCGGGAGCAGGCGAATTTACAAAACGCGCTTTCCTTAACGGTAAGCTTGACCTTATAAAAGCCGAAAGCGTAATGAGTCTTATTTCGGCTCAAAGCACCAGCGAACTAAAACTTGCAAGAAGCGTTCACGCAGGGGGCGTGGCAGTTAAGCTTTCACTAATTGAAAAAGAACTTGTGTCAAGCGCCGCTTCAATTGCCGCTTACTGCGACTATCCCGAAGAGGATATAGGCCAGATAGATGCCGAAACCTTTAAAAATGAACTTAGCCGTGTTAAAAAGGCTCTTGAAAAAATGCTCAGTGAATATGATGTGGGCAGAATTTTAAGGGAAGGCATTGAAACGGTAATTGTGGGCAGTCCCAACGTTGGAAAATCTACCCTTATGAATCTGCTTACGGGCATTAACCGTTCTATAGTAACAAGCGTTGCAGGAACTACCAGAGACGTTATAGAAGATACTGTTATGTTAGGTGAAATTCCCTTAAGACTTGCCGATACGGCGGGAATAAGAGAAAGCAGTGATGAGGTAGAAGCACAGGGCATAGCCCTTGCGCGCCAACGGCTTAATTCCAGTCAGCTTGTTTTGGCGGTTTTTGACTGTTCTAAAGAGGTAACGCAAGAGGATATAAATTTACTGAATGAATGTAAAGATAAATCCCTTATAGTAATACTTAACCAATGTGATAAAGGCTGTAAATTCAAAGAAGATTTTGCTAAGGGAATAGAAACTGTGAGGATGTCCGCTAAAAACGGCGACGGGTACGAAGCACTTGTGTTGGCTGTGGCAAGGGTTACAAAGGCGGAAAATCTAAGTCCCGACAGCGCCGTGCTTATAAGTGAAAGGCAGCGTGATTTAGCCCATAGAGCACATCTGGCGGTAAACGAAGCGCTGATATCTATTGAAAACGGTGTTACACCCGATGCAGTAGGAGTTTTGGTTGATGATGCCTTAACAGCTCTTTACGAAATGACAGGAAAAAGAGTAACCGAATCGGTTACCGAAGAAATATTTAAAAAATTTTGTGTTGGTAAATAGGAGGAACCCGAAATGACAGAAAACGGATTCAGAATAAACGAAGAATTTGCGGCAAGACCTACGGTTCAGAGAAAGAACAAAAAGAAAAAGGGGATTCCCCCTATTTTTAAAGGTGTTGCAGTACTTATTATACTTGCGCTTATAGGTATTATTTTCTGTGCTACAATTCCTGTATGCAAGATAACAAAGCTTGAAAGCTGTGTAATAACCGGCTCCGATGAAAGCATACAAACCAATTACTATAACGATAAGGGACTCATTGAGAAAAAGGTTTACACTTATATGGGAACCGAAAACGGTTACACAATTTGCACCTATGATAAAAAAGGTAATATTTTAAAGGAAGAATCTACCTATCAGGGCACACTTACCGATATAAATACCTACATTTATGCTAACGGACTGCTTATCCGCACCGAGTCAAAGGATACCTCAGGAAAGCTTTTCGGCGCTTCTGATTTACAGTATAATAACGATGGCACTCTTGCTATGAAAATTACTTATGATGAAGAAAATAAGCCTACGGCACAGTATAATTATTCTTATGTAGCCGGAAGACTTGTTAAAGAAAACATTCTTTATCTGTCTAATAATTACAGCGAAGAGGTTGTTTACACTTACGAAGGCAGCTTTATGACCAATGAGGTAAGAAGGTCTGACAGAACTGAAAAAAACATTAATTATACCTACGATAACCGCGGAAACGTTTTGACAAAAAACGTCAAAAACGGAGAATATGTAATTTATAAATACACATATAAAACGGTAAGAGTTCCCGTTTTCAAAAAGAAATAAAATATGATAACTTACAATGCAGAAAATTATGATGTTGCTGTAATCGGCGGCGGTCACGCAGGTGTCGAAGCGGCTTTGGTCAGCGCAAGAATAGGGGTAAAAACCGTTATGTTTTCGGTTACTCTTGACTGGATAGGAAATTTGCCCTGTAACCCCTCTATCGGCGGTACGGCAAAGGGACATCTGGTTAGAGAACTTGATGCTCTCGGCGGTGAAATGGGAAAAGCCGCAGATAAAAATACAATTCAGAGCCGTATGCTTAACCGCGGTAAAGGCCCTGCAGTACACTCTCTCAGAGCGCAGATAGACAGAAGAAATTATTCTGCCTATATGAAGCATGCTGTAGAAAAGCAAGAAAATCTTGATGTAAAACAGGCAGAAATTATTGATATTTCGAGAAACGGCGAAAACTGGGAAGTAACAACACTTCTTGGCGCAAAATATACCGTAAAGGCGGTTATTCTTGCTACAGGTACCTTTCTTGGCGGTAAAATATATGTGGGTGAGGTAAATTACCATAGCGGCCCTGACGGACTGGCGTCCTCTCTTACTTTGGCTCAGTCCCTTAAAAAGCTGGGGCTTCCTCTTCGCCGCTTTAAAACGGGTACGCCTGCCAGAGTTGACAGAGCCAGTATTGACTTTAGTCAGTTAGAAATACAGTACGGCGACAGCGAAATTACCCCCTTTAGTTTTTCAACCAATCCCGAGACAATAAACAATACGGCGGTTTGCCATATTGCCTATACAAACAGCGAAACCGAACGTGTAATAAGAGATAATCTTGACCGTTCGCCTCTTTATGCAGGTGATATTGAGGGCGTCGGCCCACGTTATTGCCCCAGTATCGAGGATAAAATAGTGCGTTTTGCCGATAAAAAGCGCCATCTTTTATTTATTGAGCCTTGCGGACAGGATACAGAGGAACTTTATCTTCAGGGAATGTCCTCTTCACTTCCCGAAGAGGTGCAAATTCAGTTTTATAAAACCATAAAGGGCTTTGAAAACATTAAAATAATGCGAAATGCTTATGCAATTGAATATGACTGTATTGATCCTATGTGTCTTTCCTATACACTTGAAATAAAGGGACTTGACGGACTTTACGGCGCAGGGCAGTTCAACGGTTCTTCAGGCTATGAGGAAGCGGCTGTTCAGGGCTTTGTGGCGGGAGTCAACGCGGCGCTTAAAATAAAGGGCGAAGAGCCTGTTACATTTTCGCGTACCGAAAGCTATATAGGAACGCTGATTGACGACCTTGTTACTAAGGGTTGCTCTGATCCTTACAGAATGATGACCTCAAGAAGCGAATACCGTCTGCTTTTACGTCAGGATAATGCTGATGAACGCTTAATGCCTACAGGCAGAAGGTTAGGTCTTATAAATGATACCGATTGGGAGAATTTCCTTATAAGAAAAGAACAGAAGGAAAGGGAAATAGAGCGTCTTAAAAGCACCACTATCGCCCCAAGTGATGAGATTAATCGGTATTTGGAGAGTGTGGGCACAGCGCCTATGACAACGGGACTTAAGCTTAGTGAGCTTATTAAAAGACCGCAGGTAACCTATGACGGACTTGCTCCCTTTGACAAGGAAAGACCTTCCCTTTCTATTGCTGTCAGAGAAAAAATCGAAACGGAAATAAAGTATGAGGGCTATATTGTCCGTCAGAAATCCGCCGTTGATGAAATGCAAAGGCTTGAAAAGAAAAAAATCCCTGAGAATATTGATTATTCTAAGGTGGGTTCTCTTCGTCTTGAGGCGGTGGAAAAGCTTAATAAGGTGCGCCCGAAGAGTATCGGACAGGCATCCCGTATTTCAGGGGTAAGCCCTGCCGATTTATCGGTGCTTATAATTTATCTTGAAAAAAATAAAAGCGGAGAAAATAAATGATAGATTTTCCTATTAGTAAAATTTTGCCCGAAGCAGAAAAATTCGGCATAACGCTTAGCGAAAAACAGATAAAAAATCTTAATATTTACGGGAATTTGCTTGTTGAGTGGAACCAAAAAATGAACCTTACCGCCATAACCGAACCCGAAGAGGTGGTATGGAAGCATTTTTACGACTGTATGCTCTTTTTTAAATATGTAAAGGTTCCAAAAAATGCAAAAATAATCGACGTTGGCACAGGCGCAGGTTTTCCCGGTATGGTCTTAAAAATAGTTCGCGAGGATATTGATTTAACACTTCTTGACGGACTTAATAAACGCCTTGTATTTTTAAAGGAAGTGCTGGATAATTTAGGACTTAGTGCCAATATCGTGCATTTAAGAGCAGAAGGAGGCGGCAGAAAGGCGGAGCACAGAGAACAGTATGACTTTGCTGTGGCAAGGGCTGTTGCAAATATGAATTTGCTTAGCGAATACTGCCTTCCTTACGTAAAGAAAGGCGGAAGCTTTGTTGCTCTTAAGGGCCCTGCTGGAAATGAAGAAGCCCAGAATGCTAAAAAGGCAATAAGCATTTTGGGAGGGGACAAAGCAGAGGTTATAACCTTTACCCACGAAAAGCTCGGGGGAAGAAGTGTAGTAAAGGTAGAAAAAAAGACCGAAACTCCACCTAAATATCCTCGCCCCAGCGCAAAAATTTCAAAACAACCTCTGTAAAAGATGCTCTTTTGAGCATCTTTTTTTTGAAAAAATATCGCAGATTTAGTTAGACTTTTACCAATTATGACAAAGATTTTGTCGGTAAGGCTAAAAGGCAATAATAAAGGCTAAAAAGGGGGCTTTTTTTGTCGATGTGTTTTTCTTGAAAAGGGGATAAATCTGTGCTACTATTTTCTTGCCGAAGGGGTTTCGGCAGGAGGTATAAAAGTGCAAGAGGCATATTTTAAACGGCTAATCTTTTTGAACCCATCTGAAATAATACCCCCAAGTGAAGTGCAAAAAGAATATGACCGTTATAAGCTCTTTCTTTTGTCGGAAAGTATAAGAGAAAACGGATTGCTTGTTCCCGTAGCGGTGAAAGAAACCTATGACGGCTACGAGGTAGTAAGCGGGGAAAGGCGCATAAAAGCTTGTATCATTGCAGGAGTGAAAAAAATCCCTTGCATAGTGACCGATTTTTTCGATGCCGAGCTTTACAGAGCAACCGAAGAAAATTTAGGTCAAAAGAATTCATTAAAAGAAGACGCGGACAGGCTTTATGAGCTGTGCAGAAAATATTCTCTGCCTACCGTCGCGCGAACCCTTTCCTTTACTACAGGTGAGCTTGAAAAAATAGTAAAGGCTTCTTCATTTCCAAAAGAAACCAAAAAAGAAGAAGTGAAAAAAAGGGAAGAGGAAAAACCGATTTTTAAGGAAAACGAAAAAAGGCTTCCTCCCATAAAGGATACACGGTTTTTTCTTAACAGCATACGGCAATTGGTGGATAGCGTAAAGGATGCGGGTATTCGCATTAATTACCGCCAAAAAGACACCGAGCAAAATCTTGAAATCCGCATAAAAATTGATAAAGAATCGGCTTTCAGCCAAATGTCACTTTTATGACTCTATATTTATTTTGCCCCTATTCATCCCTATCCCCTTTTTAAACAGACGGCGTCGCAGAAATGCGGCGCCGTCTGTTTAAATCACCGAAGGTGTATATCATCAGTTCACCGCGTGAACTGTATATCATCAACGCGTCAGCGTTGTATATTTAAAGATAGGCAATCAACGCGTCAGCGTTGCATATTTAAAGGTCATAGAGTGAAAAATTTCATCCGAAAATCTGAGCATTTTTGTATTGTGATAAATTGTTTATTATGATATTATAAAAACATAAAAAAGGAGGTATTCAAATGATAGAAAAATTCAGAGGCGAAGAATATATAATGCATCGTTATGAGGGTAATCCCATTATAACGGCAGAGAATTTTCCCGTTCCTGCAGTATCGGTATTTAACTGCGGACAGGTAATGTTTGAGGGCAAATATCTTTTACTTGTTGCCGCTATTTATAAACAAAAAGACGAGCGCGGAAGCCTTACAGGTATTCACGTTGCTACAAGTGAAGACGGTATCAACTTTGATATTAACCCCGAACCTCTTTGTAAATACAGAGATTGGGCGCCCAATGTTCCCGGCAGATACGACGGTTGGATTATTGATCCCAGAGTCACTCAGATAGGTGATACCTATTATATTGTACGTCCCGGTCAGGTTCATCCTCCCGTTGGCAGAGATATAGGCCCTTGCGCTCTTCTTGAGAAAACCAAGGACTTTAAAACTTTGGAATTTGTTGAGTGTATTGCTCTTCCCATAAATAGAGTGCCCTGTCTTTTCCCCGAAAAGATCAACGGTGACTACGTCAGACTTGACCGTCCTTACGGTATTGCCCGTGTTAAAGCGCCCGGCCACAGCCTTGATGATGAATTAACCCACGGTATGTGGATTTCCTATTCTCCCGATATGATTCACTGGGGCAGACACCGTCCCTTCCTTTATCCCTGCAATTCCTTTGCTAATTACAAGGTAGGCCCTACTCCTCCAATTAAGACTAAAGAGGGTTGGCTTGAAATTTATCACGGCGTTTATATCGAAAACAGAGAGTGGTGCTACAGCCTTTCTGCAATGCTTATGGATTTAGAGGATCCCTCAAAGATTATAGGTATTCTTGATAAACCGATTTTAACCCCCAACACCGATTATGAAATTTACGGCAGAGCCGAAAACGTAACCTTTGCTTGTGGTGCGCTTGCCGATGAAGAAAAGGATGAAATCAGAATTTACTACGGTGCGGCTGATGAAAGAATTGCACTGGCAATAGGAAGCCTTAGCGAACTTTTAAGCGAACTAAAAAAGAATCCTCCCGAGCTTCTCGAAGCATATAAGAAATGAAACAAAACCGAGTCGAAAGACTCGGTTTTATGTTTTATTTCAGGGAATAGGGAATAGGGGGTGAATATATATTCTCTTATTCCTCGCTATGCTCTGCTATGTATGGTAAATTTCTGTAATATTCACCGCAGTCGAGACCGTAGCCTATAACAAAATGGTCTTCAATAGTAAACAGTGAAAGGTCGGCAGTAAAATCAACCACTCGTCTTTCGGGTTTATCGAGAAGGGTGATAACGTGAAGGGAAAGAGGATTTCTTGCGCTTAAAAGCTTATAAATGTCCTTAAGGGTTCTGCCTGTGTCAATAATATCTTCAACAATAATAACGTGATAATTGCTGACGTCTTGCTCAAGGTCCATTGTTATTTGCACAACGCCCGAAGACGTAGTACCTGCATAATAACTTTTAGCACACATAAAGCCTATTTCACAGGGTACGCTTACTGCGCGGCAAAGGTCAGCCATAAATACAAAAGCGCCTTTAAGTACGCTGACTAAAAGAATAGGTCTTCCGTCATAGTAGGAATCAATAACCTTTCCTGCCCTTTTAATAGCCTTACTTATTTCTTCCTCGGTTATAAGCACTCTTTTTATTCTGCTGTTAAAATCTTTAACGTCTTTTATTTCTTTCATAATCCTTCACCACTACAAAAGTTCTATTCCGTGGTCATAACACTCTTTAATCATTTCTTCGCTCCAGAAGGAAGACTGAACTTCACCGATATGGGCTTTTTTAAGGAAGAACATACACATTCTTGACTGACCAATTCCGCCGCCAATTGTGTAGGGGAGTTTTCCTTCTAAAAGAGCTTTGTGGAAGGGAAGCTTTTTTCTCTCCGTTGCGCCGCGTATTTGAAGCTGTCTTAAAAGCGCTTCTTCATCAACCCTTATTCCCATAGAGGAAAGCTCAAGCGCTATATCCAAAACGGGATAATAAACGATAATGTCGCCGTTTAAGGTCCAGTCATCATAGTCGGGGGCTCTGCCGTCGTGAAGCTCACCGTTTGAAAGCTTTCCGCCTATTTGCATAATAAATACTGCGCCGTACTCCTTGGCAATAGCCTTTTCGCGCTCTTTGGCGGTAAGGGTGGGGTATTTATCGTAAAGCTCCTGAGTGGTTATAAAGAAGATTTCGTCGGGCAAAAAGCGGTTTACAAAATCGTATTCTTCAGCAATATAGGTTTCGGTATGCTTAAGGGCTGCATAAACTGCGCGAACGTTTTCCTTAAGAACGTCTATATTACGGTCACTTTTATCAATAACCTTTTCCCAATCCCATTGGTCAACGAAAACCGAATGGATATTGTCAAGGTCCTCGTCGCGTCTTATGGCATTCATATCGGTATAAAGACCTTCGCCGCGAGTAAAACCGTAACGGGAAAGAGCATCACGCTTCCATTTTGCAAGGGAGTGGACAATTTCCATTGTGTGACCTGTATCCTTTATATCAAAGGAAACAGCCCTTTCGGTGCCGTTAAGGGTATCGTTCATACCGCTGTCCTTATCAACAAAAAGGGGAGCAGAAACACGAATAAGACCAAGCTCAATAGCAAGGTCACGCTCAAAAAAGTCCTTTACCTTTTTAATGGCTACTTCGGTTTGACGAAGACTTAAAAGGGATTTATAATCTTTAGGAATAATCAAACTGTGCACAAAGATTACCTCGTTTTTTAAAATATGTATTATTATCCCACAAAACCATAGTTTTTTCAACTGTTTTTTCTATTAAAATTAACAAAGATAAATTTTTTGTAAATTTTTAGTTGCAAATTGATACGTTATATAATATAATGTGTAGGTAAAATTTAATGTCAGAAGAAACTTGCAGGAAAAGCTCTGCTGCCGAAGGAGTAACACTCTCAGGCTCGGGAAACCGAAAAGACTGTAAGCGGATGGCACTCTGGAGAAGTCCATTGAATTGGATGCCGAAGGTGAAAGTGCGAAGGCGCAAATCTCTCAGGCAAAAGGACAGAGCAACTTAAAATCTTTCCTAAAGGGATAGATTTTGCTCCGGAGACTGTCTTTATTATTAAGGGCAGTTTTTAATTTTAAGGAGGAATTTTAAATGTTAGACAAAATCGCGCAAATAAACGGCGAAATAAACGGCGTCGTTTGGGGACTTCCGGGACTTATTCTTCTTATCGGTACCGGTATTCTCATGACCTTGGTAACCAAAGTGTTCCAGATTTCTCATCTTCGTCTTTGGTGGAAAAACACCATAGGAAGTATGTTCCACAAGGACGTAATTAAGCACAGTAAGGAAAAGGGTTCTATTTCTCCATTCCAGGCTCTTTGTACCGCCCTTGCAGCAACTGTAGGTACCGGTAACATTGCCGGTGTTGCCGCTGCTATTTGTATCGGTGGCGCAGGCGCTGTATTCTGGATGTGGGTTGCCGCTTTCCTTGGTATGATGACCAACTACTCCGAAAACGTTCTCGGTATGTATTTCCGCAGAAAGAATGCTAAGGATGAATGGTCCGGCGGCGCTATGTATTATCTTAGAGACGGTCTCGGCAAGAAAAAGGGATGTAAATGGATAGGCAGCGTCCTCGCCGTTCTTTTCTGTATCTTTACAATGCTCGCTTCCTTCGGTATCGGTAGTATGGGACAGGTTAATAAAATTGTTGCCAACGTAGCAGCAGCATTTAACGTTGAGTCTCTTTCTTCTATTACTGTATTCGGCAACATTTCCCTTTATAACCTTGTTTTAGGTGTTGTTATTATGGCGCTTACCGCTCTTATTACTTTAGGCGGTCTTAAGCGTATTGCAGGTGTTGCTGAAAAAATCGTTCCCTTTATGGTGGTTCTTTTTGTAGCAGGTTCTCTTATTATTATCGGTATAAACTACAATGCTATTATTCCTGCATTCAAGGCTATTTTCTCAAATGCATTTGCTCCCGAAGCTTTTGTAGGCGGTGGTATCGGCGGCGTTATAGTTGCTATGACCAACGGCTTTAAGCGTGGTGTATTCTCCAACGAAGCAGGTCTCGGTTCTTCGGTTATGGTTCACTCCAACTCCAACATAAAAGAACCTGTTAAACAGGGTATGTGGGGTATATTTGAAGTATTTGCAGATACTATGGTTGTATGTACTATGACAGCGCTTGTTGTACTTACCTCAGGCGGTCTTAACGGCGGTGTATTTAACGCTCAAACCGGCGAAATCGCCGCAGGCTTTACCGATGCAACATTGGTGGGCGGTGCATTTAATCAGGTATTCCATTGGGGTAATATCGGTCAGAGATTTATTGCTATTGCAATGTTCCTCTTTGCCTTCACTACCGTTCTTGGCTGGTCTCATTACGGTTCTAAGGCTTGGGAATATCTCTTCGGCGCAAAGACAACCGTTATCTTCAGAATTATCCACGTTTGCACCGTTATCTTCGGCGCAGTTCTTTCTTCTTCTCTTGCTTGGGATATCTCCGATACCTTCAACGGTCTTATGATGATACCCAACCTTATAGGCGTAGTTGTTCTCTTCCCGCTTGTTATGAAGATTACAAAGAATTTTATAGACAGAAGAATTAAGAAAAAGGACGTTGCTCCTGTTCTTTCCTATGATGAAAATATTCAGGCAGCCGCTGTAGCAGCACTTGCTGAAGAAGAATAATTAAATCAAAACAAAAGACGCGCACTCGAAAAAGTGGGCGTCTTTTGTTGTTTCAAAATTTTCTTATTTAAGCTTTAAAAGTCTGTCGGTATCGGCAATAACTATAAGCTTCATATTTTCATTTAAAGCGGCGGCGGGGTCTATATCGGTGGAAATATTGTTATTCTCCTTTATTGCAACCACGTTTATGCCGTATTTTTTTCTGAGGTTTAATTCAACAAGACTTTTTCCTATCCAGTCATGTCTTATATCAACCTCTACCATAGAGACCTCGTCGGAAAGCTCTATCATATCAACAAATCCTGAGCTTAAAATGTTTTTAGCAAGTCGGATTCCCGATTCCTTTTCGGGAAATACGGTTATGTCAGCGCCTACCTTACTTAAAATCTTCTGGTGCATTTCGTCGGCGCATTTTGCAATTACCGTTTTTACTCCTGCTTCCTTACAAAGAGCGGTTGCCATAACACTCGCTTCAAGATTTTGCGCCATAGCAATAATAACTGTGTCCATATTTCTGATGCTAAGATGTTCAATCACGTCTTCATCGGTAACGTCGGCGCATTTGCAAATGGGAATAAAAAGACTTGCAGCATTAACAATATCGGGATTGGTGTCAACTGCAAGAACCTGAGCACCGCTGTCAACAAGCTCTTTAGCAACGGCAAAGCCATATCGTCCAAGACCGAATACCGCATAATTTTTATTAATACTCATAATTTTCACCCTATACTTATATCCTCAAAGGGATTTTTAATGATATTTTTATTTTCTTTTTTTAAATTAAAGGCAATTGCGAGGGAAATAGGTCCTATTCTGCCTAAATACATAGTGGCAATTATAATCAGTTTGCCAACGCTGTTAAGACTCGCCGTAAAATTCCTTGTAAGTCCTACGGTTGCCGTTGCGCTTACCGTTTCATAAAGAATGTCTATGGGAGAGGCATTGCTGCATACCGACAAAAGAACAGTCGAAACAAAAACCGTTAAAAAGGACATAGAAACAACGGCAAGTGCTTTTGCTATTGATTCTTTCGTAATGTTTCTGTCCATAAGAGAGGTTTCATTACGTCCTGAAATTGTAGCAAAAGCGGCGGCGAAAAGAATAAGAAGGGTGACGGTTTTTACACCGCCTGCCGTACCTACAGGAGAACCGCCTATAAACATAAGGAAAATACTTAAAAAAGTCGATGGGTTGGTGAAATTTTCCTGAGGCAGAGTGGTAAAGCCTGCCGTACGCGTAGTTACCGATTGAAAAAAGGAGGATTGGATTTTTTGGAATAATGTGTAATCCTTAAAGGTAAGAGGGTTGTTGTATTCAAAAATAAAAATCAACACAGCTCCGCCAAAAATAAGAAGGAGGGTTGTTATAATTGCTAACTTACTGTGAAGCGTTAAACGTCGGAAAACCGATAATCCGCCTTTTTTTATATTTTTTGTTACTCTGATAACGTCCCACCACACTATGTAACCTATACCGCCAAGTATGATAAGAAGTATGGTGACAAGGTTTATAACGGGATTTTTGGCATAATCGTTAAGACTGTTTGGGCCGATTATATCAATTCCTGCATTACAGAAAGCGGAAACAGAATTAAAAATCGAAATCCATACGCCCTTTAAACCGAAATCTTTAATAAAGACCGTCATATAAAGAAGTGCGCCTATGCACTCAATAATAAATGTACCTGCGAGTACTTTTTTTACAAAACGTATAAGTCCTGACAGATTGTTAAGGTTAAAAGCGTCTTGAATGAGTAATCTGTCGCCCAAGTTCATTTTTTTGTGAAAGGCAATCATAAATCCCGACATAACCGTGATAATTCCAAGTCCGCCAATCTGAATAAGAACAAGTATTACTGCTTGTCCGAAAATACTCCAGCCGGAAAAGGTGGGAACGGTTACAAGACCTGTAACACAGGTGGCTGTGGTGGATGTGAAAAGGGCATCTAAATAGGATATTTTCACTCCGTCAGCCCAGCTTATAGGCAGGGAAAGTAATATGCTGCCAATTAATATGGCGGCAAGGAAGCTTAGCATTATTATGTGAGATGTGGAAATTGAGAATTTTGCTTTTGCTTTCATTTTTACCCTCCTTTATTTAAACAGTATAGCATAAAAACACGGATAGTACAAGCCATCCGTGTTTTTTATCAAGATATTCTTTTTATAATTTCATTATGTGCCGAAGCACCTATTACAGAAATATCATATTCTATAAGGCCTGTAAGGTTCTTTTGCTTATAGTAAAGAATTTTTCTTACACTCTCGTTAATTCTTTCTTCGCTGAAATTTTCTTTAATAACCTTTAAAGCAAGGTGAAAGTTTTTCGGCATAAGAATTATATCAACACCTGCTTCAACTGCCCTTTTATACATTTCTTCTTGGCTGTAATTGTCGGTCAGCGCCTTCATTTTAAAGGAATCGGTTATAACAATGCCTTCAAAACCCATTTCTGCCTTCAGTAAATCGGTAACAATTTCTTTTGAAAGGGTGGCGGGAGTGTTGTCTCCCGTTAAAGAGGGAAGAGCTATATGCCCTACCATAATTATTTCGGCGCCATTTTCGATAGCATTCTCAAAGGGGATAAGCTCGGTTTTATAAAGCTGGTCCTTTGTTTTGTTTATTATTGGCAGAGTATAGTGGGAGTCAATGTCTGTATCTCCGTGACCGGGGAAATGCTTATAACAGGGCATTACGCCGTTTTCCTTAAGTCCTTCGGCTAAGCTTAATGCCATAGATGAAACCGCAGAGGCATCCTCGCCGAAACTTCGGTTTCCTATAACGGTATTATTGGGATTTGAATATACGTCTAGGCAGGGCGCGAAGGTAAGATTAATACCCAAAGCTCGCATTTCCTTTGCCATAACGCCGCCTACTTCTTTTGCGAGGGCAGTATCTCCCGTTTTTCCAAGCTCATACATAGAGGGGATGGAGGTGGCTTTTGGCTTTTTGATAGAGGATAGCCTTTGAACCCTTCCGCCCTCTTGGTCGGTGGATATAATAAGGGGAATTTCGCTCTGCGCATTCAGAGTGTCTATTAAAGCTCTTGTTTCTTCGCACGTAGTAAAATTTTCATCAAATAAAATTACCCCTGCTGGAGATGGCGAAGGCAGTATTCCGTCATTATTTATTTCTAAAATTATCATCTGCGCGATTTTTTCATCAATTGTCATATTGGCGATTTTTTCGTCAACCTCAAAGGCAATAGCATCAAGTTCTTCTTTTTTGCGCGTTTCTTTTTTACAACAGTTGAAGGAAAAAATAATCAGCGAGGATAAAAATAAAGTAAATATTTTTTTAATCATTTGTAAATTTGTATCTCTATTTTTTACTCCACGTGCCTACAGAAAAAGCAAGGAGTAACGGATAAATTTCAAGTCTGCCCATAAGCATAGCAAAAGACAATACAATTTTTGAAAAAGCGCTGTAGTCGGCGTAACAGGACATAGGACCAACACCGTCAAAACCGGGTCCTATATTATTGAAACAGGCAACGGTAGCGCTGAAATTTGTTTCCATTGACATATTATCCACCGATATAAGTAAAAATACCGAAAGCAGTACAAGTACGTAAATGGCAAGATATGCCGCAACTGAGTGACGGGTTACGGTGTCAAGCGCCTTTCCTTCAAACTTAATGGTTCTTATAGAACGGGGATGTATAAGACGCTGACACTCTTTTTTAAGGGTTTTTGCAAGAATGATAATACGTGATACCTTGAAACCGCCTGCCGTTGAACCTGCACAAGCACCTATTAACATAATTATAATAAGCAAAGTTTTGCATAGAGCAGGCCATAGGTTGAAATCAGTTGTAGAAAATCCCGTTGTGGTCATTATGGATGAAACCTGAAATGCCGAATGGCGAAGCGCCTCGGAAAAGCCATTAAAGGAACCAAGTACGTTATAGGTTATAATACCTGTGCAAACAGCGAAAATAGAAAGATATACCCACAGTTCTTCGCTCTTTAAAGCATTTTTAAATCTTCTTATAAGAAGTAGATAGTAAAGGTTAAAGTTTATGCCGAAAATAAGCATAAATACGGTAATTACCCATTGAATATAGGGGGAATAATCGGCAATGCTGGTGCTTTTTATTGCAAAGCCGCCCGTTCCTGCTGTGCCGAAAGAGAGAACGCTGCTTTCGAATAGGTCAAGCCCTCCGCAAAGCAGAAAAATAATCTGCGCAAAGGTCAGCAGAATATAAATAAGATAAAGTACCCTTGAGGTATCTTTTACCTTAGGCACCAGTTTTCCCACAATAGGACCGGGCATTTCTGCCTTTATAATATGAATTGAACGGTCAGACATATTTGGAATAACAGCCGTAATAAATACAAGCACACCCATACCGCCTATCCAGTGTGTAAAGCTTCTCCAGAAAAGATTACCCTTTGACATAGCCTCTAACTGCGCGCCGCTTAAAATAGATGCGCCGGTAGTGGTAAAGCCGCTTACCGTTTCAAAAAAAGCGTTAAAGAAATTTGGGATTTCGCGGCTTATAATAAAGGGAAGACAGCCGAAAAGGGACATAAAAACCCAACAAAGCGCAACAATAACAAGACCTTCTCTTGCGTAGATAAGTGTGCTTTTTGGCTTAAAAACAATTCTTAAAAGAGTTCCGCAAAGAGCAGACAAACCAGCCGCCAAAAGATATGACCAAACGGCAGACTCTTTGTAGATTAAAGAAACAATAGCCGGAAGAAGCAGTAAAATGGATTCAATTTGCAAAATAATTCCGGTTATTTTAAAAACCATTGATTTATTCATATTTTGCCTCTTATTCCGCTATATCGTTAAGGTCGCCAAGACCTTTTATAGCCGTAACTATAATAACCTTATCTCCGCTGAGCATACAGTCGTCACCGGTTGGGATAATGATTTTTCTGCCGCGGATAATACCTGCAATACGGGTAGAGCCTTTGATTTTTAGATTTTTGATAGCAATACCGTTAAGTGCGCAGTCGCTTTGTACTACAAATTCAAGAAGCTCCGCTCTGCCATCCATAATTTTATATAAGGTTTCAATTTTACTTCCTAAAGAGTTATGCAGACCTCTTGCATATCTGACCAAAACATCGGAAATAAGCTTTTTGGGAGTAACAATACATTCAAGTCCCAGCTTTTCAGCCATAGTAACAAATTCCTCGCGGTTAGCCTTTGTAATTACGTGAGTAACATTCTGGGAAGCGGCATAGTAGGAAATAAGTATATTTTCTTCGTCCATACCCGTAAGGCTAATAAAGGCATCGGTGTTTTGAATACCCTCTTCAAGCAAAAGCTCCTGTCTTGCACCGTCGCCGTTTATTATAACTGCGCCTGGGAGGGCTTCGCTGAACTGCGCGCATTTATCGGCATTAAGGTCAATGATTTTTACGTTACTGCCGCCGTCAAGAAGCATTTTTGCAAGATAAAAGGCGGTTTTACTGGCGCCCAGTATCATAACGTTTTTGCTCTTTTTACGGGGAGTGCCTAATATTTTAAAGAAATTCATTATTTCGGCTGGACGTGCCGTAACGCAGATTCTGTCCCCGCTTTTAAGTACGAAATTACCGTCGGGGATATATACCTCATCATCACGCTTAACAACGCAGATAAGAAGATTTATCTGATATTTTTTACGAAATTCTATAAGAGAAAGCCCGTCAAGAACAGACTCATTCTTTAGCTTTATTTCAACCATTTCAAAGTTTCTGCCCGAAAAGGTTTCGATTTTTGCGGCGGAGGGAAGCTTTAATAGTCTGTAAAGCTCTCTTGCGGCATTAAGCTCGGGGTTTATTGCCATAGAAAGATTAAGCTGTTCCTTCATAAAGCCTAAGCTTTTATCGTTGTATTCGGGATTTCTTATTCGGGCGATGGTATGGGATGCCCCCATTTTTCCTGCGAGAAAACAGGAGAGCATATTCATTTCATCCGAGTCGGTAACCGAGATAAGAAGCTCGGCTTCATCAACGCCTGCTTCTTCAAGGGTTTCACAGTCAGCGCCGTTGCCAACCACACCCATAACGTCGTGTATGGTAGTGATTTCATCTATAAGGGCAGGATTCTTATCGATAGCCACAACGTCGTGGTTTTCTTTAACAAGTTCTCCAATTATGTTAGTGCCGATTTTTCCACAGCCAACAACAATAATTTTCATATTAAGCCTCCGAAAAGAGTAATAGGTAATATATAGGAGTATTATACTACACTATTAAGAAAATTTCCATATAAAAATTTTAAAGCCCTGACCATAACGGTCAGGGCTTTAAGTTATTTTTCTATAAAGGTTATAAAGTGATAGCTTTCAAGTATCTGAAAGTATCGGGCAAGTCTTTCATAAAGGGGCTCGGCTTTTTCGCCGAAATGCTCTTTAACAAGAGTGCCGAGTTCAATTATATTTTTTTCACCGTTTAAATGGGGCCAAAGAAAGCTTCCCATTTCATCGAGGTGAATAAAGCTTGTTTTCGGTTTACCGAAAAGCTTTTGAGCAAGACGGTTTGCCCAGCCTTTATTTTCTATCTCAAGGGTAATAATGCCGTCCTTTTCTTTCCAGTCGATAAGATGACTTCTCAGCGGCACCTTTTCAAGATAGTTTTTGCTTATTACGTTTTTTCTTTTTGCCATTAGTCTTTCTTGTCAGCCTTTTTACCCGCAAAGCAGAAAAGAAGGAATACAGCGATTATTACGGCAAAGAGAGCGATTCCCGAAAGTCCCGAAGCAAGAGGAGAAAGACCGCTTACGAAACGTGAGAAATCGATTTTGCCCGAAACACCTACAACGGCAAGAACAGCAAGAAGGATACCTACAAGGCCTTCGCCTGCAATCATACCGGAGCTGAAGAGAATACCCTTGTTTACAGCGGTGTCTCTGCGTTTTTCGTTCTTTATCTTATCCATAAAGAAGCGGATGATACCGCCTACCATAATACAAGCGTTAAGCTGTACGGGCAGATATATACCGATAGCAACAGGGAGAACGGGCAAACGGAGTATTTCAACAATAATTGCAATAAATACACCGATAAGGATAAGTCCCCAAGGAAGCTTACCGCCCATAATTCCTTCAATAACCATCTTCATAAGGGTAGCCTGAGGAGCGGCAATTTCTTCACCGCCAAAGCCCCATGCAGAGTCAAGAAGATTAAGGGTAGCGCCGATGGCAAATGCGGCGGCAACAACACCGATAACTTCGCCAACCTGCTGTTTCCAAGGAGTTGCGCCGAGGAGATAGCCTGTCTTAAGGTCTTGGCTGGTGTCACCTGCAATAGCGGCAACAATACAAATGATAGAGCCGATAGCAATAGCGGCTTTCATACCGTCAGCCCCTGTGGTGCCTGTAAACTTAAGAATAAGTGTAGAAATAAGAAGGGTTGCAATTGCCATACCTGAAACGGGGTTGTTACTGCTTCCTACGATACCAACCATACGGGAAGAAACGGTAGCGAAGAAGAAACCGAATACAACAACTATAACTGCTCCGAGAGGAGATACGGGAACGGCAGGAACAAGCCATACTATAAGGGTAAGAGCAACAATGATTCCGATAACAAGAGCCATATTCATATCTTTGCTTGTACGAAGAGTAGAAGCTTCGCCCTTAACCGACATAGCCTTTATAGCATCTCTGAAGGTGCGTACAATAAGGGGCAGAGATTTAATGAGGCTTATAATACCGCCTGCGGCAAGTGCGCCTGCGCCAATGTAACGAATGTAAGAGGACCAGATACCAGCGGCGCCGTCGGCGGCAAAAATTTCACCGATGGTAGCATTAGCGCTTGGATACATAACAATGTTTGCGCCAAAAAGAACAATAATGGGAATAAGCACCATCCAGCTTAAAACACCGCCTGCAAACATAAACGAAGAAATACGGGGACCGCAGATATAACCAACACTCATAACTGCGGGATAAATCTGAGTACCTATTGCAGAGGGATAAAGCTTCTTTATGTTTAAAGTAATTTCACCGGGGATAACCTTAAGTCCGTCGATAATAAACTTAAAGAGCGCGGCAAAGCCCATACCGGCAAATACCGTAGAAGCGTTTGAACCGCCTTCTTCACCTGCGAGCATAACCTCTGCACAAGCCTGTCCTTCGGGGTAGGGAAGTGTGTTGTGCTCACGAACAATTAGGGCATTTCTTAAGGGTATCATAAAGAATACGCCGAGAAGACCGCCGATAAGAGCGATAACGGTAATGGTTACAAGGCTGGGTTTTTCCATAACGCCCTCTTTAGCCCAAAGATAAAGGGCGGGCATTGTGAAAATAGCGCCTGCGGCAAGTGATTCACCGGCACTTCCTATTGTCTGTACCATATTGCTTTCGAGAATTGAGTTTTTGCGCATAATCACTCTGATTACGCCCATTGCGATAACCGCTGCGGGAATAGATGCCGAAACGGTCATACCTACTCTGAGTCCTAAGTAGGCATTGGCTGCGCCGAATATTACCGAGAGAAGAATACCCATAATAACTGCTGTAACGGTTATTTCGGGGGTTACTCTTTCTGCAGGGATATACGGCTTGAAGCTGTTTTTGTTATCCATAATTTTCTCCCTTTTTTGAGTTTTTTGGTAAAACTTCAATAAAATGAAGTCGCACAGATATGATTATACCAAATGATACGTTATAAATCAATATTTAATTTTTGTGATTGAAATATGCTTTGTAGGTGGTATAATAATTATAGTAAGCAAAAGGAGCAGAAATCAATGAAGTATTTGTATATAGCCCTTGGCGTTATTTTCTTTTTGGTCATTTTAGCACTGGTTATATCCTTTATTTGCTTTCGTATTGCATTTTTCAGCAAACGCGAAAAGGAAGTGAGCGATGAATTTTCATTACCCGACGGAGAAATCTATAAGGCATATAAAGACGTTATGCAAAAATGGGCTGACGAGGTGTTTGGCACCGAGACTGAACGCGTTGAGATAACCTCCTTTGACGGACTAAAGCTTAGAGGAAAATACTATGAATATAAAAAGGGCGCGCCTATTGAACTTATGCTTCACGGCTACAGGGGGAGGGCGGAAAGAGACCTTTGCGGCGGTGTTCAGCGTTGTTTTGCCCTTGGCAGAAATGCATTACTTGTTGACCAGCGAGGTTGCGGACACAGTGAAGGCAAAATACTTTCCTTCGGTATAAAAGAGAAACGCGACTGTCTTGACTGGATAAATTTTATAATAAATCATTTCGGCAGTGACGTTAAAATAATCCTTACGGGAATCTCAATGGGGGCATCCACGGTGCTGATGGCGGCAGGAGAAAAACTTCCCGAAAATGTGGTTGGGGTACTTGCGGACTGCGGTTTTACTTCAGCAAGAGAAATTATAAAAAAGGTAATACGGGATATGAAATTGCCGCCCAACTTAAGTTATCCCTTTGTAAAGCTTGGGGCAAGACTATATGGCGGCTTTAATATAGAAGAAACCTCCGCTATTGAATCAGTTAAAAAAATAAAGGTTCCCGTTATCTTTTTCCACGGAGAAAGCGACGATTTCGTTCCCGTTGATATGAGCAAGGAGAACTATGCCGTGTGTAACGCTCCAAAAAAACTTGTTACCGTAGCAGGCGCAGGACACGGACTGAGCTTTCCCGTTGACCAAAAAAACTACCTTTTAGAAGTAGCGAACTTTTTTGACAGTAACGGCATTCCTACAAAGGTTGTAGAATAAAAAAGTATGCAGTTTTAAGACTGCATACTTTTCTTTTATTTAAGGTCTGTTCCTATAAAGCCGACTCTTCTAAAGTCTTCGGGGTTGTGGCGCACTATATAGTCGATGTAAGAATCAATCATATTTGCCGTAAATATATAACCGCTTGCGTTCATATGTCCGTAAAGGAAATAACGGCGTTTGAATTCTTCGTCATAAACAGGCGCATATTTATTAAGGTCGATAACATATGCATTATCAAAATAATTTGCCAATTCGTGCATAAGGTCAGCGTGCTGTTTATTAATTTCATTGAGTCTTTGGTCTAAGCATCGGGGCATTGTCACAAAAAAGAACTTTGCTTTTGGCTGAATTCACCCTTTGAAAAATTATAGGCAACCAGACCGTTTTTTCTGGCTATGTACTGTCCTCAAGAATATTCGTAATAATCGTGCCAATCGGAATTGCCGTCTTTGTCTTTGCTTTCGAATTCGCCCGAAGAAAGACTGTCGCCGACAAAGGCAATTTTTCTGAAAACGGCGGTATTGCTGATGCCGTCAACGAAACGGTCAAGGGGTTGTTCATTTTCAATATCAAAATATTTTTTTTAGTCCATTTTACTTTCCCTTTCTTTTTTTAAGACTTATTAAAATCACCAATGCGGATAAAATAAATATAGAAATGCCTATAATAACAGCGCATTTTAAAAAGAAGCTTTCGGGCATATAGTTTATGATTTCATCGGTTGCGGCATCAAAATACCAATTGGTTTTGCCCATAAAAAAGATTTTATGAAAAATTATAAAAGCAAAACTAAAGCCGTCTATAGAAAGTAACCCTACTAAAGCAATTAACAAAATTCCCAAAACTCCCGAATAAAAGGGCGCGGGAAGACGCAATAAATAAAGGTTGCATCTTTTTCTTAAAAGTAGTAATATAGTGGTAATAACACCTGAAACCAAAAGCACTGCGAAGTCAATGGCGAAAAGATTTCGGCAGTCTTTAAAATGATCTGCGCCCGACTTCGAAAATTTAAGCTGTCCGCAGGAAAAATCCTTTTTTCTAAAGGTAAGATAATCGAGTATTTCATCATACGCATCTTTTATCTGTTCTTTGGAATAAGGTCCTAACCTCTCAATATCGGTGCTTTCCAAATGATTATAATAAATAGGACGCGCTATAATGGGAATAGCTATGGAAAGGGAAATAATCAGAAAAAATACCGATAAAAAAAGTATAACTGCGCATAGTGAGAATTTTTTCATAAAAGCAACTCCAGACGTTTTCAGTATAGTGTGGAAAAACGCCGTTGTCAAACAGATTTTGCAATTTGTTCACAATTAAGTTAAAATTTAGAAAAAAATATAAGTTTAAATAGAGTAAAAATCTATAAGGAGAGATATTATGTACGACGATAACAGATTTGAAACAGGTAATAATCCTTATGAAAACAGTAATGAGGTTTCCGATACCTACGTTACACCTGTATATACACAGCCCGTTGAACCGGATATAAAGCCGCCTAAAAAGGAAAAGAAGGGTATAGGTAAAATTATTATAATTGCTCTTAGCTGTTCCCTTGTGGGCGCTATTCTCGGTTCGGCTCTTACTATGGCTATCGGTGGTGTCACTAATGCCTTTTCGGGCGGTTCTACTATAATAAATGAAGGACAGCGAAATGAGGTTGAAGTTAAAGTAAATAAAATTGAAACAGGCAAGGTGCTTACTGCTGCAGAGATATATGCCGCAAACGTAAATGCTACCGTTGGTATTACATCTACTTCGGTAACCACAAACTTCTTTGGCTATCCTACCACCTCTGCCGCATCAGGTTCGGGCTTTATTCTTTCATCTGATGGCTATGTGGTAACCAACTATCACGTAATAAATGATGCTACCAGCGTAAAGGTTGCAACCTATTCGGGCGAAAGCTATGATGCTACTGTTGTAGGCTATGATGAAAGCAACGATTTGGCTGTGCTTAAAATAGACGCTAAGGGACTTACCGCCGTTACTGTGGGCGATTCCGATAAAATGAACGTGGGCGACAGCGTGGTTGCCATAGGAAATCCCTTAGGTGAGCTTACCTTCTCACTTACTGCAGGTTCCGTAAGCGCTTTAAGCAGAGAAGTAACAATGTCTAACGGCGTTTCAATGGATCTTATTCAGACCGACTGCGCGATAAACTCAGGTAACTCAGGCGGTGCTCTGTTTAATATGTATGGCGAGGTTATAGGAATAACCAATGCTAAATATTCTACAAACAGCAGCTCAGGTACATCTATTGATAATATCGGCTTTGCTATTCCGATGAATAACGTTATGGATTTAATTACCAGCCTTATCGAAAAGGGTTATATTTCCAAGGCTTATATCGGTGTGTCGGTGGAAGACGTAAGTGAAAAGAATCAGGAATACGGACTTCCTGCAGGCGCCGCAGTTTCTGCTGTTTCCGAAAACGGCCCCGCCGCTAAAGCAGGAGTTAAGGCAAAGGATATTATAACAAAGGTAAACGGTCAGGCAATTAAAAGTACTTCCGACCTTAAGAAAATCGTCTCCTCCTGTAAGAGCGGAGATAAGCTTAACCTTACGGTTTATAGACAGGGACAGACCTTAGAAATAACCGTAACGGTTGAGGAACAAAAACAGTCTGCCGCAGCACAGCAGCAGGAAGAGGACAATACAACAACCATTCCCTTTAATCCCTTCGAGCATTTCTTTGGATAAAAATAGACCAAGTGAGCAAAGCGTTCACTTGGTCTATTTTTTACATCTTTGTAATTTTTTCTAAATGCTCTTTTATAGGTATGTTTTGTGGGCAGATTTTTTCGCATTTAGAGCATTTTATACAGTTACTTGCATCGGATTTATCTTTTGGAAAAGTATTTTTTGCCTCGCCTGAGGTTATCTTTGCAGATAGATACTGATTATAAACCGAGAATATATCGCTGATAGGAATGCTTTTAGGACAAACCTCGGCGCAGTAGTTACACTTTGTGCAGGGGATTTGCCTTACCTCTCGGATAATTTCACGAACACGGTCGGCTGCCTTTAATTCATCATCATTTAAAGGAATAAAGGGCGAAAAGGTGTTTATGTTATCGTTAATCATATCCATACTGCCCATTCCCGAAAGCACCATAAATACTTCGGGAAAGCTGGCGGCATAGCGCAAAGCATAAGAAGCGTAACTGCCGTCCCCCAGCATTTTGAAAACCTCGGCGGCTTTATCGGGAAGATTTGCAAGAGCGCCGCCCTTAACAGGCTCCATTACAATTACCTTTTTGCCGTGCTTTACCGCTACGTCATAACAAGCTTTGCTTTGCACAGCAGGATCATCATAATCAAGATAATTAATCTGTAACTGTACTGCTTCAATAAAGGGCTGTTCAGTCAGTACCGTATCAAGAAAATCTGCGGTATCGTGGAAGGATAAAGCGACGTGTCTTATTTTGCCTTGTTCTTTTAATTTTTTAACTATATTGAAACTGTTACAACGTTTATACTTTGGATAGGTTTCTCTCGATACGCAATGTAAAAGATAAAAGTCAAAATATTCTACTCCGCAAAGCTCAAGCTGCTTTTCAAAAAGAGGCAAAATATCCTCTTCCTTTTCAAAATACCAAGCAGACAGCTTATCGGCTAAAACGAAATCCTCGCGGTTATACCTTTTAGTAAGACAATCTCTTATGGCTGTTTCGCTTTTTCCGTCAATATAGCCGTGGGCGGTATCAAAATAATTAAAGCCTGCATCAATAAAGGTGTCTATCATACGGCTGAATTCTTCGTAATCTACCTTGTCTTCGTTCATTTTAAGACGCATACAGCCAAAGCCTAAATTCTTTTTAACCTTGTCAAAAATCATACAAAATATTTCTCCTTTGTTATATCTGTCAGTGTGACCGTTTAATGAAAGGTTGCACTTAAGTTTTTTATAATTATATCATATAAATTGAAATTATTCAATAAAACATAAGCTATTGCTTTACTTAAATAAATATGAGAAACTGTTATTTTTGACCTATAGGTTTGAACCACTACATAGTATTTATGATTCGTCGGCAAAGCCGATACCGAAACCTATTACCTTTTACTTATTACTTATTACTTCAAAAATTCCAAGAACTTTTTGAGGGAAGAGTGAAGAGGTAATAGGTAAGAAGTAAAAATTCCCCGAAACAAGTTCGAGGAATTTTTTGGAAAGGGAACACAAATTCGATACCTTTTAATTTTTGACCTATGAGTTTG
>JAZSHI010000021.1:0-13739 GCA_045533195.1 Acutalibacteraceae bacterium
GAGAACATTATCGCAAAGGCAATCGAATAGGGGATAAGCTCGGGTACAAATTCAAACTTAAAGCCCGAGGTGATTGCAAAGAAAACGACCTCAGCAGCAGCTGTGACTGCCGAAAAGAAAAATACCTTAGGATATTGAGCCTTTAGATTATACTGTTTTTTGATGATGCTTTGAGCCGCAACAAAAACGACTAAGCAGATAAGTAACAAATATTGCATACGATACTCCTGTTTATTATTTTTATTTTCATTATATCTGCTTGTTGTTTGTTTTTGAATAGACAAAGTTTAGAATTCTTGACATAATTAACACATTTTTCCCAAAAAAAACATTGAATGGAAGCAAATGTTGTGCTATACTGTTTTCGGAGGTGGAGAAATGAATCTTATTGATATTCACCAAATGCCGATTTTTAAGCTGGCCTGCGTATATGAAACAGACGGATACAAATCCTCCTTCGAACCATCTAATACGTGCCTTGAGTTTGCCTACGTTTCTGAGGGAAGATTAGAGGTCACTAAGGGAACTGAAAGATATATTGCCGAAAAAGACGATATTATGTGTGCTATACGAGATGTAAAGACCACCGTAAGCTCCTCGGGCTTTCACTCGCACCACGTTGTTTCAATTGATACTTTGTGGGAGTTTTCCGACAAAAGCGTATCGGCTTTTCATATTCCCTACGTATTAAAACGCTGTCCGGAGACCGAAGAAATAAAACGTCTTATTGATGAGTTTATCTATTCGTCTTATATCTACGAGAATTCACCGGGCAGAACGGCGGAGCTGTTTTTCAAAATTCTTTGCAAAATTGATGAGGCTAGTCGAAGGAACGAAGCTTCTTATCAGCCTAAATATTCCCTTGTGGTAGAAAAGGCTAAATCTTATATACAAAGGAATATAAAAAAACCGATAACTCAAAAGATGGTGGCTGAGCACCTCAATGTATCTCCCAGCTATTTATGTAGTGTGTTTAAAAAATCCGAAGGTATGACGCTTATACGCTACGTCAACATACATAAGCTTACCGACATAAAGAATCTTTTGGAAAAGGAACGTTTGCCTATGTATAAGGTTGCTGAGATGTATGGCTATACCGATGCAAATTATGTTAGCTCTCTTTATAAAAAACTGTTCGGAAGAAACATAACAAGCGTTCCCGAATCCCAAAAAGCCGAAAAATAAGGTAAAAGCGTCCTGTACCAATTTTTGCGTTTGGTTTTTTGCGATACTCCAACCTGTTAGTTCTGCTTTTGCAAATCTCACTCGTCTGCCGGGTGTTTCGCAAAGTATGCCGCTGCTTTTTTTAGTATTTCATTTTCCATTTTTAGTCTCTCATTTTCTTTTTTAAGTTTTTTGAGAGCTGCATCTTCCGGTAACTTCTTCTCATTGTGGACACCTCTTTCTTCTATTTTACCATTCCCTTTTCTATGTGTCCGCTTTTACTATACAACTTTCCCCCTTCTCCCTATCCCCTTTGTCGCAATGCGACATTTTCCCTCTGTGCGAAGCACAGCCCTACTCCCTAAAATATAAAAGACGGCAAAGCCGTCTTTTATATTTTAATCACTTCTATTCCTTTTTTTCTCGCATAATCGGTGGTGTAAGCAGAACCTCCGCTTGTTTTTCTAAGATAAGAAATTATATAACCGCTTTCGTCCACCATATACCGATTTCGATTATGTAAGCAGCCTCTATAATAATTTTCGCTGAGTACAACCGTTTCATCAGCAATACTGAGCATTTCGTTATAAACCGCCAAATCGCTTTCGCTAAAGCCCTTTGCCTGTGCCTTATAGGGCACTGCAACTATTATTTTTATATGGGGGAAATTTTGTCTTATTTCAAAAAGCAGCGTGGCGGCAAGGGTGTCGAATCCCAATGCTCCGCCTACAATAAAACGCTCCACATCTTTATTAATAAGATTTAGTATTTCTTCCCTTGTTCTTTCATAAACAGTTTTGTATTCGTGTTCGGGAATTTCTCTGTGTCCTGTAAAGCAACAGGTTTTATTCTTCATTTTTATCACCTATTTTATTGTAACAAAACCGCTTGAACTATTCAAGCGGTTTTAGATTTTATTTCTTTAATTCCTTTGCTTCGTTTAGCTTATGGGTACGTCTATGCTTAACATGGTCAGGCATAGGTGCAATTTCCCCTGCCGCAGTAAGCGCCATTCTTGTAAATAGCGGTCCGAAAAGCTCGTAAATAAGCACAGCAAAAAGGGTTATATTTCTTATCAAGCTTCCCTGCTCACCAAGTTGCATAGCGGTAGCGCACATACCAAGTGCTACACCCGCCTGAGGAAGCAAGGTTATGCCAAGATATTTACAAATCGGCTTTGAGCATTTGGTGGCAACAGCACTCATTAAAGCACCGAAATATTTACCGAGAGAACGGAAAGCGATATAAACAAGTCCGATTATAACAATGGAAAGACTGCCAAAAACCTTTAATTCAAGCTCAGCGCCGCTTATAACAAAGAATATTGCAAAAAGGGGCGAAGTCCATTTATCACTTGCAGCCATAAGGTCGTGAGAAAGAGGACAGATATTACAGAATACCGTTCCAAGCATCATACAGGTAAGAAGGGATGAAAAATGAATTTCAACGGGGCCTACACTAAAATGAAGCATTGAAATTGAAGCGGTAATAAGCACAACGCCAATGGTTAAATTAAGACGGTTGGTGTTGGAATTGAAAAGCTTTTCAAGATGGGTAAGAACCACACCCATAATAGCGCCTAAAATAAGAGAGCAAACAATTTCTATAATAGGATTAACTATTATGGAAATAAGGTCAACCTCGCCGCTTACAAGAGTTTTTGCAATACCGAAGGACACCGCAAACATAATAAGTCCCACCGCATCATCAAGAGCAACTATGGGAAGAAGAAGCTTTGTAAGAGGTCCCTTCGCCTTATACTGACGCACAACCATTAGGGTGGCTGCAGGCGCAGTAGCGGTAGCAATAGCTCCTAAAGTAAGCACCTGAGGAAGCGTGAGAACGTCGGGCATTATTTTATGTACAATGAAAAGCGCACCGTCAACCAACAGACAAGCAACCAATGCCTGAACAACACCGATAACAAGAGCCTGTTTTCCCGTTTTCTTAAGGTCGGAAACTATAAATTCGTTACCAATGGAAAAGGCAATAAAGCCTAACGCCACCTCGGAAATAAGACCTAAAGTTTCAACCGATTCCATAGAATTAAAGCCAAGTCCACCGATACCGAGTCTTCCGAGACAGTAAGGACCTATAAGCACACCGGCAATAAGATAAGCGGTAACGCTGGGAAGCTTTAGTTTTTTAAAGAAACGTGTCATTAAAAGTCCCGCTAAAAGCGAAATAGACACAGAAAGTAAAATATTCATATATACCCCTCTTTTTTAAATATTCCAAACAGACATATTTTATCACTTCTTTCCCAAAATTTCAATAGTCAAAATGAACAAGCCTAATAAAAAAATCGGAGATTTTTTTTAGGGAGTAGGGATTATGGACGAGGGAAAATTGACGATGCCCACTGTCCCCAAAAAAGATAAAATTTATCAAATTTTTTGCAAAAACACAAAAGATGTCGGTGAATGTCGCAAATTAACGTATATAATTATTATATTAGAACAGTTGTTCGCACTGTTCTAATAAATAATAAAGGAGAAATTATATGAAGAATGTAAAAATTTGCGAACTAACAGAAAAAGAGTTGCTCAGTGAAGAATTTCTAAACTACATATTCTCTCAAAGAGACGAGTTTTTAAAAGCCAAGCTTATTGAGGAAATCAAAGACAGAGCAAAGCTTCTTGGTTGTAAAACCAAAGCCGACAATTTAATCAAGGCTATGGAAAAAATGAGAAAGGAGGAAGAAAAAATCAAACGCAAGGAGTACATTGATTACGGTTTTAATTTAGTAAGACGTGAGGACAATTCGGTTGCTACTAATCTATCCAACTTCGAGGATATTGTGGAAAACGAGCCATACTTTGAAAACATTAGGTACAACACCCTACTCGGTGCAGTTACCCTTAGAGAAAACGGAAAGGACAGGCTATGGACAGACAGTGATGACTCCCTTGCATACGGCTATATTTCCCGTGTCTATGGCATTTACAATCCGCAAATGTGCGATACTGCCATACTTAATATTGCCCTTACGCGAAAATACAACCCTCTTGAATTTATGATTATGAGTATAGAGTGGGACGGCAAGGAGAGAATTAAAAACTTTTTAAGTGATATTTTAAAGTGCGAAAAAAGTGAGTATGTAAGTGAAGTAAGTAGGCTTATATTTGCAGGAGGTATTCACCGCATTTTTGAAGCAGGATGTAAGTTTGACTCGGTGCCCGTACTTATCGGAAAGCAGGGCGAAGGCAAAAGTACTATAGTCCGTTGGCTTTCCATTGAGGAAGAATACTTCAGCGAGGTTTTTTCCATTGAAGGAAAGGACGGACTGGAAGCCATTAGGGGCAAATGGATATGCGAACTGGGTGAGCTTATTGCCGTTACAAAATCAAAGGAGGTTGAAGCGGTAAAATCTTATTTAACACGTCAAAGCGACTACTATAGACGCCCCTATGAAAAGAGAGCGCAGGACTATAAAAGGTCGTGCATATTTATAGGCACCACCAACCGTCAGCAGTTTTTGACCGACAAAACGGGAAACCGACGCTTTTTGCCCGTCACCGTTAACTGTACGGGGGAGGAAATTTACGATAACGAAAAGTTTATAAAGCACTTCATTATGCAGTGCTGGGCAGAAGCCTACGTTTATTATCAGTTAGGCAGTCTCTCCCCAACTCCTGAAAGAAAGCTTATAAATGAAATAAAGGAACGTCAGGAAAACGCTACCGAGATGGACTATAGAATAGATTTAATACAAGAATATCTTGAAGGCAAAGAAAGAGTATGCGTTTTATCCATTTGGGAAAATGCGCTTAAAGAAAAATACTCCCACCCCACCAAAAAGGACAGCACCGAAATCGGTCTTATAATGCAACAAATGGAAGGCTGGGAGAGAGCAAAAAACCCAATATATATTGAAAATTATGGAAGAGCACGGGGCTGGATAAAGAGTAGTAACCACATTGTAGACACGTTGTAGACACGGTTGTAGACATCAAAACCCGCATAAACAAAGGGTTTGAGCCTATTTAACAACAATGACAACAACAAATCTATAAAAGATTTAAAATTAATAAAAATATTTTATTTTTTTATTATTTATAAAAAAAGTTTAAAAACATTGTTTACATTGTTTATCTGGCTCCATCTGATGAGGGAGGCAAGGGAATTCCCTACTCCCTCATCCCTCTTCCCTCTGCGCAAAGCACAGCCCTATTTCATAACAAAAACAGGCTCTTTCGAGCCTGTTTTTTAGTATTCCTTTAAATTTTTAATGAAGCTAAAGGTTTCCTTTTCTCCCTTTTCTTTGAGCATTAAAAGGAGTTTTTCCAGTAGGTCTGAGGTTTCCTCGTGAATAAATCTATTGGGTTTTCCTCGCATAAAATATTCATAGGGGTGAGAGTCCTTATAGTTTTTGCCCTGATAAATTTTACTTGCCGCCACTCTGTCACAGAACATTTCCTTAAGGAATTTCAGGGGCATTTTAATAGGTATTACCTTCCCTGCTATTTTGCTGTAATCTGTCCAGTATTCAAAGTGGTGCTTGTTTCTGCCCTTGTGGTGAAGCCAGGCAGCAGAGTAACCGAATTTGGTCCTTTGGGCTTCGTTAGGACTTTTATTGCCCAGATAGTATTTAACCCCTGCAAAAAATTCATAGGGAGAAAATTTAGATAAATCGTGGAAAAGTCCCTG
The DNA here is from genome assembly GCA_045533195.1 of Acutalibacteraceae bacterium. Taxonomy (GTDB): domain Bacteria; phylum Bacillota; class Clostridia; order Oscillospirales; family Acutalibacteraceae; genus SIG607. The sequence continues at coordinate 5,815 of JAZSHI010000021.1, forward strand.
AAAGCCTATTCCCGCCTTTACAGAGTGCACAAAAACAGCGTGTCTGTGTCGCGTAACGGTCATTAAATGTTTAAAAAATTTCATATTATCTATTCCCTACTTAAGTCCGGCAAGCATTAATTTCATTTCTGCAAGGTCAACGGTGTTAATAGCTTTGTCTTCGTTAAGGTCTGCATTTCCTATTAACTCCTCTTTTAGACCTGCAAGGAGAAGTTTTAACTCTGCAAGGTCAACGGTATCAAACTTACCGTCACCATTACAGTCACCAAATACGCTTTCATCTTCACTTATAATAGCGTAGTAGCTTAAATGAGCTGTATCGAAAACAAGTTTTCCATCCTTAAAGGTCGCGTTCATATCAAGATATGAACCATCAGCATTTATACGGTAAATCTTTGCTTTTTCAGAATAACCCTCAGGCAGAGGAATAGAAATTCTCATCATATTATCAGGCTGAATTTCAGCATTTGTATCATTGCTCAGAGTAATTTCGAACATACTTACATTCGCCTTTTCGGTTATACTCTGTGCAGTTTCATAATAGTCACCGCCTACAACCTTTGAAGCGTTAAGAGTAACTCCCTCGCAGACGTTTGCCGATATGCCTGTTGTTTGGTTTGTCTGAAGGCTGATATAAGAAATATTAAGTCCGTTTTCCTTAGCAAAAGCTTCAGCTATGCTGTCTCTTACACAAAAAACAGTAAATTCCTTAATGGTTTCGTCTTCAAAAACACCAAAGGCTTTTTCACCAAAAGACCAAACATTTGCACCAACGGTAATAGCGTTAAGAGAAGTATTATAGAAAGCAAAGGCATTTATTTCCTCAAGGCTTTCGGGAAGTGATAAAGCCACAAGGTTTACGGCATTTTCGAATGCTCCTACACCTATTACTTTCACACCCTCAGGCAGATAAACACCTGTTATATTCTGATTATCCTTAAAGGCATATTCACCAATTTCGGTAACGGTTTTACCGTTTATCTTTTCGGGAATTCTTATTTCCTGACTTTTTCCGTTATAGCCTGTTATGGTAATCTGTCCGTTATTTTCGATAAAGGTAAGATCAGCAATATCAAATTCATTATCAAGGGAAGGATTAACCGTAACCTTAACAATAAAGCTTTCACCCTCTGCCATTTCATAATAAGGCGACTGGGTTAAATCCGCTTTGCCGACAAATTCAAATATTCCCGAAGTATTAACCTCGAAAGGACTTAAATCAAATTCGGCTTCAACCTTCATTTTGTAGCCATTGGTAGTATGAGCTATTATATTTTTATATTCCGATTCTATTTTTGCAGTAAGATTATCTACAGAATAACCGAAGGGTACAAAAATTTCAAAGGTTCTGCCTTTAAATTTAATCTTTTCGGTCTTTTTATAAACCGCTTTAACGGTAGTATCCTTCTTTATATTTGTATATTCTGTATCCCAATGGTCTATTGCATAAACAAAGTTTTGGTCGGTAAAGGGCTCAATAACGGGAGGACTTGCAGAAAAGCCTTCATTAACCTTCTGTTCCTTAAGCACCGTTACACCGTCAGCATCAAGGAAGGTTACAGTATAGGTTGCATAGTAAACTGTATCTCTGAGTACAGGATACGGATAGCTTTCATCACCGCTTAACATCCATACGCTTTCAAAATCGAAGCCCTGCATATTACCTGCTTTAAGGTCATCAAGAGTAATATATGTTCCGTTTAGTTCGGGTTCGTCATACTCATTATTTATGGTTACAACAGCACTATAATAGCAATCTATTGCTTTGCCGTCACCCGCTACAGAACCAACCCTGTAATCACCGTTGACGTATCCTAAAACATAACAACGTGTAGCGTCGCCGTCACCCGTTATACCGCCTACATAAGAGCCACCCTTAACAGAAGCGAAGCTAAAGCAGTCGGTTGCGTCATCGTCACCGGATATACCGCCTACGTAAGAGCTACCTGTTACATCGCCCTTATTATAGCTAAGAGATGCATTACCGTCACCAACAATACCGCCCACAAAGCTTCCGTCACTTTCCACATTACCTGCATTATAGCATTTAGTAAGGGTACATTCGTAGCTGTCACCCAATATACCGCCTATATTATTTCTAATACCGGTAATATTTCCTAAGTTCACACAATCTGCAACTGTGCTGTCGGAATCACCCATACCTCCCGATATACCGCCAACCCAAGAGTAGCCGTAAACGTCGCCGTGATTAATACAGCCTGAAACATATGAATAATCCGCTTCTACATCTCCTGCTATACCGCCAACGTAGGATAATTCACCTCTAACCTCGCCGTAATTGATACAGTCAAACACACTTGCGCTTTGTGAAACTATACCGCCTACATAACGGTAAGAAGAAACTTTTCCGTAATTGATACAGCCTGACAAATAGTTGCAATTTCTTCCGCAAGCAATACCGCCTGCATGTTCGCCTTCACCTACGGTTTGTATATTTCCGTGATTTATACAGCTATCAATATAAGCATATTCACCGTGGGAAATGATACCTGCCGCATAGTTTAAGCCGATAATATCACCGTGGTTTTCATTTTCTGTCACAGAAATATATGTGTTGTAATTACAGCCCATAACTATTCCCGCTGCGCTATCATATTCATTGGTTACATCACCGTAGTTTATGCATTTTTTAACACTGCATCCGTTTGAAAAATAACCTGCTATACCTGCATCGCCTTTTATATCGGCTTTATTCTGACAGTTTTCAATTGTTACCATATAACCGATACCGATTATACCGCCTGACTTTCCACGTTTGTCGAAAATCTCGCCTTCATTAACGCAGTTTTTAATTTCCGAAGTATTCTGAATATTATATTCATTAACTTTTGCTGCAATACCGCCTGTTAAGGTAGAAGCATCATAACCTGTATTTATTATATCTCCGTAGTTTACACCGCCGTCAATAGATATACTCATTTCATCGCTGTTATACATCCAGCCGATTAAACCGCCTATATTCTTGCCCTTTATTGTACCGAAGTTTACAGAGTTTTGTAAAGTCACTCCGTTTGCAATACCAATAAGTCCGCCTACTCTGTCGGCATTTACGTTGCTTTCAATGTTAACAAAGTTAGTACAGTTTATTAGAGTAACGTTTTCGCCTTTACTAATAAGAGCGCCAATCATAGCGGCACCGCCATCTTCGGAGTTACAACCCAGATAACCGTTTTTAAGGGTAACGTTTTTAAAGGTTGCATTTTCTACGTCACCGAAAAGGCTCATATTAAAGTCATCATTTTTAAAGTATAAGCCGTAAACGGTAAATCCGTTGCCGTCATAAGTACCGCTGAAAAGCAAACTATTTGATGAATTTTCGTTGCCTATAGGTCTCCAGCTGTTTTCAGCCATAACGGTAGAGGAATAGTTATATGCAGAATTTATATAAATATCCTTTGTCTGTTTATAATAAGCAGACGCAAAATCGGTATTATTATCTACAGCTATAAGCTGTCTGAGTCCTGCAAGTTCAGCAGCGCTGCTTATAAGGTAGGGAGACTCTTCGGTTCCGTTTCCTTCATACACGGTATCAATACTATTATCCCAAGCTTCACTGTTATTAAGCTTTGTCCATACGGCATCAAAACTTAAATCAGAGTTAACTGTAACGGTATCGTTTTCAAAATACTTATTGTTTTGGTTCTGCCAATACTCAAATCTATAGCCCGATTTAATTACGGGAGCAGTAAAGGTCAGAATACTTGAGTTATAATATGCTTCGGTAAAAAGGTTCTTCCCTTCATCCTTAAAGGTTACAAAATATCTGTGGGTGCCGCTTCCCATAAAGCGAAGATTCGGATAGGAGTATCCCGAAAGACCGTTCATTTCCCAGATTTTATTAAAATCATAATCGGTAAAGGTCTTTTTGTCTTTAAGGGCGCTATCTGTTTTAGCAATACCGATATTATTATATTCAGCGCCGCTTAAAACAGAGTCAAGATAATAGCAGTTTTCACTGTCTTTAAGGGTTTTATTGCCTACTACTCCGCCAACCGTTAATCCTTCAGTATCATCATTATTAGTAATATTTATTTTGCCTACGTTATAGCAATTAACAGCACTTGCTCTTCCTGCAACACCGCCTATAGCAGTATCTTTTGTCTCGTATGAGCAATAAGCGATAGTAACGGTAATTGTTCCCGTATTATAGCAATTTTCAAGGTCGCCGTCACCCACTACACCGCCGATATAAGCCCTGTCACTTGAAGAAAGAGACAGGTTTGAAGCATAAATTTTTCCATTATTTGCACTTTCTTTAACAAAAGCATAGCCTCGAGATTTTCCAAGAATACCTGCCGCATAAAGATTGCTTATATAGCGTTCTTTATCATTATTCAAGCTAACCTGACCGTAATTTATGCATCTTTCTATAGTAATGGGTGCTTCGGGATAGGAAGCCTCTGCTGTCTGACAGAAAAGTCCTGAAACATACAAATCGTTTACACTGCCTTTGCCCTCTAAGAAAGCATCAATTTTTCCATAGTTTTTACAGTCACTTGCGCTTTTTACAGAATACGCAATACCGCCTGCTTTTAGCATACTGTAATTTGAAAAATTATGGGCAGTCACACTTGCTCTGTTAACAAGATTTTTAGCATTTGAAAGATTATAGGCTATACCGAAAGCCTCTTCGCCTGTAACGTTACCTGTATTTTCACAGTTTTCCATCTCTTGATTTACGTAATAGGCAATACCTGCGCTTATATATTCACCCTTTATCTTTCCTGAGTTTTTGCAGTTTTCAATATATGAAGCTTCGTGCGTTATACCCGATATACTGATTATATCGCTTCCGGATGCGTCAATCATAATACGGGGAGAATAAATATTACCGTAATTTTCGCAGTCACTAATAATATAACCTCTGCTAACTACACCGCTTAAATAAATCCAACTATGGTCATCAGTTTTTAAATTTTCGGTATATATGTCGGCATAGTTTTTGCAGTTTTTAACCGTACTACCATCACCGACAACACCGCCTAAATGGATTTCGGGAAGGCGCAGACTTTCAGCTTTGGAGTAGCTGTTAAGCTTTACCGAGCCGTAGTTTTCGCAAAATTCGGCAGTATTATAACTGTCTCCGACTACACCGCCTATATAGTAATTTCCCGAAGATGTTTTCGAAGCAATATACTCTACCGTTGCATAGTTTTTACAGCCTGTAACGTTTTCGCTTCTTCCTGCTATAGCACCCGTATAGTGAATTCCCGAGTCTTCGTTGCCTAAAATACCAACGTAAGAATTTTTTACCGAAAGATTACTGATAGTACCGTTAGCAAAACCAAAAAGTCCTACATATTCACTGCTATTCTTAATATAAAGGCCGTAAACGGTATGGTTTTTACCGTCAAAATGGCCGTTAAACAGTTTAGTATAGCCGCCATAGTTTCCGATAGGCTCCCATATATTTTCAGCAGTTATAACGTAACTGTAATCATAAGAGTCGTTAAGATATATATCGTTTTCCAAAGAAAAATAGGTATTATAGAAGTTTTCTCCATTATTTACACGTTCAGCCAAACCAGCAAGTTCTGCACTGCTTGTTATTTTATAGGGATTTCCCTGAGTTCCTTCACCGTCCCAATCGGTATCGCTACTGCCGTCCCAAACGTTTGTACCTTTATTTTCAACCTTCCATACAGCGTTAAAAGACATATCTTCGGTTACGGTAACACTGTCGCCGTCAAGGTAATACTCGCCTTCTCTTTCAAAGGCTACGAATTTAAGGTTGCCCTTATCGCCCAGTTTTTTTAATACGTATGTTTCGTTTTCAGCAATAGTCTGACTTGAAACGATGTTGTTACCGTCATAAATATCAACACCAAAGCCGTAAATTTTACTGCCGAAATAACGGAGTGTGGGATAGGGATACTCTGCCCCTTCAATGTATTCCCATACTTTATTAAAGTTATAAGATGTAAACTGTTGTCTATCTTTCATTTGACTTGCAGTAAGCTTTACACCGTATTCATCAGTAGGATAAGAGGTATCAAGAAAGAAAAGATAATTGTTATCCGAATCGCTTTCGTTATAACCTATTACTGCGCCAACATTACTTGCACTACCGTTTATAGTACCAACATTATAGCAACGATTAACACCGCCGGTATAATAATTATAACCCGTAAAGCCTACAACGCCGCCCACCTTAGTGCAGTCGGTACAATTAATAGTACCGCTATTGTAAGAGTTTTGCGGAAATCCGTTACCGGCAACACCGCCTACGTTACTGCAGTTTTCAACATAGATATCGCCCTCGTTAAAGCAATACTGAAGTATATGTTCGAGCCCGTCAACGTAATTGCTACCGCATATACCGCCGACACTGTAACAGTTATTTGCGGTTATAGTTCCTGCATTCTTACAGTATTGAGCAGTACCGCTACAGGTTATACCGCCTACATCACTGCCCTTTGCAAAAAGGTCACCGTAGTTTTCACAGTAATAAGCATCGCCGCTTCCTGTAATACCGCCTACACTGTTACCGTCAACTGTAGCATAGTTTATACAGTTGGTTGCATCACCGCCGCCAATAATTCCACCTGCATTAGAGCGGTCATCATTAGCCTTTACGCTGCCCCTTGCAGTACAGTTTACCGCTTTGCCGTAGCCAACTACACCGCCGACGTCAATATAGTTTCCTTCTCCGTCGTCACCGATAACGTTACCCATAAAATGACAGTTTTCTACATTGCCATAGCCAACTACACCGCCAACCTTCGCAGTATATGTATCAATTAGATTTGTTCCAAAAACATAAGAATTAATAACCTTTACGTTTTTAACGTTAATTTCACCGTAATTGTAAGTATATCCGAAAAGACCAAAATGCTTACCTTTTACATCATTTACATACATACCGCTGACGGTATGGTCTTTTCCGTCAAAGTAGCCTTTAAAGCTACGGTCACTATATAAACCTATAGGAGTCCATTTATTTATAGGAGCATTAATCTGTCCCTGTTCGTTAATTTTGCCCCATTCCTGCCAATTAGTGCTGACGTTTAAAATAATATCAGCGCCAAGCTCAAAATAACAACCCGAATAATTATTCCCGTAATTTACTTTTTGAGCAAGAAGAGCAAGTTCCTTAGCCTCAGTAATGACGTAAGGATTTTCTTTTGTACCCTCTCCCTTAAATTCAGATGCAATATCGCCTGTCCAGGTATTTCCTTCACCAAAAGAGCCAAAGCTATTGGCAAAGATTAAGGTGATAAGAAAAACTGATAAAAGAAGAACAAAAAGCGCTTTACCGATTTTTTTCATAAAATCTACCCCTCTATACAATTATACATAATAATTATACTATAAAAAAATAAAAAAGGCAAGATATAGTAAACTGCCTCATTTCTGCCGCTTTATTCAGAAAAGTAATCAACGGCAAAGCCGTTGTATATCATCAATTCCGCAAGGAATTGCATATCATCAACTTCGCCAGAAGTTGTATATCATCAAGCCGACAAAAATACACACCTTCGTGTGATGATATACGCCGCAATAATGAGGCAATGATATACACGACTGCGTCGTGATGATATACCAAGCCTGTCGGCTTGGATAAAAAAATCTCGTTCCGAAGAACGAGATTTTTTGGAGCGGATTACGGGGCTCGAACCCGCTACCTCCACCTTGGCAAGGTGGCGCTCTACCAGATGAGCTAAATCCGCATATTCAAATGGTGCCTCCGGTCGGAATCGAACCAACGACACGGGGATTTTCAGTCCCCTGCTCTACCAACTGAGCTACAGAGGCAAAAATGGCGACCTGGATGGGGCTCGAACCCACGACCTCTAGCGTGACAGGCTAGCGTTCTAACCAGCTGAACTACCAGGCCATAAAAATGGTGGGAACAATAGGGCTCGAACCTATGACCCTCTGCTTGTAAGGCAGATGCTCTCCCA
>JAZSHI010000046.1:0-5854 GCA_045533195.1 Acutalibacteraceae bacterium
GAGTTGTAAAAGTTTATTGTCTTCCTAAGACCGCTTGGCCTCCGACTTCACCTTGCAAGCCTCGTTCTCCTTGCGGACCGGGCTCCCCTTGCAGACCCTGTTCGCCTTGGTCACCTTTGTCGCCTTTGTCGCCTTTATCGCCCTTACCACCCGTATCTCCTTTATCACCTTTGTCGCCTTTATCACCTTTGAATACACCGTTATCGGCATCATCTCTTACGCTTTGGGCAATTTGTTCTGTCGATTGATAAAGAGCTAATAATTGCTCATACTGGCTCGGTGTCGGTTCATCTGGAATTTCTCCCTGTCCGTATCCGCTCTCAAAAACCTCTACCTTTGCCGCATTTGTAGTAATACGGCTATCCTCTTTTGTTCCAATAAGCGAAAAAGTAAAGAAGGGCACTTTAATAACCTCATAAGGTACAAGAAAGGTATTATCCCCGATATAAAATCCGCTTTCTTCATTAAGAATTGCCGAAACATTTTTTCCACTGATTCCTTTAAAAATTGACGTCACTTCATAGCCGTTCCACTCATTAGAAAGTTCCAGTTTAAGTGACAAAAAATTTATAGAATCAGAATAAACCGGATCCGCACAAACTGTAATGTGCTGACCCTTAACCTTTGCATAAATCATAAATTCAACCTCTTTTTTTAATTCATTAACAGCAGTTAGACCTGACCTATCCTTCTACCGTCAACAAAATAATAAGAGGTTAATTTGCGACATTCACCGACATAATTTTACACATTTGGTGCATAACTTATGTCAATAACCTGTTCAAAACTTCAATAACTATTAAAAAACCTCCGTTTAAGTATCACATAAACGGAGGGTTTTTGATAAATTATTATGCTTATCAGAGATTATTTCATATATTTATCGGTATAATCCTTAGCCTCAATAACCTTGCCGGAAATACGAGAGTCTTCAGCAGCAAATACAAGTAAATGATTATAGCAAGAAATACCGATTTCGCTAACGTCATCTTTACCAAGCTCACCAGTAATATACTTATAAAGAGCGTTAACAGTACCGGTATCACCGCCGCCGTGACCGGAAGTAATAGAGTCACCGGCAACAGCAATTTCGCTGTCAAGGTAACGGAATTCTTTGGTGGCAAAATCATAAAAACGGAACTGTTTGCCGTCCTCTGCGCCCATTTCACAGTGAAGCATACCCTTGGTGCCCATTATGTCACTGTATCTGCCGCCTTTGGTAAAGGCGCACATGGTAAGGAGAACGGTGGATTTATCGGCAAATTCCATATTAACGGTCTGGTGGTCAACAACGTCGTTATCGCATTTAAATACGCACTTACCGTACTGGGTGTTTTTCATTGCTTCCATAACGTCCTCATCGGTAGGATCAACCTTTTTGGTAGAGGTTGTTCTGAACCAGCCGTTATCTTTATCATCATAATAAAGCTTTACGGCATTGTAAGGACAGGTATCGGCTTCGGGGCAGCCTTCAATACATCTTTCGGGAGCGCCTTTGGGTGCATTGGCTTCGGTGAAGTAAGAAAGCGAACCGAAAGACTGAATTCTATCACAGTTCTCGCCAATAAGCCACTGAAGAATATCTATATCGTGACAGCATTTTTGCAGAAGCATAAAGGTTGCTCTGTCGGAATTGCCCCAGTTACCTCTTACAAAACTGTGGCTCTGGTGAATGTTACCAACAGCTTCGGTATGGTTAATGGAAACAACCTTACCTAAAACATCGTCGTCAATAATTTTCTTAAGCTGCGTAAAGTAAGGAGTATAACGAAGTACGTGGCATACCATAACCTTTCTGCCGTACTTTTCTGCTTGCTTATATATCATACCGCACTCTTCGGGGGTGGGAGCAACAGGCTTTTCAAGAAGAAGGTCATAACCAAGTTCCAACGCCTTCATAGCAGGTTCAAAGTGAAGCTGATCCATTGTGGAAATAATGGCAATATCGGCAAACTTGGGACGGTCTAAAATATGCTCCCAAGTAACAAAACAATTTGCTTCGTCACAGCCGTGCTTTTCCTTAATATAGTTTCTTCTGTTGTCAATAGGTTCGGCAACGCCCACTACCTTAAACTGTTCGGGGCAGTTTGCCATAATGTTGGTGTAGGTTTGACCACGGTTACCTGCACCAATAACTATTACTTTAATGGGTTCCATAAAAATGCCTCCTAATTTCAAAGACTTGAAAAATAAAGTTTTATATGATATAATCATTATATCACCTTTAATTATAAGTTTTTTTTAAAAAAAGTAAATCGAAAATTATATATATAATCTTTAAAATTATATACAAAAGAGGAGCGCTATGAATCAGTTAATAATAAAAGGTAACCCCACAGTTACCGCCCTTCACTCCCTATTTACCTACACATATCCTGCCGATTATAAATTCCACGGAGAAAGTCATAATTTTTATGAAGTTATTATTATTTTATCAGGAACGGCAACCATTGCGGCAGACAGTAACGTTTTTTCTTTAAAAAGCGGACAGGCATTTTTGCATCCCCCTATGCAGTTTCATAACGTTATAAGCGTTTCAAACGAGCCTTTAACCGTAGGCGTTATATCTTTTTCTGGCAAACATATTCCTAAAGTTTTTAATCGCATTTGCGTAATCGAAAATATGTCAGCAATACACAGTCTTTTCAGCAAAGCAAAAAAAATCTTTAACTTTAATGATATTTGGGTTACTTCTACCATAAAAAACGACAACGCCCACCTTTTATTTTTAAAAGAATTCGAGACATTTCTTATAAATCTCAGTGAAAACACTCTGAACAAAAAAGAGAAGCTGAGTATCGGGGAAGCAAACTATTCTCTAATTGTTAAAACCTTACAGGAAAATATCCAAAGAAATCTTAAGGTCAGCGATATTGCAAGGCTCATAAATATGAGCGAAATCGGTGTTCAAAAGACATTTTCGCGCTATGCAGGTGTTGGGGTAATTGAATATTTTAACAATATAAAAATACGAAAAGGTATTGAGCTTTTAAAATCGGGACTTAGCGTTAAAGAAACTGCTTTACAGCTCGGCTTTTCAGATGCAAATTATTTTTCCACCGTATTTAAAAGAATTACGGGAAATCCACCCTCAAAATTCATATAACCCTATCTCCTAAAATAAAAAAGCACCTTGCGGTGCTTTTTTTATTTTAGTTTAACATCGTAAGTAAGACTTCCCTTTGCTTCATGTTCACCTATAAGCACGTTAATACCTGCATTAACCGCCATACTTGAATTACCGCCTACAATCAAACGGCTTACATGAGGCAAATCTTCAAGAACAAAGGGGTTACCAAAGTGAAGAACGGTGGAAATTCTGTTTGTAACCTGAAGCGCGGCAAAGAAAGAGAGAATACGGGGAGTAAAGTCCTCACAACCTTGATAAGCCTTACCGTCGGTAAAGGTTACAAATACAACTTCATCATACTTAAGGTTATCCTCAGTTATTCTCCAGCCATCAGTACTGCTTGGCAATTCTTTAATAATTCTATAATCACTGCCGGGATAATTCTCCATTAATTTATCCTTAATTAAAACGGGGTTGTACCAAAGCTTAGACATAGTATCAACGTCTATATTGTTGTTTATTACGTTGGCTTCGTTGTGGCACATAATTATAAAGTAATATTTTTTGTCCTTAGGCAAAGCCACATCTACACCGTCGTCGGTTTTTGCAAAAATACCGTCGGTATTAAGCTTGTGGTAATTAACTAAATCCTCCTCAGTAATTTCTGCAGAGGTATCAAGGAGAGTTACCTTGTGCTGTGCAGCCAAAACGCCCTTAACGGCTTCATCAAGTATATCGTCGGGAATAAGCCCATCCTTATAACATTTAAGAAGTGACTCATAACCATCTTTGTTTGCATCCCAGATAAGCGCTAAATTGTTACCGCCTGCAATAGAAAGTCCACGGCTTCCGTCAATTCCGTATTTGGCTATAACACCGCCCATACATAGCGCATCGGTAATGGTAAAACCGTCAAAGCCGTGTTCTCTAAATAGGTCGATAGTCTTTTTAGAAAGACTGCTGGGATGCTCGGTATCAAGAGCAGGTACTCTGGAGTGGCCTGTCATAACGCCGTCTAAAAGTCCTTTTTTACAAAGTTCAAGGTATGGGTACCAGCAATAATCAATAATATCTTCCTTAGTAGCATTTGAAAAAGATTCTGCCATATGGCTGTCTATATACTTATTATGAACAGTTCCTGCTGAACCTGCGCTGGGAAAGTGTTTACCAACAGTAAGTACACCACCATCGTGCATACCTTGTGCCTCGGCGGCGCCAAGCTCGGCAACCTTGTACTTATCGCTACCCATAGAACGATTGGTAGAAGCACACAAAGCATTGTGGTTTACCATATCAAGCACAGGGTTACATACTACGTTATAACCCGCTTTTCTTGCCTTTACTGCAGTAACCTTACCAAAAGCGTAAGCGCTCTCGGTTGTGCCGCACATACCAATTGCATTGTGCTGACCAATTACCTCTCCGCCACCGTAGCCGAAACCGCTTTCCGCATCAGTACAAATAAGTATGGGATAATCGGCAGCGGCCTTTATACGTGCCATAGTTTCCTCAAACTTATAGTTATTGGTTACCCAAATAGCGCCTAATTTATGTTCCTTTATCATATTTATGGCATATTCAATATTGGCTTCGGTCTTTGCTTCGTCCCACATATTATTTACTCTGCCACACATAACCATACCCAGCTTTTGTTCTACGGTAAGGTCACTAAATTTTAATTCTTTAATTTCCATAAATACACCTCCGAATGTATTTTTTTACATTTTAACAAGCGGTATATCAAAAGTCAATAAGTCCAAGAAAAAACTATAACGATTTTCATTTTTTAAATAAAAATATGTGTTTTTTTACACTTTAACCTCAAATCGCAAATAAACCGTGACTAACATTTTTTCGCTTCAGTATCCTACTAAAAATCCCGTCCTCTTGCGAGAACGGGATTTAAAAAGCTATAAATTGGTATTTTATTTCTTCAATACTTTTTTGCACCAAGTGCGTTTGTTACATTTTGGACACTTAAGGTACGGCAATAAATTGCATAAGAAATATTCATACAAGCAATGAGTATCAGCGAAATATAAACCATCGCTTTCATTATTTTTGAATTTATATTAACAGTTAAAAACAAAGTGGGTAGAGCCGATAGTAGATAGAAAACTTGTAAAGTGGGAGAAAGAACAAGAAAATCTCTCAAGTAAAATCCCAAAATTAAACAATATGTATGTGCAATGATAAAGAAAATAAGTCTTGTTTTTATGTTCTTCATTTCAAATCTCCTTTTATGTACAAAATTCATTGAAACAAAGAAGTGGCAGTACAGAGCAACAAACTCTGTACTGCCACAAACAAAGGCTATTTAACATCTTTTAAGAAAACAACAAACCCGAACGTTTCACCGATTGGTAAAAGGTTCGGGTTTGAATGCTTTGGGTGTTTTGAACTTAGTGGCACGAATGAAATGTGCCTGAAAACTGAGGATTTCTTTAAAATTTAACTATATTTATTCAATAAATCAACATATGCTCCTTTGTAATAAAAAGAGTTACCGTTTTTATTTTCTCCTAACTCAACTAATCCCAAATGTTTTAAAACACTTTGCGATTTATAATTGTTTTTATTTGCATACGCCTCTACATACATAATATCTTTAGGCAAATTTTTAATTAACCAATTATAGAATTCAGAAAACAATCCTGTTCCTTGAAACTCTTTTTTTATTTGTATTTCTTCCATCATTAACGAATCGGTATCGCTATTAATATAATACTGAAAATAGCCAACAAGTTCACTTTCAACACACATCAAAACAATTTGGCGTTGCTC
>JAZSHI010000031.1:0-27384 GCA_045533195.1 Acutalibacteraceae bacterium
TTCGGAAATTCTATTCCCACGATATTTTTCATCAACAAAAACAAATCCAATGAATGGTGAAAAATCATATTGTTCAGGCAATTCATCTTTTTCGGCAAGTGTACAATATCCAACAACCTTTTCTTCTACACAAGCTATAAAAACCCTTTCCCAACTAAGAAATTTGTTTTCTTTCATCAGTTTAGCAAGAAATTTTCCAGCCTTCCACGAGCAATTCTCCGCAAATTCAATTGCTGCATCCCAAAATATATGTTTGTTTGTAATTTCATGTATTTGCAAAATAATTTCACCTTTAAAACTCTTTATAAACTGTTTAAATAAGAACAAGCCTGTTTTCTGCTTTTGAATATTACTACGTTTTTATTCTTTTGTTCACCCAAAAGTTTTCGATACTTCTTTCTATGATTTCGATTAAACGAAAATATAGCTTTATACAAACTTACTTTCTGCTTATCAAAATACTCAGGACAGTTACCTCCCATATCATCCCTCGTTTTACCAAAATTTTTAATAACACGGACAGTTGAACCCCATAAACAAGTGATTGTTGGCAAATCAAAATAGATAACAGTATCGCAGTATTTTAATCTGTGAGGAATAGTCCTGCTGAAATTACCGTCAATAATCCATTCGGATTTTTCCAATTCAATTTGTAAAACAGCGTCAAATTCATCTCGCGACAGATGTTCCCATTCGCCGCACCAAAATAATTTATCTAAATGAATTAGCGGTAGCTGTGTCTTTTCGGCAAGCGCTTTAGCAAATGTGGTTTTACCGCTACCTGCATTGCCGATTATAAGAATTCGTTTCATTATAATTTCCCTTTTATTATTGAGTCGATTTCATACATGGCAACCTTGTTTGAATCCCATTTTAACAGTTTTCGTGCCTCATCATATGTAAGCCATTTATATTCAGTATGTTCATTTGATAGCGTAGGCTCTAAATCGCACTCAAACGCAAATGAATATTCGGGAATAACAAAGGTGTTTTTATCCCAATGTTGCCGTCTGCTTTCCGCAATAACTTCTGCCGGAACATAAGAGATACAGGTAAGTTGCTTAATGTTTATAGGACCAACACCAATCTCTTCTATTGTTTCTCTTATAGCTGCTTGGGTAGGTGTTTCTCCATTTTCTCCGCCTCCGGCAATAAATTGCCAATACTTGCTATCTGCTCTACGAAAGATACAGAACAAAGGCATACCGTCAACGATACGATATGGGATCGATAATATTTGATATGGTTCTCTCATTATTTAACCCTCATTATTTATATCTATTTTCTTTAATTTGTCCAACAAAGTTGTGACCTTAGGTTCTATATCATTAAGTATAGATTTTGCATCTTCTGCCGCACATTTAATATCACCTACACGGCATTCTAAATCATCTGCAGCATCTTCTAATTCTTCTAGTTCTTCAAGATTGGAATCATAACCTATAAGACAATGTCTGTAATCCATGTTCGCACCATCACCGGAAATTTCAAGTGAGTTAATGGGTGTTTTGTTGAATGTAATATTTAAGCCATCACCAGATAGATCAACATTTTCAAGTATCGCTTCTAATTTTTTTATTCTGTTTTCGAGTTCAATGATTTTGTTTTCCATTTAAGTCATCCTTTCTGTTTTTAACCGCTGATTTACGAAATTCGGCAGGGGTTGTGCCTGTTATTTCTTTAAAAATACGATTAAAGTGTTGAACTGTTTTGAATCCAACCATATTTGAAATATCTTTGATAGGCACATCGGTAAAGCTGAGTTGCTTTTTTGCAATAGTAATTCGGTACTGCATCAAATATTCGATAGCAGTACAACCAAGTTCTTCTTTCATAAGAGCGGTAAGGGTTGTATGGTTTATTCCGGCATTAGCTGATATATCGGACAAGGTTATACTATCGCCATAATGGCTCTCTATATACAACACCGCATCACGAAGTTTGGGATTTTTAATAATTGGTGCGTTATCCGATTTTTGGTGGGTTAAACCATAGCCAATAAGACCGTACATACGCTCCAAGGCAATAATAATCTCCATAAAGTAGGAACGGCCTCTACAAGACCAATACCAATCTCTTTGTTCTGTTAATTCCTCTAACATATAATCAGCAGATTGTTCGATTTTTTCTACCTGTGTCTCGGCAATAGGAATCGCATACGCTTTATCAATAAAGGGTTTTAACATAAACATATCGTGGGTGGTCGCAATATCACCATATTTGCTGGAACGTAAAAGTTCAAAGGTCATATTAATATTTAAGAATTTGGGATGAAAATATACACAGGTGTAGTGCGCTTTTGATTTCGATATGAGAACCGGGTTTTCAGACTCATCAAAGCACAAAAAAGACGGAGCGACAGCAGTGATTTTCTCACCGTCAACTTTAAATTCTAACTTTCCTTTAGTGAGTATAATTAGTAAAAAACATTTACCCTTGATATTGATATTATCAAACGAACCGTTTTTGACGCATTCAACAAAAGCGACCTTACCTTCGTTATACTTCCTGCCAACTGTAATGTGTTCCATACATCCACCACCTTTAACTGTTTGTATTTTACCATATTTCAACTTTCCCTTCAATGTTCAGTTATTATCTAATTTATAATTTCTTTTATCTAATATTAAATAATAACGTTCTTTACTAACCATATAATATTGAGGCGTAAAAATCGACTTTCAAGAAAACAATTAGTTTAATCTATTTATGTTTACATTCGAACTGAATAGTGTTATAATAATTATATTATGAATTTCATGTTATGTTTTAAAACTAATATAGGAGGCATGAATCAATGATTAAAAATCTATATATTGAAAATTTATTTGGCAGATTTAACTATAATATCGCGTTAAAGACAAATGGTATTACAATTATTACTGGACCAAATGGATTTGGTAAATCTACAATATTAAAAATCATCAATGCTCTGAGTAAAGAAAGAATCCAATATCTGATTGGATTAGACTTTTCAAAAATAGAAATTACTTTTGATACAACTAAAACCATTATCGAGAAAAATGATACAGATATTTCTATTGATGGCATATCATTATCTTTTTTTAAAAAGACGCAAGATGATTATATAATACACAGTCGTAGGAGAGGGTATTTCAGAAAGACCCCCGATGGATATATTGATATGCGTACTGGTAGACGCTATACGGATGATGAATTTGATTATGATTTTTTGCAAGACGATGATTTTTGGGAAGAAATAATGTCTTATGGAAACGATGAAAGATATCCAAAAGAATTAATTCAGTTAAAGCAAAAATTAAAAGAAATTTCCGAAAATTGCGGTCGTATTCGTTTAATCTCGGAACAACGTTTAATTCGGCGCGAAACCCAACCTCGTAGAGCTGATGAAATCCGTACTATTGATGTAATTAGCGACCTTCCCGAACAACTAAAAAAAGAAATTCAGAAGGTTTATGATGAATATTCAAGCGTCTCTAATAAATTGGATAGTTCTTATCCAAAAAGATTGTTTTCTGCCAAAGATGGATTGGAGAACAAAAACGAGTTTACAGCACGATTAAATGCTACAAATGAGAAATTCAAAAAACTAAACCAATATGGTTTGGTAGACATATCGATTATAGATTCAAAAAATTACAATTCAAAACACTCAACCGCTTTGAAGATTTACTTTGATGATTTTGCTGAAAAGTTCAAAGTTTTTCAAGAACTCATTCAAAAACTTGATTTGTTCACTAGTATAATTAACGAAAGATTAACCTTCAAAAAAATATTAATAACTAGAACGGATGGCTTTAAAATTGTTGATGAAGAAAACGAAGAAAAAACTCTTGAATTAAGCCAGCTTTCTTCAGGTGAAAAGCAAGAAATTGTTTTGTTTTATGAATTAATATTTAATACAAAATCCGAGTTTCTTTTATTAATTGATGAACCGGAAATTTCATTGCACATTATGTGGCAGAAAAAATTCATGGATGATTTATTAGCCGTATCCAAACAAACAAAAATAAGTGCTGTTGTGGCAACTCATTCGCCACAAATTGTTAGTAAGCACTGGGATATACAAATTGATTTAGGTGAAATGTATGGCGTGCAACTCGATTCGATGTAATATGGATAAAGATGCCATAACAGCAGATATACGCATGACATTGGGAGCCGACTTTAATCGCCAAAAGGTGATTGTCGTTGTTGAAGGACAAGATGATATCGAATTTCTCAACGGCAAGTTATCTAATAATGTCGACATGTATGAATCTTTTTCTGGAATCGAGGGAGTTAAAGAAATTGTTTCTAAATTTTCAGAAAAAAGAGTTTTAGGCATCTGTGATAAAGATTATTCGGTTCCCGATCCTACGGTCAATATTGTTTACTATGATTACTCATGTTTGGAAATGATGTTAGTAAGTAATGTCGAGGTTTTTAAGTCATTCGTGGATAATTTCTATTACGGAAGAGAAACAGCCGAAAATATTTTGATGAAAATACTCACGAATTTAAAATGGCTTTCAATATTTAGAAAACTAAATTCGGAAAATTCCTGGGGAATTAGATTTAAAGGTGTGTCTATTGCAGCAGCATGTGTTGGAACCGACTCAACTATATCAGTTGAAATTCTTCTTCAAAAACTTATGCAAATCAATCAAGATTTAATTACTAGCCACAGGGAATATTTAACGGCTGTCTCCAATGCCTGCAGAAAAGAGCTTAGTGTAGATACATATTTGAATATTACTCAAGGACACGATTTTATTGATTATTTTCACAAAATAGCACAAGAATCTTCTCCTATAAGAAGAACTGTCAGAAAAGATTCGTTATTCTCTGGTTTGTGCTGTGCCTTTCGTGAAACAGATTTTAAAGCAACGCAATTTTATCGTTATTTAAAGGATTATGCTGAAACCAACAGCATACAGTTAGTTTCATAGTAATTAAACAGATACCCCCGCCTTAGCAATTTTGCATAGACGGGGGTTAATGTTATCAGCCAATATTCACATTCTAGCACTTATCTTTACCCTTCTTTATACTCATGTGGGCGTTCTTTATAGTCTTTAACTTTGTATTCACCGATGGTGTCGTATTTGCTTGATTTGGTTTCGGTGAGGGTGTTGGTTTCGTTATCTTCGCCGAGGATTGCATCGAAGAAGATGCGCTCGAGGTATTCATATTTTGAATAAATACCTTGTGATGCCCAAACGAGAGCATTGCGCACGTAGGCAGAGTTTGTTTTAAAGAGTTCGTGTTCAACCTCAAATCCCAATGATTTTGCAAGCAAAACAGCAAACACTATAACCGTTCTTGTATTACCCTCGCGGAAGGGGTGGGTTTGCCAAATACTTGCTATAATACGAACGAGTTTGAAAACAATATCCTTATCATTATCGCCGGTTCTTTTGAGCTTGGCGATTTCTTTCATTGTTTCATTTAGTTGCTTTTTTATTTCTTTGGGATAAGCGTAACGAACGGTATCACCGCCGAGAACATCTTCGTATTTTACCATTTGAATAGTACGAAATTCTCCTGCCCAATCAAATATTTGACCGAATATATTGCGGTGGATATCCTGCAAGGTTTCGGTATTAAACTTATCATATTTATAATCATAAATAGCTGCCATAGAAAGAGCGGTAATGTCAGCCTCTGCCTTGCGTAGCAATTCAGAATCTTTAATATTAGCTAAATTTTTAAGCACGTTAACATCATCATATAAATAAGGGTCACGCATTTGTTATACCTCCGTTACAAAACCGTATCTTCTAAGTGTTTGCTCGAACACCGACAAGAATGTAATATTCCCATTTTTCCAATTGGCAAGATCGCTTTTAACTCTATCACTTACGGGAACGCCCTCTATTGATGTCATAGCATCAGAAAAGGAAATTCGTTTTTCTTTCTCGTCAGCAGATATACTATCCATACCACTTGTGAGCTTTAACATTTTTAATTTACGAAGCAATGCTTTATCCAACAACTCGGCAGCGGTTTCAATATCAGCAAGTCTGATTAAAATCTCCGGCAACTGTGATTCATATTCTTTCCTTAATGAAATTTGATTTGTTATTTCATCTACTTCTTCAGCCTTAATATATTTACTCTCAACAGTATCGCCGTTACGAGTTTGCAAATATAAATACTGCTTACCGCCAATCGTCTTTTTAGAAATATATCCTTTGGGCAAAACACTAAGCTTTTGCTCTATTTCAAGTTTTGATGCAAGTAATTCATTATACTCAAAAATAATATCGTTCATAATATTACCTCCTAGTTATTAATAGTATATCATAAAATAACCTACAAATCAACAAAAAATTGAAAATTTGTAGGTTAATTATAATTATGGCGTAGTTAAGATAGCAGTGATTCAATTTGATTTTCTTTTAAGACCGCCATCACTTGCAACAAACAGGGTAATTCCTAAACAGATAAGAAAAGTTCCTGTTGCAATCTCAACTTTATAAAGAAGAGCCAGATAGCCTGTCCATATAGTAATTAGAACTAAAATTAGCATAACAATACACTTAAACAGCTTCATTTTAATCCTCCCATTATGTGCTAAAAAGCCTTATTTCAAGCGGTTTTGTCAGCTGCTCCGCCGTAGTCATTCCACTTTGTTGGTTGTGCTTCACCAAAGCGCTGATAGTGGACGATTTCACGTTGTCTTAAAAACTTAAGAGGATCTCTTATGTCAGGATCGTCAATAAGACGTAAAAGGTTATCATAGGTTACCCTTGCCTTTTGCTCGGCTGCCAAGTCTTCATGAAGGTCGGCTAAAATATCGCCCTTAGCCTGAATATACTCGGCTCTCCAAGGAAGCGCCGAAGCGGCTATTGGATAAACGCCGGCGGTGTGGTCAACAAAGTATTTATCAAAACCGCTTTCTATAATCTGCTTTTCGGTAAGATTCTTAGTAAGCTGATAAACCATCGCGCACACCATCTCTAAATGCGCAAGTTCCTCGGTACCTATATCCGTTAAAATACCTTTAACCTCGTTATAGGGCATACTGTAACGCTGAGTCAGATAGCGCATTGATGCGCCAAGCTCACCGTCGGGACCTCCGTACTGACTGATTATTATCTGAGCGTACCTCGGATTAGGGTTTTTGATGTTTACGGGGTATTGAAGTTTCTTTTCATATTGCCACATTACATTTCACACTCCTTTGCTTCCCAAGGCCATGGAGAATTTATCCATTCCCAGTTATCCATTCCTACACTATCGTGGGTGGTAACGATATACTTTCCGTACATCTTTTCGTAGTTCATTACCGCCATTTCGCGTTTGCGTCTTAAATCGTTTATAAGATTTAAAGCCTTACGGTTATGGGGATGCACGTCAAGATACAGTTCCATTTCCTTTATAGAAAAATCAAGAGCGTGTATTGTTCTTAGCATTTTACATTTATCCATAGTTTTACCTTCCTCCCACACACAAGGGTTTATCCAGTTCGGGAAATGCCGTTCCGCGAACAAATGCAGTTTCAGGTTCGTAAACCTGTTCCAGTGTCTGATTTTCAATAAAAACAAGAGTCAATGCCTGTCTGCAGTCATCGTCTTCTCTTACAGAATTTCTTATTTTTTCCAAATCAATCATTTTATTTTCTCCTTTCGGGTATGCACCCGTTAACAGTATATGAAAAAAGTCAGGATGGCGTACCATCCTGACTTAAGTTTATTTATTGATTTTTACCGCAGCAGCGTTTATATTTAAGTCCGCTTCCGCAAGGACAGGGAGCATTCAGCGCCACCGCACCTTTTCCTCTTACCGTTTTAGTGCCATCGGTAGAGGTTTCCTCAGCAACCTTTTTACGTTGGATATCCTCTTCGCGTCTTATCATAACCGAAAGGGTAAGCTTTGCGGTTCTATCCTTGATTTCATCGTTCATAGCATTGAACATATCGGCACTTTCGTTTCGGTAGGCAACAACAGGGTCATGCTGACCGTAAGCGCGAAGTCCGATACCCTGACGAAGCTGATCCATAGCATCAATATGGTCCATCCAGTTAACGTCAACGCTGGAGAGAAGGACAACCCTTTCCATTTCACGCATTGTATCATATCCGAACTCTTTTTCCCTTTTATCATAGCGCTCATTTGCCATATCTTTAAGAGAATTAATTATATCCTCTTTGGTCAAGGAGTTCTTTTCATCGGTAGTAAATTTAAAATCATTTTCCTTACATATCCAGCCGAGGAAATATTCTCTTAGTCCGTCAAGGTTCCAGTTATCCACGTCTATATCGCTGATAAAGGGAGCAGCATTTCTTTCGATACTGTCACTTATCATACGGCGGATAGAATCCTTAATATCCTCGCCGTCAAGCACCTTATTACGCTGAGTATAAATCATTTCGCGCTGCTGGTTCATAACATCATCATAATCAAGCACACTCTTACGGGAAGCAAAGTTAATACCTTCCTTCTTTTTCTGAGCGCTTTCGATACTTTTCGACAGCATACCGAACTGAAGGGGCATATCCTCATCCACTCTGAGAGTATCCATCATAGCGCCGATTCTCTCACCGCCGAAAAGTCTCATAAGGTCATCTTCAAGAGAAATATAGAAAATGGTTGTACCGGGATCGCCCTGACGTCCTGCGCGGCCTCTGAGCTGATTATCAATACGTCTGGAATCGTGACGTTCGGTACCGATTATACACAGTCCCCCTGCTTCTCTTACCTTCTGCGCTTCGGGAGCAATTTGCTCCTTAAAGCCGTCGTATAGACGTTTATATTCATCTCTTGCTTTTTTAATCTCGGCATCACTTGTTTCGGCAAAGCCTGTAGCCTCGGTAATAATTTCATCAGAATAGCCTTGATGTTTAAGCTCTGCCTTTGCAAGATATTCAGCATTACCGCCAAGCATAATATCGGTACCTCTACCTGCCATATTGGTAGCAATGGTAACGGCGCCCAATTTTCCTGCCTGAGCGATTATCTCTGCCTCTTTTTCGTGATGCTTAGCATTAAGTACGTTATGGGGAACCTTTTGCATTTTAAGAAGCTTACTTAAAATTTCGCTTTTTTCAATGGTTACAGTACCCACAAGCACAGGCTGACCTTTTGCGTGGCACTCCATAATATTATTTATAACAGCCTTAAATTTAGCAAGTTCGGTTTTATAGATAATATCATCCTGATCTTCTCTTATAACCGGCTTATTTGTGGGAATTTCAATAACATCAAGCTTATAAATCTGCTCAAATTCTGCTCTTTCGGTGGTAGCAGTACCTGTCATACCCGAAAGCTTTGAATAAAGACGGAAGAAGTTCTGGAAGGTTATGGTAGCAAGAGTTTTTGATTCCTGAGCAACCTTTACCCCCTCTTTAGCCTCAATAGCCTGATGAAGTCCCTCGTTATAGCGTCTGCCGAACATAAGTCTGCCCGTAAACTCGTCAACGATAATAACCTCGCCGTCTTTTACAACGTAGTCAACGTCACGCTTCATAACACCGTAAGCGCGTATAGCCTGAGTTACGTGGTGGGAAATGGTTATATTTTCAGCATCATTAAGATTTTCAATACCGAAATACTGTTCTGCCTTAGCAACACCCGAAGGAGTAAGGGTGGCGGTTCTTGCCTTTTCATCAACAACATAATCGCCGTCGTAATTATTTTCCTCGTCGCTTATTTTGTCATTAGTTTCCTTAACAACAAATTTTTTAAGAGTACGTACAAAACGGTTGGTTTTTTCATATAGGTCGGTAGATTTTTCGCCCTGTCCCGAAATAATAAGAGGAGTTCTTGCTTCATCAATAAGTATGGAGTCAACCTCATCCACTATGGCAAAATTATGTCCGCGCTGAACTCTATCGGAGGCGTAAATCACCATATTATCTCTAAGATAATCAAAGCCAAGCTCGTTATTGGTGCAGTAGGTAATATCTGCATTATAGGCTTCACGTTTTTCGTCCTTATTCATTCCGTGAACGATAAGACCAACGCTCAGTCCCATAAAGCGATAAATTTTACCCATCCATTCAGAGTCACGCTTTGCAAGGTAATCGTTAACCGTTACAATATGGACGCCCTTGCCGGAAATAGCATTAAGATAGGCAGGAAGGGTTGCCACAAGGGTTTTACCTTCACCTGTTTTCATTTCGCTGATTCTTCCCTGATGAAGAACGATACCGCCGATTATCTGTACGGGGAAATGACGCATTGAAAGAACTCTGTCACCTGCTTCTCTGCAGGCGGCAAAGGCTTCGGGCAAAAGCTGGTCAAGGCTCTCGCCGTTATTATATCTTTCTTTAAATTCAGCCGTTTTGGCTTTAAGTGCATCATCACTCAGCGCTTTATATTCTTCCTCAAGCTCTAAAACCTTTTTTTGAAGCGGAAGAATTTTTTTAATTTCTCTTTCGCTGTAATCACCGAACATCTTTGAAAAAAGTCCCATTTATATATCTCCTTAGAGTATTTACCATATATTATATAACATTTTCGCTGTTTAATAAAGTCTTATTTGTAAATAATAATATCTTTTTTAAATTTCAAACCCTCCGACAGCAAAATACTGCCGTCTCTTTTAACAAATACCGCTTCATAGCCTTCGGTTTCGTTAATTAATGAAAGTCCTTCTTCTTCACCCAGAATAAGTAAAACGGTAGAAAGCGCATCACAGTCGGCAGAGCTTTTTCCCATTACCGTAACACCTGCCAGAGAATTTTCCACCCCGTAGCCCGTTTCGGTATCAATTATATGGTGATAAATTCTGCCGTCTTTTTCGATATATCTTTCGTATATTCCCGAGGTCACAAAGGAATTTTCTGTGCTTTTTACCGTGGCAATTATACCGTTTTCAAAGGGCTTTTTAATGCCTATCTTAAACTCCCCTTCACCAAAGGAATAAAGGTTTCCGCCGATATTGACAGTTCCCCTTTTAACACCCTTTTCCTTTAAGAACTCCACCATTTTATCGGCAATATAGCCCTTTGCTATTCCGCCCAAATCAAGTCCCGAATCCTTTAGCCTTACCTTGTTATCCTTAATTTCGATTTTTTTATAATCCACCTTTTCGAGCGCCTTTGCAATTTCATTTTTTTCGGGTATGTGCGACGAAGAAAAATCATAAAGACTACTGACGGGATAAACCGTTATATCAAATCTTCCGCCGCTTATTTCGGAATATTCTATGGCGCGGGTAATAAGCGCAAGAGTTTCTTCCCCTACGCTGACAAAATCATTACTGTTATTTATTAGCCAAATATCGCTTGACTCTACGGTGCGGCTGAGCTTTTTTTCAAGGAGGGCGCAAAGGTCAAAGCTTTGGTTAATTATTTCTTCATCACACTGCGCGGTAACGGTTACCACGGTGTCACAAAGGATTCTTGTCTGGCTGTTTTCCTTTTTATTGCAACCTGTAAGGATTACCGTCAAAAAGCACAGCAAAAATACAATGATTTTTTTCATAGGATTATTATACAATTTATTTTCTTTTTTGTAAAGGTGTGGTATAATATAGACTGTAAAATATTTTGAGGAGTGATTGGATGATTAAAAAAGCAGATATTATTTTGTTTGTCGGTTTATTTATAATTTCTCTTTCTCTTCTTTTTACCTTTGTCTTTTTGCCGAAAGAAACAGGCAAAACCCTTGTTATTACCCAAAACGGCAACGAAATTTCAAAGCTTTCTTTAAGCGACGATACCACTATTTTAGTAAGCGAAAATACAGTCGTAATAAAGGACGGCAAAGCTTATATGGAAAAGGCTGTTTGTCCCGATAAGATATGTGTTAATCAGGGTGAAATTTCTAAAGTAGGCGAAGCAGTTGTATGCCTTCCCCAAAAAATAATTTTGGAGGTAAAGTAATGGCTAAAAAGGTTTCGGTTTACGCACTGCTTACAGTAATTTGTCTTGGTATTTCTTATATTGAGGGTATTTGTTTTTCTTTTATTTCTGTGCCCGGTCTTAAGCTCGGTCTTGCCAACTGTATTCCAATGCTCTTAATCAAAGAAAAAAAATACGGCGCTTCAATTCTTATAAATCTGACAAGAATACTGCTGTCCTGCCTTCTTTTCGGCAATTTTTATTCCCTTGTTTTTTCTCTTTCGGGCGCATTTTTGTCAACGCTCACGGCACTTTTGCTGTCCTTTATGAAAGTTTTTACCTTTGCGGGAATAAGCAGTGCCGCAGGAACAATGCACAATATTGGACAGATAATTGCCGCTATTATAACCCTTGGAACGAACGGAATTATATATCTTTTGCCCATACTTATGCTTTGCGGCTGTATAATGGGATTAACTTCAGGAATACTGCTTAATATTTTTAAAATAAAATACAAAAAAACAGCCGAAATGATAATTAAAGCATAAAAAATTCTCCTTTGGAAAAGATAATACCAAAGGAGGTTTTTTTATGAGCAAATTTTGCACATTTTTAGAAGGAATGGCGCTGGGAGTTGCTGTGGGCGTAGGAATTGCCGTAACGGGTAAGCTTATGATGAACAGCGATAAAAAATCAGCGCGGGGCAAAGACAAAATCGAAAAAGCCGTTACCGAATTTGTTGACGGAATTGAAACTTTAATAAAATAGAAATAGGGGCTGTAAAAAAACAGAGTTTCGTTTTATCAGTGAGTTAATTGATAGCCAAAACCTTGCCTCCCTCGTCAGAGGGAGGCAAGGTATTCACATTCCAAAAAAGCTTGATAAATCATTAATATACATATCTAATTAGATTGCATAAACCAAAAAAATGCGGAAGAAGTTCGAATTTTTTACTTCTTCCGCACTCTTTTTTATTTAGTTTATTTTATGCGTGTTTAAGGGCATTGAGCTTTTTTACAGCCCCTATTTTTTATTCTACGTGTAAAACGTTTTCATTTTCGGTTTGGTTGTTTTCCACCTTGATATTTTCGCAATTTTTAATAAAGACGTCGTATCTTTTCATACCGTTTAAACCGCCTTCACCGCTACAATTTAAAAATACGTTGTCGGTAACGGTTACACCGTCGGTACCGCACACACATACTGCAGAAGCGGGAATATCTACAAATTTATTATTTCTGATAACAATATTTTTTTGTACGCCTGCAGGGTAATCAATTCCTGATGAATCGTGACTGCATTTGACCATAACAGCGCCTTGAACAGTGTGTCGAACTTCATCTTTTGACATAGCGCATTTATCGAAAATGCAGTTTTCAATAAGCACGTTTTCACAGGGCCCTACCTCATGCCATACCCTTATATCAGGAGAAAAAAGTATTGCCGCCGCGCTCATACCAAAGAAATAACAATCCCTTACGGTTACGTTATTGGTCTGGAAAAGAAGCGCTCTTGCTCTGGAGTTGCGAACCGTTGTTCCGGTAACGGTAATTTTAGCAAGATATTCATCATTTCCGACAACGTCGCCTACCTCAACAATACCGTCAATATCATCAAAATAGATGTTTTCGCCATCATAAGCTTTAACGGTGATTTTCCCTTTTCTTAGGAAATCTGCTCCGTAAACCGAAATTTTGTCTCCTTTTTGACACCAATTGCTTTCAAGAGGAATGTTAAAGCGGTGATTACTAACCTTTATTCTTCCCTTTTCGGCTTCATCAACAAAGCCTGAAGTAGAGTGAATGTTAAGGGCATCGTCACCAAGACCGTCAAAATAGCAGTCCTCAACAATACATTCGCCGGTAAGTCCCAAAAGATGTATTCCGTCAATGTTTGAAGCCCAGAAACGATGACTGCCCTGAGGAACAACCATTCTATAGCGGCGCATAGTAAAATTATTACATCTCGGAAAAACAACCACCATATAGCCGGCAGAATTATAAACGGTTATATCCTCCATAACCGTATCGTCACAATCGGTAAAGGTAATGGATGACCTCTCAAGCACCGTGAAATTGCCAAGTCCGTGACGGATAACAAAATCCGCGCCTATGGGAAGTCTTTCAATTTTAGGCTTGAGGTTTTTATCATACTGTATTTTTACGGTATTGTTTTCAAGACAGGTATAGCTTCGCTTTGTATAATCGTCAAAAAGATAATCGGGAGAACCATCCTCATCAAGAGAACAGGAAGCAAAAATCGTCTGACTGCCATCAAGGGTACAGCCGTCATAGAGCATAACATCTACTGTATTATTTTCAGTATCTTTACCTACTACACTTCCCCCGCAGTTAACGGGATTATCGGTATCAAAGGTAAGGTTTTTAAGGGTAATATTTTTGCAACCCTTAAAGGCTAAAATGCCGCTGAACCCCCAAAAGCCTACATTTGCGTCAAAATGCGCTACTATAGAGGCATCTTCGCCGCAAATTATAAGATTCTTCTTATTTTCTATTTTTATCCTGCCGTCAACAAAATATTTTCCGCCTTCAAAAAAGACCGCGTCGCCTTCCTTTGCTTCTGCTATAGCCTTTTCGATTTCTTCCTTTTGGGAAGTAGGATATTTAGATTTTATTTTAATGATATTATTCATAAACGCACCTATTCGTCAAGCTTTAATACAGCCATAAATGCATCTGGCGGCACCTCTACCTTACCTAACTGACGCATCTTCTTTTTACCTTCCTTCTGTTTTTCAAGAAGCTTCTTTTTACGTGTAATATCACCGCCGTAGCACTTAGCAAGAACGTCTTTACGCATAGCCTTAACCGTTTCTCTGGCAATAACCTTACCGCCTACGGCTACCTGAACGGGCACTTCAAAAAGCTGTCTCGGAATATACTCCTTAAGCTTTTCTGCAATTCTTCGCGCTCTTGCGTTTGCATTATCCACGTGAACGATAAAGGAAAGAGCATCGACTACGTCTCCTGCCAACATAACGTCAAGCTTTATAAGACGGCTCTTTTCATAGCCTTTTGTTTCGTAATCGTATGATGCATAACCTTTGGTACGGGACTTAAGAGCATCAAAAAAATCGTAAACTATTTCGCCTACAGGCATAATGTAGTGAATATCTACTCTGTCACCCATATACTTCATATCGGTGTAAACACCGCGACGCTCTTCACAAAGCTGCATAATTGCGCCAACATAGTCATTGGGGCTGTAAATATGCACGTCTGCTACAGGCTCAAGCGCCTCCACTATACTTGCAGGATCGGGATAGTTGGTAGGGTTATCAACATCAATAGTGTTGCCGTCATTTAAAGTAAATCGGTAAACAACACTGGGGGCTGTGGTAATAATATCAAGATTATATTCTCTTTCAAGCCTTTCTTCAATAATCTCCATATGAAGAAGACCTAAAAAGCCGCATCTAAAACCAAAGCCCAAAGCCTTACTTGTTTCTGGCTCGTAAAGAAGGGATGCATCATTAAGCTGAAGCTTTTCAAGTGCATCTCTTAAATCACCGTAACGCGCTCCGTCAGCAGGATAAATACCGCAGAAAACAACGGGATTAACCTTTCTATAGCCTTCCAGAGCCTTATCGGCGGGATTTTCAACCAAAGTAATGGTATCACCCACACAAGCATCCTTAACTGTTTTAATGGAAGCGGCAAGATATCCAACCTCGCCTGCCTCGAGACAGTCACAGGGCATAAGACAGGTTGCCTGCTTTCTGCCCACTTCAACTACGTCAAATTCGGCGCCTGTTGCCATCATTCTTATTTTATCCCCAGATTTGATTTTGCCCGATACCACTCTGAAATAAACTATTACGCCTTTATATGCATCATAGTATGAGTCGAAAATAAGAGCCTTTAGGGGAGCGCTTCTGTCCCCCACGGGAGCAGGAATATCGGTAACAATACGCTCTAAAACCTCTTCGACATTAATGCCTGTTTTAGCAGAAATTTTAGGAGCATCCTGCGCGGGAATACCTATAACATCTTCAATTTCATTTATAATTCTTTCGGGCTCAGCAGACGGCAAATCAATTTTATTTACTACGGGCATAATTTCAAGTCCGTGGTCAACTGCAAGATAGGTATTGGCAAGGGTTTGCGCTTCAATTCCCTGAGAAGCATCCACCACAAGTATTGCGCCTTCACAAGCGGCAAGGGAACGAGACACCTCATAATTAAAGTCAACGTGACCGGGGGTGTCAATAAGATTAAGCTCATACTGTTTTCCGTCTTTTGCAGTATGGTATAGAGTAACGGCGTGGGCTTTTATGGTAATTCCGCGTTCTCTTTCAAGGTCCATACTGTCTAAAATTTGTTCTTCCATATCTCGCTGAGCGACCGAGCTGGTAAGCTCTAAAAGTCGGTCAGCCAGAGTAGATTTTCCGTGGTCAATATGCGCCACTATGCAAAAGTTTCTGATTTGTTCTAAAGGAAAGGACAAAGCAATTCTCCTAACATTGTATATTCCTTTATAGTTTAACATAATTTTAACATTAACGCAAGAAAATTAAAAGACAAAATTTAAGGTAAAAAAAGCACAAAAAATACACCTTGACGTTTCCGCCAAGGTGTATTAAAAATTTTAATTATGCTTTAGGACCTAATGTACCAAGCTCTGCAAGATAAAGCTTTAATGCCGCAAGGTCGATAGCATCGACATTACCGTCTGCATTGCAGTCAGCGCCAAGACCAACTTTGCCTAATTCTGCAAGACTAAGCTTTAATGCTGCAAGGTCAACAGCATCAATCTTACCGTCATCATTACAGTCACCGTAAATGAAAGACTTATAGCTGTAAGCACCGCCGACTACGAACTCAGTAACTTCTTCGCCGTTTTCATCGTACCATACTTCAATGGGGTTTTCATCCGCACCGACAACAAGAGGAGGAACAATTTCTTCACCGGCTGCTACATAAACAGTAACGATGTTACCGTTACGGATTCCTCCATCCTCTAATACAGCGTCTTCAGGAATTTCAAAGGTAGTAGCAAAAACCTCTTGTACAGCAAAATCATCAAAGTAAACTATTACCTTTTCTTCTGCTGTAGTGCCAACCTTAACGTACAGTAAATCGTAAGAAGGAATAGCGGTAGAGGTAAAGTAAATTTCGCCGTCAAGCCATTCGCCAGTTTGAGCATCGGCACCTATAGTTATGGCAGAATCCTTATACTCAACTCTGCCCTTTCCGTTTCCGTCTGTCTGGGTCCACCAAATATTTGTACCGTTGGTATAGGGATAAATTCCTATATCTCCGGCAAGAGTTTCGGGAACGTAATACTTAAAGGAAACCTTATACGACTTGTTGCCGTCAAGCTGCCAAAGAGCGATTGCCTGTTCATAATTGCTATTACCGCGTCTTTCAAGATAGGTGTTTGCTACCCATTCGGGAGCAGTTTCACCTGCAAGTTTAACAAATTCGCCATCTACGATTTCATAATACTTAGTCCAGTCTGTATCCCATTTGTCAGGCTTTTTATAAGTGTAAGAATAGCCTATGTTTTCATACTTAAGAGACTTATTACCGGTAAGGGCAATATCTTCACTAACCCCTACGTTTAAGCTATACTTAATATCATCTGCCTGATAGTAGTTTTCAAAGCTGATAACGGGATCAACTATAGCATATACTTTAAAGGATTCTTCAAAGGTAGTGGGAGGAGCGATATATTCATCCTTAGAAAGTGACCACACTGCATCGCCTTGTCTGGTAGCAGCAGCAGACTCATAAACGATTTCGTCACCCTTAAATGCATCAACAACCTTTTCCTTATCGCCGTCAACATAGGTAATGGTGCCATCATAAGCTTTAACTTCCATATAGTCAACTTCAAGCTTATTGTAGATACCATCTACTACGGTACCGTCTGGTTTTTCCGTACCATTCTCGCCAACAACAGCACCGGTAGTCTTAACATAAATACCGATTACGGGGAGATAATCAACAGGAAGCTTAGTAGCATCTACTACAAAAGAAGAAGTAGTCCATTCTTCGCTTACTTTGGTTAATTGAACAGCATTTGTGCTTACTTTGAATGCTTTGTCTTCTAAGTCACCAGCCAAAGAAGGCAACATACCGACACCTGCCTTAAGATCAATGTAACCGCCTTCTGTAGCTAATTCGGACATTCTGTACTTAACAGTAACAACGTATTTCTTAGTAGGATCAAAAAGAACCAAATCACCGTTTTCGTCAGCAACCAGAGATGCACCGCTCTGAGGCCAGGTGCGTTCAGAATAATAGGTTTCGATACCATCAACGTTCTTTTTATAGGTCCAACCAACACGGTCGAATGTAGTCTTTACAGTACCATTTTCAAGGAACTGATAATACTTAGCAGTTGGAATGTGTCTGTCAAAGTTATATACGTAGGAAGTGCTGTAATCGCTGAATTTTGCATATACGGTGTTTTTGCCGAATTCAAGAGCTTCAGCGGTATATAATTTAGTGCAGGCTTCGTCAGCAAACCAACCTGCGAAATACTTGCCTTTGGGAGCTTCGGGAATAAATGGTTCAAGAGCAGTACCAACATCAGAGTCAACTACCTTAACAATTTCGCCGTTTACGCTATAGCTAAGGCTGGATTTGAAGTTTTCACTTACAATTTCAATAGATTCGATCTGCCAACAGGAAGGAATTGTGCCTAATTCATCCAATTCTTCCTTGGTTGCGTTAGTGAACAGAGGCCATTCAGCACTACCCTTAAAACCCATTACGTTACCGCCGTCAAAATAAAGGGTTAGGTAGTTGTTACCGTATAAGTAGGTATCTTCTGCGCCTTCTACAGCAAATTTAGTGGAGTAAGAATTCTTTTCGACATCATAACCGTTAGAATACTTTTCTTCAATATATACCTTTCTATTGCCCTCAACGTAAGCATTAACGTATCTGGAGGTACTTACACCTGTTTCGCTATACTGAGGGTTAATGGAGCTAAGAGCGATTTGGTTAGAACCGGAAGGATAGGAGCCGTCCTTTAAATATGCGGCGTAAGAACTACCACCAACGATACCGCCGCCGTTCCAAATAAGTGCGCCTGCCATAGGGTTAGATGCAGCAGCATTAGAAACAGTACCGTCAGATTTATGGGTAGCACCGACAACATTGGTTTTCTCTTTGTTATTGGTAGTACCGGCAATAACAGCCATCTGTCCCCAACAGTAAGAAGCAGGGTTATAAATCTTTGTTTTAACAGTATAGTTTACACCGGGCTTTAACTCAAAGGGCTTACCGTCTTTATCAAGAGGTGTAAAGTAAGCATTGGCGGTATTTTTGATTTCCAAAACGTCAATATCTTTACCGTCAGAGGTGGTAATGGTTTTGTACTCAGTCCAAGCAGCAACAGAATTGCTTACATTCCATAAAGGATAGAAGGTATTATCCTTATGGGTAACCTGACCGGTAGTATCATCGGTCTTTTGGGTGGAGACCGCATATTTAAATTGGTCGCCGTCTTTACCAAATGTAAACTTATAATAGTCACCCAGTGTTGTGTCTTCACATGTAACTTCTTCAGCGTTAACGCTTATGGGAACGATAACGAGGGTAAGAAGCATACATACTGAAAGCACAATGCTTAATAGTTTTTTCATAAACATTTCTCCTTTTTATAATTTGGTGTATAAATTGTATCACAGTTTCTTTAAATAGTCAACTAAAATTAGTTAAAAATCACAAAAAACACAAAAAAACGAAGCAGAGCCATTTATCACTCTGCTTCGGTCAATTCATCACGTTTTAAACACAGCTCTTCCCACTGCGAATAAAGCACACTAAGCTCTGTTTCCTTTTCTTCACATTCCTTTTGAAGTTCGCTTAGTTTTAAGTAATCCGAGGCTATTTCTTCACTTAACAGTTCAGCCTTCATTCCCTCTAAAAGTTCTTCGGATATGGCTATATTTTCTTCCATTTTTTCGATTTTTTTATTTATTTTTGAAAGCTCTTTAAAGGCAGAAAAATATTTACCCTTTTTCTGCGGTGCATTTTCCTCATTTACAGTTTTAAAGCCGGGTTGTTCCTGCACCTTTAAGGTTTCTGCATACTCTTCATAGCCAAAACCGTAATGACGTGTTTGGTTCTCACTGAATACAAGAAGACTATCACACACTTCTTTTATGAAATAACGGTCATGGGAAACACAAATAAGGGTACCGGGGTAATTTTTAAGCATTCTTTCAAGGGCTTGCTTACCTACAATATCCATATGGTTGGTAGGCTCATCGAGAATAAGAAAATTAGGCTTCTTTTTAAGCATTTTGCAAAGACACAGCCTTACCTTTTCTCCGCCTGACAGCACACTTACCTGTTTGAACACGTCTTCGCCTCTGAAAAGAAAGGCGCCAAGGTCACTTCTCGCCTGCGTTTCGGTTAAAGACGGAAAGGTATCCCAATAATCGTCAAGCACCGTTTTGTCGCTGACGTACTGTGCAAGGTGCTGGTCAAAATAACCTATACGAAGGTTTATACCCTGAATAATGTTGCCCGAAATTGAAGGAACGATACCCATAATAGTTTTAAGCAGGGTGGATTTACCCTTACCGTTAGCACCTATAACTCCAAGCTTTTCTCCCCTTTTAATAAGAAAGCTTACTTCACTTAATACTTCGTTATATCCTATTTTCAAATTTTTAACTTCAAGCACATTACCGCCACTCATCAGTTCGGGAGTAAAATCAGCAAAAAAGGAACGGTTGTCGCTTTCCTCTGGCGGAGCAATACGCTCCGTTTTTTCAAGACTTTTTATGCGGGACTGCACCATTTGAGCCTTTGTAGCCTTATATCTGAAGCGTTCAATAAGCTTTTCGGTCTTTTCTATTTCCTTTTGCTGTTGTTCATATTCCTTTCTTTGTTTTTCTCTGTCCTGTTCTTTTTTCTTTACAAATTCGGTGTAGTTGCCTATATACTTTTTAATTCTGCCGTATTCAATTTCGTAAACTATATCAGCCAGACGGTCAATAAACATCTGGTCATGGGAAACAAAAATCACCGCCGACGGATAGTTTTTAAGGTAACCCTCAAGCCATTCCACAGTCTCCAGGTCGAGATGGTTAGTAGGCTCGTCAAGTATAAGCAAATCGGGTTTTGAAAGGAGCAGCTTCATAAAGGCAATTTTCGTAAGCTGTCCTCCCGAAAAACTGCTTAAAGGACGTTTCCTCTCTTCAGAAAAGCCAAACCTTTGTATTACTGTTTCCTTTTCTTTTTGATAATAATATCCGCCGAGGTTTTTATATATTTCCTCCAAGGTGCTGTATCTTTCAACCGCTTCGCCGTCTCCCTGGCTTAGCAAAGCAGAGAGCGAATCCATTTCAGCCTTTATTGAAAGAATACGGTCAAAGGCTTTTTCAAGCTCGTCTTCAAGGGATATGTTTAGGTCGTCAAAGGAAATCTGCTTTAAATAGCCTATAACCAAATCTGCGCTTATATTAACCTTTGCATCTCCCTCGGCTTCTATTTCACCGCAAATAAGCCTTAAAAGAGTGGTTTTGCCGCATCCGTTTCTGCCGACAACAGCAACCTTTTCTTTATTTCTTATTTCAAAATCAATGTCATAAAGCAGAGTATCTCCCGCAAAGCCGATAGATGCTCCTTTAAGTGATAGGTACATTTAATTCCTCCGAAAAAATCATTCTATTTATTTTAACATAACTTATCTTCTGCGGTCAATACTAAAGGCAGGAGGAATTTTATGAAACTCAAAAAAATTCTTTTGCTATTTCTTGTTGTAATACTATGTGTTGTCTTTTTTATGGGAACTGCGTTTATTTTTTCAAGAAAGGTGCTTTTAGGCGTTGACGTTCCCAAAACCGACGTTCCATACGTTGACGGAAAATATCTGCCAAGTGACACTACCATACTTTTTACCTTCGCAGATTCCTCTTCTGTTGCAATAGAGCTTCTTTTCAGCAAAAGTTTTACCAATATACTCATACTGAACAGTAATGACAGCGAAGATTATTTAAGCTACGGCTACCAAATAGACCACACCGTAGAGTGCGATTATTCCTTTTTAATGAAATTTATTGATACTTTAGGCGGTATAGAGTGGGAAGGGGAAAACTATATTTTAACAGGCGTACAGATATGCAATTTACTTGCCACAAGTCAAGATCTTAATACCGAAAAACAAATAATCAAGGGCGTTATGAACAAAATTTCAAAAAACGGGTTGAGTGAGGAGCTGCTTTACTGTATAATAGATAATACGGTTACAACACTTTCCGCCCCCGCTTGTTACAACTGGAATATATGGGTAGGTGAGTGCTGTGTTTCCTATAATATTATTGACGGGAGGACGGCGCCTTGACGCACACCCTTAAAAGAATAGCTGTAATTTTTCTTTGTCTTTGCCTTTTTCTTTCCTGCGGTTGTAAAGGACAGAAAAGCCCCGACAAAGAAGCCAACATAAACAGCAATGCCACAAAACCTATACTACCTCAGGTGGTAACCGAAGACGTAACCGCCGTGGAAGGCAGTGAAGCGGTACTCAGCGAAGAAGAGATGCGCCTATCATACTCCTACTCCTTTTTAAGCGAAAGCGAAAAAAGGGTTTATAGAAAAATGCTTAATATGGTACGCTATTTGACTGTGGGTTGGATTGATATGGGGTATATTATAAATAACCCTTCTATAACTGTTGCCAAGGCATACAGGGCTTTGTGCAACGATTTCCCCCAGTATTACTGGATGCCTGTATCCTATTACATAACCATAAAAGACGGAAAGGTTGCCGTCGCCTTTAAACGTAATGATACCGAGGACGGCTACGGCTATACAAAGGAAGAAATTGAAGACAATAAAGAAGAGGTTGAGGATGCAATTGACAGAATAGTATCAAAAGCCTTAAAAGCAGAAAACGATTTTGAAAAAGAAGTTATTATTCACGATATGCTCTGCAAAACTGTTACCTATGACAGTGAACTTGGCAGCGACGTTGGTGCTATTTATTCCATATACGGTGCACTTATAAACGGCCACGCGGTGTGCGAAGGCTATGCCCGTGCCTTTAAACTGCTCTGCCAGTCAGCAGGGCTTGAATGTATTTTGGTAACAGGTGATTCAAAGGGTGTAGGACATCTTTGGAATATGGTAAAGCTTGAAAATGAGTGGTATCACGTTGACGTAACCTGGGATGATTTAAAGGAAGAACCCCACCACACCTACCTGAACCTTACCACCCTTGAAATCCGCGCCGACCACGACATTGACATAACCTATAATGATGCCGATATCTCCCTTATTTCCCAAGGCAACTCCTTTAATTTCTCTATTCCCGATGCCAAAAGCACTAAGTATAACTACTATATCCAAAAAGGTCTTGTAATAAACGAAGACCCCGTAAACCCCGTTGCAGAAGAAATTGTTAAGAGATTCAAAGCAGGCTACACCCATGCAGAATTTTTATTTGCAAATGAAACGGTAGCCGAGGATTTTAAAACAAACTACGAAACCTATGTTGTTGAAATTCAGAATAAATGCGTCGAAAAAACTCTGCGTGTAAAGTTTAAATTAAAATCCCTTTCCTTCCCGTCTAACACCTGTGTGATTTATTTTGAAAAAACCAAAAAATAATCGAAAAGGAGTCGGTCAGACTCCTTTTTATTTGACAAATTTTGCACACTATTATATAATAAATATGATTATATGCTTAAAGAGGAGTTATTTATGGAAAAGATAACAGATTATTTCGGCTCACTTGTCTTTAATGACGCGGTAATGAAGGAATATCTTCCCGAAGACGTTTACAAAGCGCTCAAAAAAACCATAGAGCAGGGCAAGACCATTGACCCCGACATTGCAGGTCCTGTAGCTCAGGGCATGAAGGATTGGGCAACCGAAAAGGGCGCAACCCATTTCACCCATTGGTTCCAGCCTATGACGGGAATTACCGCCGAAAAGCACGACAGCTTCATAACTCCTACAGACGACGGACGTGTTATTTTGGAATTTTCCGGCAAGGAGCTTATTAAGGGCGAAGCCGACGGCTCATCCTTCCCCACAGGCGGCCTGCGCGCCACCTTTGAAGCAAGAGGCTATACTGCTTGGGACCCCACCTCTTATGCCTTTGTTAAGGACGGTTCTCTTTGCATACCCACCGCCTTCTATTCTCACGGCGGTCACGCGCTTGACAAGAAAACTCCTCTTGTTCGTTCAATGCAGGTGCTTAATGACGCTTCTCTGCGTCTTATCCGTCTTTTCGGAAACACCGACGCAAAGGCCGTAAAGCCCACCGTTGGTGCTGAGCAGGAATACTTCCTTGTTGACAAAAAGCTTTACGATAAACGTGAGGATCTGCGCTTCTGCGGAAGAACGCTTTTTGGCGCTCCCGCTCCTAAAGGTCAGGAGCTTGGCGACCATTACTACGGTGTTATCCGTCCCAGAGTTTCCGCATTTATGAAGGAGCTTGACAAAGAACTTTGGATGCTGGGCATTCCTTCTAAGACAAAGCACAACGAGGCTGCCCCCGCACAGCACGAGATGGCTCCCGTTTTCACTACGGTTAATATTTCTACCGACCATAATCAGCTTACTATGGAGATACTTAAAAAGGTTGCTGAAAGACACGGGCTTGTTTGCCTGCTTCACGAAAAGCCTTTCGGAAATCTTAACGGAAGCGGTAAGCACAACAACTGGTCTCTTTCCACCGATACAGGCGTAAACCTTTTAAATCCGGGAAAAACCCCTTGCGAAAATCTACAGTTCTTGCTTATTTTAACCGCTGTTATTTGTGCTGTTGATAAGCATCAGGATTTACTTCGTCTTTCGGTTGCTTCTGCAGGAAATGACCACCGTTTAGGCGGTCACGAGGCTCCTCCCGCTATTGTTTCAATGTTCCTTGGGGACGAGCTTACCGATATTCTTGACTCTATAGAAAACGGAACCGAATATACCGCTAAAGCAAGAGAAAAAATGGACTTCGGCGTAAAGACTATGCCCTCCTTCAGAAAGGCTACCACCGACAGAAACCGCACCTCTCCCTTTGCATTTACAGGAAACAAATTCGAATTCCGTATGCTCGGTGCTCCTATGTCTATCGCAGGAGTAAATACCATTTTAAATACCATTATCAGCGAAGCCTTCGACGAATTTTCCGATAGACTTGAAAAGGCAACCGATTTTGACGGCGAGGTTCACGCTATTATCCGCGAATACTACGGTCTTCATAAACGCATTATATTCGACGGTGACGGTTATTCTAAGGAATGGGAAGAAGAGGCAGAAAAACGCGGTCTTTTAAATCTAAGGGATGCCGTAAGCGCCCTTCCCTGTTATACAAGCCAAAAGAACATTGAGCTTTTCGGCAAATATAATGTCTATTCCGAAATTGAGCTTAAATCAAGAGAATCAATAAATATTGAGCGCTATAACAAATGCTTACATATTGAAGGTCTTACCGCGCTTCGTATGGCAAAGGAACAAATTTTGCCCGTGCTCAGCAAGGTAGGTGCAGATTTATCCCTTAACCTTACCGCCAAAGAAGGCGCAGGACTTAGCGCCAAATACGAACGCAGTATTGCAGAAAAACTCAGCGAACTTACCGATGGAATTTTTGAAGATTGCGCAACACTCAGCGAGGCTATCACCAAGGCAGAACAGAGTGAAGACATTCTCGAAAAGGCAACCGCCTACAGAGATTTGGTTATCCCCGCTATGAACAGTATGAGAAGTAAGGTTGACACCGCCGAAACCATGGTGGATGAAAACGAATGGCCCTATCCAAACTACTGTGATTTGTTATTCAGCGTATAGAAAAAAACGGAGATTTTCGTAATTGAAAATCTCCCTTTTATTTTAATCCTTCCAGATAAAATTATAGTTTATGGATTCTCCGCCATCCACTACTATGCTCTGCCCTGTGCAAAACCTATTGGTAACGGTCAAAAAATATGCCCACTCTGCAATTTCTTCGGGAGTCGCCCATCTTTTAAGCGGGGTTTCATTCATTATTTCTTCCCAAAGCTTTTCATCATTAATAACACAGTCATTCAGCGGTGTTAAAACTCCGCCGGGGTCAAGACTGTTACAGGTGGCATTATATTTTGCTACACGCATTGCCACGTTTTTGGTATATGCCAAAACACCGCCCTTACTGGCGCAGTATTCGGGAAATTCAGCGCCCGTATGTGCACTGGCAGAGCCTATGTTTAAAATCGAGCTTATATTTTTTTGTACTGCGTATTTTTCGGTAATATGGATAAGGGATTTAAGATTAATATTTATATCATCT
Source organism: Acutalibacteraceae bacterium (assembly GCA_045533195.1). Lineage (GTDB taxonomy): Bacteria > Bacillota > Clostridia > Oscillospirales > Acutalibacteraceae > SIG607. The sequence goes on from JAZSHI010000031.1 coordinate 26,007, forward strand.
TCATTTTGAGTACCTGCATTGTTAATAAGTATATTAATCTCATTAATATCGGGGAGACTGCCGTAATCCCTTACGTCACAAACATAGTGGATATAATTTTTATCATCTATGGCAGAATTTAGTCTGTCTATGCCTATTACGGTATGGTTTTCCTTTAAAAAACGCTCTGCTATAGCCTTGCCTATTCCTCTTGCTGAGCCCGTTACTAAAACCTTCATACTTTACCTCCGTTAACGTAAGAAAAATACATTTCTCCCACATTTTCTTTTTTCCATTTATTTATAATCAAGTAGCCTATGGGCGAAAAAACTATTTCCATAACAAGTTCCGCTACAGCACCTGTTAAAGCGCAGGTTACACATTGCAGCAAGGTCCAATGAAAACCGTTCCAATATATAGGCGCAAACCACATAAATACCATAACCGAAAAAATGAAATTATCTATAAACTGTCCTATAAAAGTAGAAATATAAGACTGTGTAGCAAAGGCAAGTTTTCCGTCGGGATTTTTAGAAAACAACCTACCTATCAGCCAATTAAGAAGGTTATTTATGACGGCAGAAATAAGAAAGGCTACGGTACTGCTAAGCAGTACAAACCAAGTGCCGCCAAGAAGTCGGTTAAGGGCAGTATAGTCATTAGCGTTTGACGGAATAATACTTGCTATAAAAAACACTAAGCAGGTCAGCAGATTTATTAAAGATGCCAAAAGCACAACCTTGTTTGAGGCTTTAGGGCCAAAATATTTCGTGATTATATCCATACACATAAAGGAAAGCCACGAAATAAGTATTCCGCCGTCAAGGGCTATATAATGAGTTTGCACAAGGGTTTTATTGGCAAGTAAATTCATACAAATAACGCTTACCACAAACAAAGATACCACTATTGACGGAATACTTTTGAATAAAAGCGATGTTCTTCTGTATTCAGCTTTAAGTTTATTTTTTATATTATACATTATATCACCTAAAAAACGGTCTTGTAAAAACAAGACCGTTTAATCATATACTGTTATGATAATTAGTCCTGGTTTTATTTAACGACAGGATGGTACAAACGAACTGTCGGTTTTGTTATTATACTACTGTTTATTTAAAAATACAAGTACCTAAACAAAAATAAAGTTTATGTCCTGTAGCGTTACAATAGATGTGAGACCAAAAGAATAGAAAAAGTGATTGAGTTCTGTTAAAATAAGTTTGCTACAACAGAAAATAACAGAGAGGACTCAATCACCATGAATAGTATAACACAAAACAAGAGATATTGTCCACACGAAATAACAACAAAAATATATTCAGTGAAACTTTATCGACAAACAAAAGATATATCGTTTGTTTGCAGACGGTATAAGATATCTAAAGCATCATTGATG
>JAZSHI010000022.1:0-6228 GCA_045533195.1 Acutalibacteraceae bacterium
CATCAATGATGCTTTAGATATCTTATACCGTCTGCAAACAAACGATATATCTTTTGTTTGTCGATAAAGTTTCACTGAATATATTTTTGTTGTTATTTCGTGTGGACAATATCTCTTGTTTTGTGTTATACTATTCATGGTAATTGAGTCCTCTCTGTTATTTTCTGTTGTAGCAAACTTATTTTAACAGAACTCAATCACTTTTTCTATTCTTTTGGTCTCACATCTATTGTAACGCTACAGTTTTTTGTTACATAATTCCTTTGTTCCTATTGACTTATTATTGTTAATATGTTATTATTTTATAAGACAAATTGTTGGAGGTCATTATAATGAAACACATTGTTACTATTGAAACACGTAATCTTTGCGAAAGCGCTAAAAACGGCGGTTGCGGCGAGTGCCAGACTTCTTGCCAGTCTGCTTGTAAAACAAGCTGCGGTATTGCTAATCAGCAGTGCGAAAACAAAGAAAGCAAATAAGCAAAAGATTAACGCCGCTGAGAGCGGCGTTTTTTCATAAGGAGATACATATGATTCACCAATATAAACAGGGCGGTTATAATATTGTTTTAGATGTCAGCAGTGGTTCTATTCACGTTGTTGACGACGTTACCTACGATATTATTGCTATTTTTTGCGAAACCGATAAAGTTACGCTTATAGAAAAAATCAAAAATAAGTATCCTGAAATATTTTTAGAAGAAATTGAAGAGTGTTACGGCTTAGTAGAAGAACTAAAGGAAAACGGAAAACTTTTTACCGAGGATAGCTTTGCCGATATGGCAGGAAAGTTAAAAGAAAAAACTGCAGGGGTTGTAAAAGCCCTTTGTATTCATATTGCCCACACCTGTAATTTAAACTGTGAATACTGCTTTGCAAGTCAGGGAAATTACCACGGAGACAGAGCATTAATGAGCCTTGAAACAGGCAAACGCGCTCTTGATTTCCTTGTTGAAAATTCGGGAAGCAGAAAAAACCTTGAGGTTGACTTTTTCGGCGGCGAACCGCTTATGAACTTCGATGTAGTAAAAGAAATGGTTAAATACGCCCGAAGCATTGAAAAAGAAAAGGGCAAAAATTTCCGTTTTACTCTTACCACCAACGGTGTGCTTATTGATGATGATGTTATTGAATTTTCCAATAAGGAAATGAGCAATATCGTTCTTAGTTTAGACGGCAGAAAAGAGGTTCACGACCGCTATAGAGTAGATTATGCAGGAAACGGAAGCTATGATAAAATTGTTCCCAAATTCCAAAAATTTGTTAAGGCAAGGGGCAATAAAAACTACTATATGCGCGGTACCTTTACCCATCAAAACCCCGACTTTTTAAATGACATAAAAACTATGTTGGATTTAGGCTTTACCGAACTTAGTATGGAGCCCGTGGTATGTGCCAAAGGTGATAAAAACGAGCTGACATATGACGATTTACCCATTGTTATGGAGCAATACGAAAAGTTAGCTGAACTTATGCTCCAAAAAGAAAAGGAAGGAAAACCCTTTACCTTTTATCACTATATGGTTGACCTTACCGGCGGTCCTTGCATTTATAAGCGTATTTCTGGTTGCGGAAGCGGTACTGAATATATGGCTGTTACCCCTTGGGGTGACCTCTACCCCTGCCATCAGTTTGTAGGCGAAGAAAAGTTTAAACTTGGTGACATATGGAATGGCGTAACAAACAAAGAAATTCAGGATGAATTTATGGCCTGTAACGTCTATGCTCACAAAGAATGTAGAGATTGTTGGGCGCGTCTTTACTGCTCAGGCGGTTGTGCCGCCAACGCCTATCACGCAACAGGAAGCGTGACCGGTGTATATGAATACGGCTGTGAGCTTTTCAAAAAGCGTATGGAATGTGCTATAATGCTTAATATTGCAAGACAGTTAGGAAAATAGACTTATGAATACTCCTATTTTCGATTTTGTTAGAAATTATGCAAACAGCACCACCGAAAGACTTCATATGCCTGCCCACAAAGGAAAAGCGCTTTTAGGCTTTGAAGATTTAGATATTACGGAAATAAAGGGTGCTGACAGCCTTTACGAAGCAAATGGCATTATAAAAAGTAGTGAAGAAAATGCCTCTACAATTTTCGGATGTCCTACCTTTTACAGCACCGAGGGTTCTTCACTCTGTATCAGAGCGATGCTTTTTCTTGCTAAGAAGCAAGGAGTCAAAAAGATACTCGCAGGCAGAAATGCACACAAAACCTTCGTTAATACCTGCGCTTTGCTTGATATAGAGGTCGAGTGGTTGTATAGCCGGTCATATCTTACTTTGGATATTGACCAAGCTTTATTAGAAGAGAATATCAAAAGAGAAAAGCCTGATGCTCTTTTTATTACAAGTCCCGACTATCTCGGTACTGTTGCCGATATCAAAAGCATTAGTCAGCTTTGTGAAAAGTACGGTGTTTTACTTTTGGTTGACTGTGCTCACGGAGCATATCTTAAATTTTTGCCCGAAAGCATTTATCCAACCGACCTGGGCGCCGATATGTGCTGTTCCTCTGCCCATAAAACCCTTCCCTGTCTTACGGGCGGTGCTTATCTTCAAGTAAGGGATAAAAGGTTAGCAAAATACGCAAAGGATGCTCTTGCACTTTTCGGTTCCACTAGTCCTTCTTATCTTATTCTTGCTTCCCTTGATAAAGTAAACCTTTATATATCATCAGAATATAAAGAAAAACTTGCTTTTTTTATTGAAAAAGCGGAAAATTTAAAGAAAAAACTAAGAGCGAAAGGGTTTACACTTTTTGGCGAGGAAGCATTAAAAATCACCATTTGCGCCAAGTCATACGGATACACAGGTGAAGAATTTGGAGAAATCTTAAGGGAAAAGGGTATCGAACCCGAGTTTTGCGATCCCGATTTTACGGTACTTATGTTAAGCGCTGAAAACAGCTTAGAAAAAATAGAAAAGGTGTTACTTTCCATAAAATCAAAATCTCCCATTACGGTTTTTCCACCTGTTTTAAAAAAATGCGAAAAGGTTATATCGTTTAAAGAAGCTTTATTTCACAGCAGCGAAGAAATAGATGCAGATAAAAGTATCGGAAGAGTTCTCAGCACCGTAAACATCGGTTGTCCCCCTGCCGTACCTATAATAATGTGCGGCGAAAGGGTTAACGAAAACACGCTAAAATGCTTTGAATATTATAACGTAAAAAAAATCAAAGTAATTAAAATGCCATAACATTTAAATAAGATCACTTGAGCGAAGAATTTTATAATCTCAAAAACAGAATATACGGCTAAAAAATGAACTCTTTTGAGTCCATTTTTTAATCAATGCCGCAATTTTTTAACCATAATAGCAACAAATTTCTGCCGAAATTACAGAAATCTTACCAAATCTCTTGAAAAAGTATAATATTTTATATATAATGAAGTCAAGAAAAACAAGGAGATAAAATAAATGAGTTTTGAATTTTTAGCAGGAGACCCCAGAATCAAAATCTGTCTTCCTCTTTATATTTCTACCTACTGCTCTAATTTTCCTCAGCCCAAAACCGAATATTCTACCGGTGCGCCTAACCACCATTTTATCCTTACCCTCTCCGGAGAAGGAGTATTTAAAATTAATGGTAAATCTCATATATTAAATAAGGGTAAACTCATTTTTTATAAAAAAGGTATTCCTTGCGCATATTATCCGATTACTGACGATTGGCACACCTGCTTTATAAGTTTTAACGGAAACAGCGCCGACAAGTTACTTGAATATTACGGCTTTGGCGATGCTAATTTATTTGATGACGAATTCCTTTGTGAACTTCTTTTAAATATATGTCACAGTGCCGACAAAAGTATAAACGAAGAAAAACTTTCGGAGCTTCTCTATAATTTTATCAACGAAGCAGGCGGTTCCATTTTAAATATTTTTAAGCCCAAGCCTTTGGTGAAAGCGTTAAGATATATAAAAAACAACTATACTCGTTCAACTCTTACGATAAATGAAATAGTAGAAATTTCAGGAATTTCAACCACAAAGCTTTTTAAAATGTTTAAACAAATGGAAAACGTTTCTCCCGCTCAATATCTTATAAACCTCAGAATGAACCATGCCAAAGACCTTTTGCTTTCAACTCATAATATGGTAAACGATATTGCGAAAATTGTTGGATACGAAACTGCTAACTATTTTTCTTCCGCATTTACTCATCACGTGGGTATATCTCCTCTCGCTTACAGAAAAAAGTATTTTGGCAAAACTTTAGATGAAGTCAACCAAGAACTTCGAAAAGGCCCCACCGATGAAGAATTATTAAAAATTCTAAACCAATACAGCACTTACGAAGAAATTGCAGAGCATATTAAAGAAAAATATAATTTGAATATGAAGGATACTTTATAAAAGAAGCGGAGTCTTGCGACTCCGCTATTTTTACATATTATCAAAGGTTTCTTTAATAGCTAACAGGAATTCCTTACTGTTTACACCCTTCTTATTTTCAACGGTAGAAAGCGCTAAAAGATCCTTTGTCATAATACCGTTTTCAATAGTCTTAATGGTTGCTTCTTCCATCTTGTCTGCCCAAGAAACTAATGCATCAATGCCGTCAAGACTGCCTCTCTTACGCATAGCGCCTGTCCAAGCGAATATGGTTGCAACAGGGTTAGTACTTGTTTCTTCACCTGCTCTGTACTTGTAGTAATGACGGGTTACAGTACCATGAGCGGCTTCATATTCGTATTTACCGTCGGGTGAAACAAGTACGCTGGTCATCATAGCAAGACTGCCGAAAGCAGTAGCCAGCATATCGCTCATAACGTCGCCGTCATAATTCTTACAAGCCCAGATATATCCGCCCTTACTTCTTATTACACGGGCAACTGCATCGTCAATAAGAGTATAGAAATATTCAATTCCTGCTTTTTCGAACTTCTCTTTATATTCTGCTTCATAAATCTCAGCAAAAATATCCTTAAAGCGATGGTCATAGGTTTTAGAAATGGTATCCTTACTCGAAAACCATAAATCCTGATTTTTATCAAGAGCATATTCGAAGCAGGAACGGGCAAAGCTTTCAATGGATGCATCAATATTATGAAGCCCCTGAACTATACCGTCGCTGTTTTTAAAGGTAAGTATGGTCTGTCTTCTTTCATTTCCCTGTTCATCTTTAATAACAAGCTCGGCAGTTTCGCCCTTATTAACCTTAAACTCTACGTTTTTATAAACGTCACCGTAAGCATGACGGGCGATAATAATAGGCTTTTCCCAATTTGATACAACGGGTTTTATGCCCTTTACAATAACAGGCTCTCTGAAAACAGTACCGTCAAGAATTGCACGAACGGTACCGTTAGGACTCTTCCACATTTCCTTAAGATTATACTCTTCAACACGCTGAGCATTAGGAGTAATGGTAGCGCACTTTACACCTACACCGTATTTTTTAATGGCCTCAGCAGCATCTACTGTTACCTTATCGTTGGTTTCATCTCTGTAAGGAAGACCTAAATCGTAGTATTCGCTCTTAAGGTCAATGTAAGGAAGAATAAGAATATCTTTTATCCATTCCCATAAAACTCTTGTCATTTCATCGCCGTCAAGTTCAACTATCGGCGTTTTCATCTCTATTTTTTGCATTACATTTCCTCCTTGGACTTTTTAGTTATATTATTATACTACATAAATCACAAAAAATAAAGACTTTTTTATATCTTTACGCTAAAATCCAGCCCTTATCGGTTGCAATTTTCTTTTCCGCTTCGGTAAGCTTTGCAAGATTAGTTGCACCTAAAGTTAAAGTTTTCCTCACATCAGGTTCACTTGCAGTTGTAATAATTACATCGGTAATAAAACCTGTTTCAGAGTCATAGTCAACAAAAGTCTGTACTATAGTTTTAATATTCGCCACGTCTTCTTGGCTTATATCTATATCTGTAACAGTTATTGTAGCATCAACAATGGTTCCATCAGCATAGAGGGTCTTACCTTGACACACTAAAGTTGTCCCATTTAAGGTAGAGCTTGTTACGTTAAAAGTAACTCCTTTTGGGTCTCTGTCGTAACCACTAACAGAATAATTGCCAAAACTACCGTGCGGATATGTCAAAACTTTTTTCTCGGAAAAATCCTTCAACGCATTTATAATACTGATAAGGCTTTCGTGAGTTAAAAGCGGTGAGTTATTGAAAGTCATATCACTTCCTATAACACCTTCAAAAATTATATTTTCTAATCTTGACAAACCATTAAAAGCAATATTCGA
>JAZSHI010000053.1:0-14745 GCA_045533195.1 Acutalibacteraceae bacterium
TTCTTTACCTGTTTTTTCACTGATGATGTCAAAAGCACCGTAAACTATCTTCTGAGCTACACCCTTCTTACCGTCAAGCATAATGTTGTTGATAAGGCGGGTAACCTTCTTAGAATTATAGATAGGATCCGGCAATACATCACGTTTTGCAATAAAGCCTCTTCTTGGCACTTTACTTCCCTCCTTCATAGTGATGATATCATAGGTACTCGAGTGACAAATTCCCGTACGCACCAAGCAAGGCGTATAATATATATACACCGCTGCTTGTACTATGCAGCAGAGATTAGTCTTTTACTTACCTGCCTTAGGACGCTTAGCACCGTACTTTGAACGGCTCTGCATTCTCTTGGCAACACCCTGTGCATCGAGTGTACCACGGATAATGTGGTAACGTACACCAGGGAGGTCCTTTACACGTCCGCCACGGATCAAAACAACGCTATGTTCCTGAAGATTGTGACCAATACCGGGAATGTAAGCGGAAACTTCGATACCGTTACTAAGTCTAACTCTGGCAATTTTACGAAGCGCGGAGTTCGGCTTTTTCGGAGTTGCAGTCTTAACGGCTGTGCAGACGCCTCTCTTCTGCGGAGAATCATTGTCTGTAAGCTTGCGCTTCATAGAGTTGTAACCCTTTAAAAGTGCAGGAGCCTTAGCTTTCTTCTCTACATTTTCACGTCCGCTGCGAACCAACTGGTTAAAAGTAGGCATAACACACCTCCTCATTCAAAAATGTATATGACGCAGACAGGATATTTCCTGCCTGCGTTATATCTATTTACATTGCAAAAACACAGTTTCGCATACTATTGAATTTTAACACCAAAAGCACTGCTTGTCAATAGTCTTTACATATTTTTTTGGAAAAATGTAAAATTATTCTACCACAGCAGCAATTTCAGCTTCATTTTCTACTATTTCTTCGGTGATTTGGGGTTCTTCATCCTTAAACTTCATACCTGTACCTGCAGGAATGAGCTTACCGATAATAACATTTTCCTTAAGACCGAAGAGAGGATCAACCTTACCCTTAATAGCAGCTTCGGTAAGAACACGGGTGGTTTCCTGGAAGGAAGCGGCAGAAAGGAAGGATTCGGTAGCAAGAGAAGCCTTGGTGATACCGAGAAGCAAGGGTTTATACGAAGCGGGTACAAGACCAACCTCACCTGCTTCAAGACGTGCGTTAATAGCCTTGTTAGCTGCACGAACTTCTTCTACGTCATAACGTACATTCTGGAGAAGATCGGTAGAACCGGGTTCGGTGATAAGATACTTCTTCATCATCTGACGGATGATAACCTCGATGTGTTTATCGTTGATATCAACACCCTGTGTACGATATGCGTTCTGAATTTCAGCAATAATATAATGTTGAACGGCTTCGGGGCCCTGTGCCTCAAGAATATCCTGAGGATACTTGGAACCTGAAATAAGAAGCTGACCGGGAAGAACGAAATCTCCGTCGGCAACAAGAGGATTAACACCGTAAGGAATTGCAACCTTTTCTTCGGTTTCGTTATTACGGATGGTAATAATCTTGCTCTTCTTTTCATCGGAAACAGTAACCTGACCGCCGATTTTAGCGATAAGACCGCAATGCTTGGGACGACGTGCTTCAAAGAGTTCTTCAACTCTGGGAAGACCCTGAGTAATATCTTCAGTACTTGCAATACCACCGGTATGGAAGGTTCTCATTGTAAGCTGTGTACCGGGTTCACCGATGGACTGAGCAGCAACTATACCTACAGCCTCACCTGCTGTAACAGGTTTACCGGTAGCAAGGTTAGCACCGTAACACTTCTTACATACACCGTGGTCAGAAAGACAACTGAGTATAGAACGGATTTCGATTTCGGTAACACCGGTATCACAGATTTTCTTAGCATCATCGGCAGTAATAAGAGTATTATTGTCAACAATTACTTCACCTGTCTTGGTATCAACAAAATCGTGAAGGAGATAACGACCGATAAGACGTTCCTCAAGAGGTTCGATAACGTGATTACCGTCCTTGATTTCGGAAACCATAAGACCTTCGCCGGTATTACAGTCGTCTTCACGGATGATAACATCCTGAGATACGTCAACAAGACGACGGGTAAGATAACCGGAGTCAGCAGTACGAAGCGCAGTATCGGCAAGACCTTTACGAGCACCACGAGAAGAAATAAAGTACTCAAGTACGTTAAGGCCTTCACGGTAGTTAGCACGAATCGGAACTTCAATAACCTTGCCTGCAGTATTGGCAATAAGACCACGCATACCTGCAAGCTGACGAATCTGGCACATAGAACCACGGGCGCCTGAGTCAGCCATCATAAAGATGGGGTTAAATTCATCAAGGTTATCTTTAAGCGCATCTGCAACATCTTCGGTAGCCTTGTTCCAGATTTCAATAACGTGACGGCTGCGTTCGTCGTTGCTCATAAAACCACGACGGTACTTCTTGGTCACCTTATCGATTTCTGTTTCGGCATCCTTCATAATATCAGTTTTGCTCTCAGGGATTACGGCATCGAATACTGATACGGTAATCGCACCCTTTGTAGAATACTTAAATCCTGTTGCCTTGATATTGTCAAGAACAATAGAAGAATCACTTGTACCCTTAAGAGCAATACATCTGTCAATAATTTTGCTGAGCTGTTTCTTACCTACTTTATTCTGAATAATGTCATCATTACTCTGAACGAATGTAGCCTTGTCATCCTTAAGGGAGAAGGTCCATTCAAGGTCAAGCTCGTGGCCCTCAACATTACGCTTAACAAAGCCTAAATCCTGAGGAATGGATTCATTGAACATAATGAAACCAACAGTACACCATACAAGACGTGTAAGACCGTCTTCACGGGTATAACGTACACGAATAGGAGCATGAAGTCCTACGTCGCCGTTATGATAAGCCATAACAGCTTCATCTTTATTACGGAATACCTTGTTAGCACCATGTTCTTCTGCCTTAACGATAGTAAGATAGTAAGAACCAAGCACCATATCCTGAGTAGGAACTACTACAGGCTTACCGTCAGAAGGCTTAAGCAGGTTATTAGCGGCAAGCATAAGGAAACGTGCTTCTGCCTGAGCCTCTGCAGACAGAGGTACGTGAACTGCCATCTGGTCACCGTCGAAGTCGGCGTTATAAGCAGTACATACAAGAGGATGAAGCTTAAGCGCTTTACCTTCAACAAGAACGGGCTCGAAAGCCTGAATACCGAGTCTGTGAAGTGTAGGAGCACGGTTAAGAAGAACAGGATGTTCTTTAATAACGGTTTCAAGTGCATCCCAGATTTCACCGCTTGCACGTTCAACAGCTTTTCTTGCAGCCTTGATATTGGGAACCTTCTTTTCCTCAACAAGACGCTTCATAACGAAGGGCTTGAAGAGTTCAAGAGCCATTTCCTTAGGAAGACCGCACTGATACATCTTAAGTTCAGGGCCTACAACGATAACGCTACGTCCGGAATAGTCAACACGCTTACCGAGAAGGTTCTGACGGAAACGTCCCTGCTTACCTTTAAGCATATCGGAAAGAGACTTAAGAGCGCGGTTATTTGCGCCTGTAACTGCCTTTCCGCGACGTCCGTTATCAATAAGAGCGTCAACAGCTTCCTGAAGCATACGCTTTTCATTACGAACGATAATGTCAGGAGCGTGGAGCTCGAGAAGACGCTTAAGACGGTTATTACGGTTAATAACACGGCGATAAAGGTCATTAAGGTCACTTGTGGCAAAACGTCCGCCGTCAAGCTGAACCATAGGACGAATATCAGGGGGAATTACAGGAAGAACGTCGAGAATCATCCATTCAGGACGGTTGCCTGAAAGACGGAATGCTTCTAAAACTTCAAGACGCTTTAAAATACGTACTCTCTTCTGACCGTTTGCAGTTTCAAGTTCAGTACGGAGTTCAGCGCATGACTGTTCAAGGTCGATTTCGCAAAGAAGCTTTTTAATAGCCTCTGCGCCCATTTCAGCAACGAAATCATCCTCATATTTTTCTCTCATATCGCGATACTGCTTTTCATTGAGAAGCTGTTTTTTCTCAAGAGGAGTGTTACCGGGATCGGTTACGATATATTGAGAGAAATAAAGTACCTGTTCAAGTGCTTTGGGGGAAATGTCCAAAGCAAGTCCCATACGGGAAGGAATAGTTTTGAAATACCAGATATGAGATACAGGAGCGGCAAGCTCGATTGTACCCATACGTTCTCTACGAACCTTTGCACGTGTTACTTCAACACCGCAACGTTCACAGATTTTTCCCTTATAACGAATACGCTTATATTTACCGCAATGACACTCCCAGTCCTTAGTAGGTCCGAAAATGCGTTCGCAGTAAAGTCCCTGCTGTTCGGGTTTAAGGGTTCTGTAGTTAATGGTCTCAGGCTTTGTAACCTCACCGTAAGACCAGCTTCTGATTTGTTCAGGAGACGCAAGGCCTATTTTTATAGACTCGTACTCAATATTGTTATCCATTCGCGTTTCCTCCCTTAGTTATTTTCATCATCGAACTGCGTGAAATCTTCCTCAGTAAATTCCTCGGTGATTTCTTCGCCGTTTTCGTCCTGAAGGGTATATCCATCAGGAGTACCTTCAAGAACTGTTTCTTCTTCAAATGCTTCATCGCTCACAGGAACAAAGGGTAATCCGATATCTTCATCCTCTTCAAAGGTCTGCTTTAGGTCGATTTCATTGTTATCGGCATCAAGCACCTTGACGTCAAGAGCAAGAGATTGAAGTTCTTTAATAAGAACCTTGAAGGACTCGGGAACACCTGCTTTAGGAACATTCTGTCCCTTAACGATAGCTTCATAAGTTTTAACACGTCCAACAACGTCGTCAGATTTAACCGTAAGGATTTCCTGAAGGGTGTATGCTGCACCGTAAGCTTCAAGAGCCCAAACTTCCATTTCACCGAAACGCTGACCACCGAACTGAGCTTTACCGCCGAGAGGCTGCTGAGTAACGAGTGAGTAAGGACCGGTAGAACGTGCATGAATCTTATCATCAACAAGGTGATGGAGCTTAAGATAATACATATAACCAACGGTTACAGGGTTATCAAAACGCTCACCGGAACGACCGTCATAAAGGAAGGTCTTACCGTCAACAACCTTAAGTTTTCCTTCAGCAGCAAGTTCAGTAAGAGCATCCATATCGCTTCTTACGGCATCATCAATACGTCTGATATCCTTTTTGCCGTCTTCCAGAGTAACTTCTTCTACAAGAATTTTACCTGCGAGAGGCTCAAGGAATGCCTTGCTGTCGGGATTAAACATTATGTCACGGCATACGCCGGCATCAATAAAGGACTGAATAATATCTGATTCGTGAGCACCGTCAAATACAGGTGTGCAAATCTTCCAGCCAAGCTTACTTGCGGCATAACCTAAGTTAACCTCAAGAACCTGACCGATATTCATACGTGAAGGTACACCCAACGGATTAAGAACGATATCAAGGGGAGTACCATCGGGCAAGTATGGCATATCCTCACTGGGTAAGATACGGGATACAACACCCTTATTACCGTGACGACCTGCCATTTTATCGCCGACAGAAATCTTTCTCTTCTGTGCGATATAGCAACGTACTACAAGGTTAACGCCGGGGCTAAGTTCAGAAGAATTTTCTCTGTCAAACACCTTAACGACAACAATAGTACCGTATTCACCGTGAGGAACTCTTAAAGAAGTATCTCTTACTTCCCTAGCCTTCTCACCGAATATTGCTCTAAGAAGTCTTTCTTCAGCGGTAAGCTCGGTTTCACCCTTAGGAGTTACCTTACCAACAAGTATATCACCTGCAGTAACCTCAGCGCCCACACGGATAATACCGCGTTCGTCAAGGTCGCGAAGAGCATCCTCACCAACGTTGGGGATATCACGGGTAATGTCTTCAGGTCCGAGTTTGGTATCTCTCGCCTCAATTTCATATTCTTCAATATGAATAGAGGTGTACATATCTTCTCTAACTAATTTTTCATTAATGAGAACAGCGTCCTCGTAGTTATAACCTTCCCAGGTCATAAAGCCGATAAGAGCATTTCTACCAAGACTGATTTCACCGTTGCTGGTAGCGGGACCGTCAGCGATAACCTCATTAGCTTCAACCTTCTGACCAACGCTTACGATAGGCTTCTGATTAATACAGGTGCCGTGGTTGGAACGAAGGAACTTAATAAGGTTATATTCGTCAACTTCGCCGTTTTCAGCTTTGATGCGAATGGTGTCGGCAGATGCAGATTCAACAACGCCTGCGCGCTGTGCAAGAACAACCACGCCTGAATCTACTGCTGCTTTATATTCCATACCTGTTGCAACAATAGGACTCTCGGTTTTAAGAAGCGGTACAGCCTGCTTCTGCATGTTTGAACCCATGAGCGCACGGTTGGTATCATCATTTTCAAGGAAGGGAATCATAGCGGTAGCTACAGAAACAACCATCTTAGGAGAAACGTCCATAAAGTCGGCATCTGATGACGCAATTTCAATAAACGCATCTCTGAAACGGGTAGTAACCTTAGGATTAATAAAGTATCCGTTTTCATCAAGAGGTTCGTTAGCCTGAGCTACATAATAATCGTCTTCTTCGTCGGCTGTCATATAAACAACCTCTTCAAGCACTCTGCCTGTTGCTTTGTCAACCTTTCTGAAAGGAGTCTCAACAAAGCCGTATTCGTTAATACGGGCAAAGGTAGCAAGATAGGAAATAAGACCAATGTTAGGACCTTCAGGAGTCTCGATAGGACACATACGTCCGTAATGGGTATAGTGAACGTCTCGAACTTCGAAGGATGCACGGTCACGTGAAAGACCGCCGGGACCGAGGGCAGACAAACGACGCTTATGAGTAAGCTCGGAAAGCGGGTTGGTCTGATCCATAAACTGAGAAAGCGGAGAAGAACCAAAGAATTCTTTTATAGCCGCAACAACAGGACGGATATTTATAAGTGACTGAGGAGTAGCATTGTCAACATCCTGAGCCTGTAATGTCATTTTTTCACGAACAACACGCTCCATACGGGAGAAACCGATACGGAACTGGTTCTGAAGAAGTTCGCCTACGCTTCTGATACGACGGTTACCGAGATGGTCGATATCATCGGTTACACCTACACCGCAATTAAGACCTACAAAATAGTTGATGGAGGCAAAAATATCATCAACTGTGATATGCTTGGGAATAAGATTGTCCACATTTAAAGCAATAGCTTCACGGATAGCTTCTTCTCCCTCATTATTTTCAAGAATATCCTTAAGACAAGCAAAAGAAACGTCCTCGTTTATGCCAAGGTCGGTAACATCAAAATCAATATAATCCTTAATATCAACCATACCGTTGGAAAGAACCTTAACCTCACGGTTGTTACCCTCGTAATCAACAGCATAAACGTAAGCTTCTTTAACACCCTTACGCTGAATGGTATTAGCAAGTTCTTTAGTGATAACTGTATCGGGCTCTGCAAGAATCTCACCTGTCAAGGGATCAACAACAGGGCGAGAAACGGTATGACCTGCAATACGTGCGCCGATAGCAAGTTTCTTATTATACTTATAACGGCCTACGCGAGAGATGTCATAACGACGGGCGTCAAAGAACAACTGCGCAATATAATTCTCTGCGCCTTCAACCGTTACAGGTTCACTGGGACGCAGTTTTTTATAAAGTTCAATAAGAGCATCGGATTTGGTAGAAATACCGTCTGCTTCCATTGTAGCAAGGAGACACTCATTACTGCCGAAAAGCTCGTTAATCTGTTCATTGGTTTCTACGCCTAAGGAACGGATAAGAACAGTAATGGGAATCTTACGGTTTTTATCAATACGAACATAAATGACATCATTCATAGATGATTCGTATTCAAGCCAAGCACCACGGTTAGGAATAATGGTAGATGTATAAAGACGCTTACCGGTTTTAACATCGGCAGTTACATCATAATATACACCGGGAGAACGAACGAGCTGTGAAACTACTGTACGTTCAGCACCGTTAATAACGAAAGTACCTGACTCGGTCATTAACGGGAAATCTCCCATAAATACTTCGCTTTCCTTAATCTCGCCTGTTTCATTATTTAAAAGACGAGCAGTAACACGAAGCGGAGCGGCATAGGTAGTATCTCTTGCCTTGCACTCCGTTACATCATACTTGGGTTTTTCGTCGAGACGATAGTCAATAAAATCAAGCACAAGATTACCGGTATAATCGGTAATAGAGGACATATCGCGGAATACTTCCTTTAATCCCTCTTCGACAAACCATTTGTATGAATTCTTCTGAATCTCAATGAGGTTAGGCATATCAATAACTTCATTGATCTTGGAGAATGTCATACGAGTGTTTTTTCCCAGTTGTACAGGTTTTACCTTAACTGTTGACTCCATAGGTTTTAAATCACTCCTCCAAAAAATTACGGACAAATCCGTTTTAACTTAAAATGGCATAAAATAAGCACAATACAGCAAATTTTCTGACAAAATTGCATACTACGAGTCATAATATCCCATCATTAGTGATTACTAATTATATAATAATTCAAGCGGTAAGTCAAGCCTTTTTTTGAAAGTTTTGGAAAAAAATATAACCGTACATCAATTTGATGTACGGTTAGGAGAATTTTATTTAGTTTCGCTGTTGGATAGAACCTTTTCCAAAAGCTTTTCAACTGCCTGTTCTTCTACGTATATACTTTCAATATAATTTTCAGTAAGTTCTTTGAGCGCTTCTTCTTTTGTAGCATTATTAGCTTTTGCGATTTCTTCAGCTTTTTCATCCACTATATTCTCGGGAACTTTAAGTCCGAGTTTATCAAAGCAAGCGTAAAAAATTATTTCCCTGCTTAAAACTTCTTTCTTAAATGCATTTTCATCAAGCGTATTTGCCGAAAGAAAATCTTCAAAACTCATATTATAATAATACTGGGCCACACTTGTATAATAATTCTTGTGGTAGGTATAAGAATTACCTTCTTTATCATCAGGAATATCATAGGTAGAATTTTCAACAACGTAATTTACTATATACTGTTCGTCTGTACGCTTTTGAAGGTCAGCCATATATTCATCGGCAGTTTTAAAGCCAGCAGCAGCCGCAAACTCATCATTCACTTCACCATAGGGATGTTCAACGTAATTAACGGTTACGGTAAATACAGCCTTAGCTCCAGAAAGCTTTATTGTCTTAGAGCCTGTAGCAAGGTCGGTAGAATCACCGTAGTCTGCAGGGAAGGTAACCTTTATATCTACGGTAGAGCCGATTTTAACTCCGATTAACTGAGCTTCGAAGCCTTCTATAAACTGTCCTGAGCCTATTTCTAAAGTCTGTGCCTGAGCGGTACCGCCTGTAAAGGCAACACCGTCAACCTTACCTGCATAGTCGATATTGGTAATATCTCCGTCTGCTACCTTACCCTCAGTAATCTTTTCGGTGTATTTTGTAAGGTCGCTCTCCATTATATTTGTATTCACTTTAACATAATCGGCAGAATTACGGTCAATTTTAATGGCATCAAGGTCACAAAGCTCAACATAATCGTCAAGTCCCTTAGTATAGTTAAGACGGTCAATGCTGCCGCAACCTGTAAGAGATACCGTAAAAACCAGTACTGTAAGTATAATCCCTAAAATTCTTTTCATTTTTATTTCATCCTTTTTATTGATTATTTTCAAGTTTACCCGTTGAAGAAGCCTTTAAATATGCATTTATAAATCCGTCGATATCTCCGTCCATTACGGCATTGATATTTGAATATTCAAAGCCTGTACGATGGTCCTTTGCAAGAGTATATGGCATAAATACATATGAGCGTATCTGCGAACCCCATGCAATTTCCTTTTGAACACCCTTGATATCTTCAATTTTATCAAGGTGTTCCCTTTCCTTTATTTCCACAAGCTTTGATTTTAACATTCTAAGACAGGTGTCTTTATTCTGGAACTGGCTTCTTTCAGTCTGACAGGCAACAACAATTCCTGTAGGGATATGTGTAATTCGAACAGCCGAAGAGGTTTTATTAATATGCTGACCGCCTGCGCCGCTGCTTCGGTAGGTATCAATTTTCAAATCTTCTTCCCTGATATCCACTTCAACGTCATCGGTAATTTCGGGCATAACCTCAAGAGAAGCAAAGGAAGTATGTCTTCTTCCCGAAGAGTCAAAGGGTGAAACTCTTACAAGTCGGTGAACACCGTGTTCGCTTTTTAAATATCCGTAAGCATTAAGACCTTCTATAGTAAGGGTAGCGCTTTTCAGTCCTGCTTCATCACCGTCAAGAAAGTCAACCATTGATGTTTTAAAGCCGTGACGTTCAGCCCAACGCGTAAATAGACGCACAAGCATCTGATTCCAGTCCTGCGCCTCGGTTCCGCCTGCACCTGCGTGAAAGGTAAGAATAGCATTATTCTTATCGTATTCACCGGTAAGCAAGGTTTCAAGACGCTGTGATTCAAGGCTTTGTTCATATACATCAAGCTCACTGTTTATATCATCGAGCATTGACTCATCCTCTTCTTCATTTGCCATATCAATGAGAATGAGAATATCCTCATAGGAGGAAACAAGCTTATCATATGCCTCTACTTTATTTTTAAGAGCGCCCAGCTTTTGTAAGACCACCTGACTTTTTTCAGGGTCATCCCAAAAGGATGCTTCTGCCGTTTTATATTCAAGCTTGTCGATTTCCATTTTGGTGGAATCATAGGCTATTGCATCTTTTAAATCCACCATATCGGTATAATGGGAGGTGAGACGCTGTTTAAGTTCTTCAAAAACTAACATAAATACTCCTTATTTCTTAATTGAAAAGGCGTGCCATTCTTCACGCACAAGTTCTTCTTTGATTGTAAAGCCGTTTTTAATTATACATTCTCTGACTTCATCAGCCCTCGGCTTAATTATGCCCGAAGCAATAAGAACACCGTCAGGCTTCATATACTTATCTACATCGCTAAGCAGTCTGATTATAACGTCAGCAACAATATTGGCGCAAACAATATCAAATTTACCCTCTACCCTTTCGGCAAGGTCACCATGAATATATTCGGTTCTATCAGCAACGCCGTTCATAACAGCGTTTTCTTTTGCAACCTTTACGGCGCCTTCATCTATATCAACACCGATAGCATTTTTTGCGCCCAGTATCACACCGGCAATACTTAAAATTCCGCTTCCGCAGCCTATATCAAGAACCGTATCATTTTGATTTGTGTATTTCTCTAAAAATTCAAGACACAAAGACGTGGTAGCATGTGTGCCTGTACCAAAGGCAGCACCCGGATCTATTTTAAGAATTTTTCTATCTTCTTTATTTTCATATTCCTCCCAAGCAGGAACAACCGCAAGACGTTCTCCTATTAAAGAAGTGTGGAAGAATTTTTTCCAGTATTCATTCCAGTCAATTTCGGCAACCGTACCAAGCTCTACGGTGAACTCAATTTTCTCGGCAGAAAATCTTTCCTTTAAATATGCTAAAGATTCTTCAACGTTATCGGAACTATCCATATAAATATGAATAAGGGCGCTGTTACGGTCTTTACTCAGCAAATCTTCATCAATAAGGTCAATATGAGCAATTTCCCAAGACATAGTTTCCATATCCGAATAATCTTCAATATAAATACCGTAAGGTACGGTCATATTTGCAATAGCCGAGGCTGTTTCACACTGGGCAGTGGGTACTTCAATAATAATTTCAAACCAATCCATAACATACTCCCATAAAACATATGTATGTATTGTAACACAAATCTCATATTTTGCAAAGTATTTTTATTAATGTTGATTTATTTTTTTATATATAGTATAATAGTATAAATTCGGATGGAGGGTTTCTATGATTTATCACAGTACACAAATAGAAGAAGTTTTATCTAATTTTGAGGTTGATGCCTTAAAAGGCTTGCCTACAGGAGTAGTAGATCAGCGTTATGATGAGCACAATGAGAATATACTGAAAAAATCCCAAAAGACACCGCTTTCTAAAATCATTTCGGAGCAAATCAAAAATCCTGTTAATATACTTCTTGCTGTCAGCGCTTTTATAGCGTTTATTATTAATCTTGTTTATAAAGAGGGCGCATGGTTTGCTCCCCTTCTCATAATACTTATGTTGGCGATAAATATTGCCGCTACGGTTTTCTTTTCAAAGGAAAGTGAAAAAACTGCGGACAAGCTGACCTCTATTAATATTCCTCGTGTCAAGGTACTGCGTGACGGAATAATCAAAACCATAGACTCACGCTTCGTGGTATGCGGTGATATACTCATCCTTGAAACAGGAGATTACATATCTGCCGATGCCCGACTCATAGAAACGGTTGACTTTCGTTGCGACGAATCCTTTGTAACGGGCGAAGAAATAACAGCTCAAAAGGATGCGGAAGCAATTTTCGAAGATATAACCCCCATAAATCAAAGAAGTAATATGGTCTTTTCGGGAAGCAACGTTATTACCGGTCACGCAAAAGCCGTTGTTACCGAAATAGGAATGAATACCGAAACAGGCAAGGCTGTTACTCTGTTAGAGTCATATAACAGCATTAATACAAAGCTCAAGGATAAACTTAATTCTATCGGAAAAGTCTCCTCCGTTATTCTTATTATTTTATGCATTATAGCATTTTTCACCAATGTTATCATAAACTTCCGCTCTCAGCAGGAATTTGCCGTAACCTTAGCCAATTCCTTAATTAATTCCGTTGTACTTCTTGTATCGGTACTGCCCGAAGGTCTGCCTTTAATTGCCGCTTCTGCTCTTGGTATTTCTGTCAACGTGCTTTATAAAAGCGGTATGATTACCAAAAACTATTCGGTATTCGACGCCCTTCCCGACGTTTCAGTAATATGCTCCGATAAAACAGGAACCCTTACAAAAGACACTATGAAGGCAGAGCAAATCTTTAACGGTCAGGAAATAATTGATGTTAATGATGCCTTCAAAGACTCTAACTGCGTTTCAATTCTCCGTCTTGCATCCCTTTGCACTTCACAGTCTAAGGAAGATGTGGACAGCGTTATGTATAACGATGCAACCGAACTTGCGATTATTGATGCTTATAAACAGAGTGTTGTTGCCGAAGAAAGAGATATTCACAATAACTATCCTCTTCTTTGTAAATTGCCATTTGACAGCGAAAGAAAAATTACCGTTACCGTTAATATGATAAACGGAACACCCATAGCCATAGTAAAGGGCGCACCCGATTATCTGCTTTCGGTTTGCGGTGTCAGTGAAAACAAAGCCATACTTTCTGCCGTTGAAGATTTTGCACTTGACGGTATGCGTGTTATTGCCGTAGCCTATAAGCCTTTAAGTGAAATCCCCTCTAATCCCGAAATAAGCGAACTCGAGGAAGGTATGACCTTTGCAGGACTTGTTGCCCTCAGCGATCCTCCGCAGGATGAAAGCATTGCGCTTGTTAAGGACTGTAAAAAGGGCGGCATAAAAACCGTTATGATTACAGGCGACCATATTGCTACCGCAAGAGCAGTTGCTAAAAAGATGAGAATACTAAATGACGACAGCGAGGCAATAAGCGGTGAAGAAATCGCCGAAATGACAGATGAAGAACTTGCCGAAAGCATTAATAAATATACTGTTTTTGCCAGACTCTTGCCCGATCAGAAATATCGCTTGGTTGCTGCTTACAAGGCTAACGGTCTTACCGTTGCCATTACAGGTGACAGCGTAAACGATGCTCAGGCGCTCAGCATTGCCGACGTTGGCATTGCAATGGGTAATCGCGGTACCGACGTTGCAAGAGGCGCCGCCGACATAATAATGAATGAAAACCGTTTTTCTGCCATCACTACTGCCATAAGCATTTCCCGCAGTCTTATAAGCACCATAAGAAAGGCCCTTGTTTATTTAATAAGCTCCAACATAGGTGAGCTTCTTTCGGTGCTCATTTGTCTGTTTGCCTTTAAAGCCTTTCCTCTTACCGCCTCGGCTTTCCTACTGCTTAATCTTATTACCGATGTTTTCCCTGCGCTAAGCATACTTTCCGACGGTATTCACGACAGAAAGCCCTTTGGAAAGCTAAAGGAAAGCGACAAACACCTTTTCAAAGGCGAAGCTGTTATTACGTTGGCGGTGCAAGGACTGATGGTAGCGTTTACCGCTGTTCTTACATACGGCTTATTCTTAAAATACGGTGAGCAAACTGCTTCTACAATGATGTTTACGGTTCTTGTTTCATCACAGTATCTTAATATGGTTACTTCAAAATTTGAAGCATTGTTCTTTAAAAACAGACACTTTGTAAATATCCCCTTAAGTATCGTTCTCTTTGCCCTTGCTCTTATAACATTTTTAGTTATAACTACACCCTTGGGTACAGCTTTCGGTATGACCGTTCTGACCTTCGTTCAAATTATAAAAGCAATTCTTATTTCTTCAATTGTTTTCGCTTCGGGTGAACTTATCAAACTGGGATTTATTCTATATAAAAAGTTAAAGTAAAAAATAACCGCTTTTCCCTACTCCCTACTCCCTACTCCCTATTCCCTGATAAGGGGCTGTAAAAAAGCTCAATGCCCTTAAACACGCATAAAATAAACCAAATAAATAAAAAAGAGTGCGGAACAAGTAAAAAATTCGAACTTCTTCCGCATTTTTTTGTTTTTACCATCTAATCAGCTATGTATATTAATGATTTATCAAGCTTTTTTGGAATGTAAATACCCTGCCTCCCTCTGACGAGGGAGGTGGATTTTTGTGTAGCAAAAAGACGGAGGGAG
>JAZSHI010000045.1:0-2110 GCA_045533195.1 Acutalibacteraceae bacterium
GTTCTCCCTGTAATCGGACTATTTGTTACATCTTTTGGTAAAGATGCGAACGATCATTATAATAAGCTTGAAATTGACTATATGGTAGTTAAGGAGCTTACCGCCGAGGTTGCCTTAGCAAACGACGGTGCCCACTGTTTACAAGAAAACGCTAAGGACGGTTATACATATAAGGTTGAATTCGCTTATATGGCAACCGAGGATGATGCAGATTTCACCTTAGGCTTCGGAACAGCTGATCAAGGACAGCCTCATTCAAATCCTTCTAAAGCAGATGCATTAACTATCAGCCAGAAAAACATTACCGCTAATAAATGGCAGCATGTGACCTATTATTTCACTGCTGATTTAGCTGGTACTGTCGTCGATCTAACCGAGTACGGTCATGATTACACAATAAATCCGCTTGGCAATGCAATATATATTTACCTTAATACAGAATCAGACAACACACTTTACTTTGCTGACTTTAGAGTAAACGAAATAGGTGTTCAAGTAAACACAGGTGCTGCTTCTGCCCTAAAAGATGCCGTAGCAGAAAAGGTTGAACAGCAGGCTATCCGTTACTACTTCAAATATGAAACCGCCACCGGAAGCGACTTTACTATGGATAATAAAGTATTTACAGTAAAAGAGCGTGGCTTCATTTACAAGAACGGTCAAATTGATCTAAATAATCGGTATTATGATGGCGGACTTATCAAAGATAATGTTAACAATAGTACTGTTAAGAAGTCTTCTAAGACAGATGCCTTTGACTCCTGTTGGGCTTATGATTCTGAGAACGGTGTAATGACCTTCTCTACCTACATTGTGGGCTTCGAACTGACGGATCCAAGAAAGCTTATCGTAAGAGCTTACCTTATCATTGAAGACGATGACGGTGCACAGTACACCATCTATTCTGATACTATTAACCGTAGCGTTGACGGTGTTAAAACTATGTACGAAATGAAAGATGAAGAGTTCACAACCAGACAGTTGGTTTGGTCTGAGGAATTCAATAGTCCAGCTTCAGCTCCGAATGATACAACTAGTGTTTTTCATCAGGAAGTGGGCACATGGGTATTAGAAGATGAAGCTAAAAAGTACCTTACAGAAACCTGGTATGGAGACAACTGCTTTGTGGAAGACGGCGAATTGGTTATGCGTATTACCCCTAACGGTACAGCTGATGACGGTGGATATAAATATAAAATTCCTCGTTCAGCTACTACCATCAATAGAATGTCTTTCCGTTACGGCTATCTTGAAATGAGGGCAAAGGTTCCCCATGTAAACGGTGTATGGCCTTCCTTCTGGTTAAAACCTGACGAAAAATTAAGCAGCTCGAAATATAATGGCGAAATTGATATTTTTGAGGTTTACGGTACCAAAAATGAAGTGGAAGCTACGAATGGTAAAGTCGTTCCGAATCTGCATAAATGGCTGGCTGCAAATATTTCCTGTAATAGCTCTGAAGGTGAGCGTATATACCTCGAGGGATACAATAGCACCCGTTTTGAGTTCGATCCCAATGAATACCATATTTTTGGATTCGAATGGACTCCGGAATTTGTCGCTTTCTATATTGATGGTAATTTGTATTGTAAGATTGATATTTCTGCTGAGGCTGACTTCTGTATATGTGATAAAGATGAAGATGGTGCACCTGACCATCACGATGACATGGAATGCTTCAATCAGTATTATTATATCTGTCTGAGCAACGGGGTTTTCAATAGATTTAATAATCCAGGGGCTCCTGAACAGTCTGTTGAGCAGTTCGATCTTGGACCAAATGTTGATTACTCTGTTGACTATATCCGCCTCTATCAGGACAAAGCTACTGAAGATCTTTACATATATTAATAAAATTTCTCCCGAACTTAAAGTCCGGGAGATTTTTTGCTCTTAAGTATGGCGAAACAGTCCTAAAATTAATAAAAAACTATTATCCCCAAAAGCCTTCCCCTTGAGGGGAAGGGGGACCGCTGTGCGGTGGATGAGGTGTAGGTTCTAGATACTAGATACTAGATACTAGATACTAGATGCTAGATACTAGATGCTAGATACTAGATACTAGATGCTAGATACTAGATACTAGATGCTAGATGCTAGATGCTAGATA
>JAZSHI010000002.1:0-36704 GCA_045533195.1 Acutalibacteraceae bacterium
CAAAAGTTTCCTAATGATTCGATAATATATACATTAGGCGGTGATATTTGCGGAAAGTTGAACAGATATGATGAAGCATTATCGTATTGGGATAAAGCAGTTGAACTTGATAACACTTGCCTTGATGCCAAGTATTCAAAACTAAACTATTATGCACAAATTGGCGAAAAAGAAAAGTGTAAAAATATTTCGATAGAGATAGTTCAAGAATTGAAAAAAATGGGGCTTGATATTGAGGCGGAAGCAGAAGAAAATAGATTAAAAAATCTACCATAAAACAAAAAAGAAAATCTTCAGTTTTCAGGCACTTTAAATTCGTGTCATTAAGTTCAAAACACCCAAAATAAAAAACACTTCTTCGGAAGTGTTTTTTATTTTGGAAATGAAGAGTTCCCTTTGGGAACACGAAGCCGCTTCCGCTAATGAAGTCGCCTACGGCTGTGAAGTGTGCCTTCGGCACGATAAGGAACGCTTCGCTTCATATTTTGCGAAGCAAAATGCTTCACGGTGGCAAAGCCACCGCTTCATACGAGCGAAAGCGAGTGCTTCACTTAAAACCCTTGCCCCTCCGCCGCTTTTATGCTATGGTTGCGTTACAATAGGGACAAAATTCTACATTAAAATTCAACTCTTAGTTGAAAAATATCGTTTTGCAAGTTATTGTCAGTATAAAAGTTGTATGATATACTTTAACTGAGCTCGAGAATAAGTGCACTTTATTTCATTTAGGAGGCACGTAATGAATATTGCAAATAAAATTAGAGAACTACGCAAACAACGAGGCATAACTCAAGAACAATTAGCAGAGAGTATAGGAATCTCTTTTCAAGCTGTTAGCAAATGGGAAAATAATATTGCTCTTCCCGATATCACACTTGCTCCTGTCTTGGCGAGTTATTTTGGTGTATCAATGGATGAATTATTCGATTTCAATCTAAAGGAAATCGAATGTGCAGTTAAGAACATAACCGATGAGGCATATAAATTCAGGGAGAACGATCCTGCCGAGAGCAAGCGAATACTTGAAGAGGGGTTAAAGAAATATCCTGAAAACGATATTTTATTAAACAACCTACTTTATGTAATGAATTATTCAGAAAAACCAGATGAAACGATTAGCGTAGCAAGTAAACTTATTGAAAAAACAGATCAAAGCGATGTGAAATATGATGCTCTTAGATTCCTTGCTTATGCTTATAAGGCAAAAGGAGATTTTGAGAGTGCAGAGGCTGCCATTGAACAAATTCCCGAAATATATTTTACTAAGTTGACAGAGAAAGCATATCTTTTGTCAGGAAAAGCTAAGTTTGAAGCTGCTGAAAAACAAAAATGGATTTCATTTGAAAACCTGCTTCAAATGATGTGGAAGTTAGCTGAATATTACGAGGAAAACGGAAAAGTAGAGGAAGCCATTGAGGAAACTGAAAAAGCTTTAAATCTTATATCTGTCACCAAAAACACGCAATTTGACACTTATGTAAAATATTTCAACAAACAAATAGAGAGATTAAAAAACAAGCGCTAAACCATCAATTATTAGGCAAGGCAGGAATAACCGTCATACTTTTGGAATATTTACCGCTTAAAAACAAAGTTTTTAACTACTTTTTCTTTGGTATGATTTTTAATGTGTCGGTATGATTTTTGTCATACCATAAAAAAATAGAGTTATCTCGTAATTTCGGGATAACTCTATTTGCATATATAACTTGAAAATCTTGATAAAAAATGTTATATTAAAGTCAAGAAAATGCTTGTTGTTATGCGGAAAACTGAACTTGTGGAAATGACTTCCACAAGTTACGATGTTTGATGATAACTAAGCCTCCCTCTGACGAGGGAGGTGGCAAAACGGAGTTTTGACGGAGGGAGAGAGAATGAAAGAGTATAATAAAGCAAATATCCCTCTTGCAAAAACTTTAAGAAAAAACATGACACCTTGGGAACGAAAACTTTGGTATGAGTTTTTAAGATATTACCCTGTAAGGTTTCAAAGACAAAAAGCTATTGGAAATTATATAGCAGATTTCTATTGTGCAAAAGCAAGACTTGTTGTTGAACTTGACGGTGGCGGTCATTATACCCCAAATCAAATAGAAAAAGACAAAGTTAGAACGAAAGAGTTAGAGGATATGAATTTAACAATTTTAAGGATTTGTAATTTAGATATTGACCGTAATTTCAGTGGTGTATGCGAATATATAGATTTAGCTGTTAAGAATTCTCTCCCTCAGTCTTTTGCTACGCAAAATCCAGCTCCCTCGTCAGAGGGAGCCAAGGGCTGAATTTGTCCCTGTTTTAACTCAACCATATAATACATTCAAAGGAGTGATAATATGCAATTTCAATTTAACGTGAATACTAACGATCAGGATTATTTGGATTATAACAAGTTTTGGATGTTGCGGTCGCATTATGGGAAAAAGCAGATGACAACTTTTAGAATTATTTTTGCTGTAATTATTGGTGTATATATTTTTATCTCGTTGTATGGCGGCAACTTTACTTTTGATTCTTTTATTGGAATAATTCCAATGGCTATTTTGTTGATTTTATTTGAGCTGTTGCTTTCTCCGTTATTTGTTTTATTCCTAAAAAGTCATCTAAAGAGTCTGAAGAAAAAAGGAAAAATGGGATATTCTCCTTCGTCTGTCATTGAGTTTTACGAAGATGTTTTTATAGAAACAACACCCGATAATAAGACCGAGCAAAAATATTCAGCTATTGAAAGAGTAAGTGTTGTTGACAATAAAGTAGTTTATATTCATGTAAATAATATTATGTCGTACATATTACCCTTTTCTTGTTTCGAGTCAAGTGAACAGTATAATGAATTTTTTGAATTTATAAAGACTAAATGTTCAAATATTGATATATATTAAGGAAAATCTTCGGCTTTCGTCCAGTTCTTTTTCGGACACGAATGACAAAAATCCCGTTCACGAAAGTGTGCGGGATTTTACTTTTTACTTCTTACCTCTTAACTCTTACCTCAAATAAAGTTTGATACGGGATTTTTGGGAAGTAATAAGTAAAAGGTAAGAGGTAATAAGTTCGGTGTGGCTTCGCCACGAGTTCCATACAATGTTCTGTATTGATGTATTACCGCTTTTAAGCTATGCTTGTGCTACAATAAGTACAAAAATTTTTGTTATAAATAGTTGTAAAAACTCCAAAAATGTGTTATACTAATCAAGCCAAACAAATCGAATAATCGGAAAATGGTGTAGTTTATTTTTATGGGGTATATTTTACCCTTTTTTCTGCACCCTAATTTTTGAATTTGGTAAAAATGCAAATTCCACAAGTTAGGGTGTCGAAGCTACTTCCATTCTGATTTTGATTTGTTTGGCGACAATCGGGGTTTGCGTTTTTCGGTGCGATAACTTCGGTTGTCGCACTTTTTTATTTTTGGAGGAAAGAAAAATGTCAAAGAAACTAATTTCATTATTGCTTACTATTTGTATGCTTTTCTGTTTATCTGCGTGTGGTACAACAGAAACAAGTAGCAATCCAACTAGCACACCATCCGAATCTCAAACGGAAACATCGCAAAATACATATGAAACTACATCAACAGAATCGGTGAATAGTCAAACATCATCTAATATCGAAGTTCCAATAGGAAATGATACAAATCAACTTACACATACTCACAGTTATTCCAACCCAACTTGCACTTCACCGAAAAAGTGTTCTTGTGGTGTAACTGCCGGAACTGCCTTAGGTCATAATTACTCTAAAGCTACTTGTACTTCACCGAAAAAATGTACTCGCTGCGGTGTTATTGTAGGAACCGCATTGGGACATAGTTATTCTTCTGCCACTTGCACATCACCCAAAATTTGTGCACGTTGTGATGTAGTGAGCGGTTCGGCTTTAGGCCACAAATATTTAGATGCTACTTGCACACGTCCTAAAATTTGTGAGCGTTGCGATAGTATTGCAGAAGGTGCTTTGGGGCACGATTTTAGAAACAAAAAATGTACTCGCTGCGGCAAGTTGGATAGGACATATTTAATTGAAGATATAGATTATTTAAGAAAAAATGATGACATTTGGTATAGTGACGAAGCCATTACTGATAATAAAGGAACTGTTTATTCTGACCATTTGAATTTCCATAATAATAATTTTGTGATTGATGGAAGTATATATTTCGATATAGGACGCAAATACACATCTTTTACGGGTACGGTTTTATTGCCTTATGAGAAAAGGGGGACTAACCGAGAGGGTTATATAAAAATATATGGTGATGATAAACTGCTGTACCAAACATCTGCAATCACAATGGGCTATCAAACTAATACATTTACAGTAGATATAACTGGAATATCTATACTTAAAATTGAAATGGATAGCACGAGTGGTGCATCAGGAACAAGTTGTGTGCCTTATTTAACTAATGCATACTTGGAAAAATAAATTGTTACGAAAAAGAGTTCCCAAAGCTAGGGCAGGAATAACCGTCATACTTTCGGTGGTTTGACTGCTTTAAAACAAAGTTTTCAACTGCATTATCTTTGGTATGATTTTCAATGTATCAGTATGACTTTTGTCATACCATCAAAAATAGAGTTATCTCGTAAATTCGGGATAACTCTTTTTTCATATATAACTTGAAAAGCATAACAAAAAATGTTATATAAAATTAAAGAAAATGCTTGATGTTATGCGGAATTTTCAACTTGTGTAAATTATTTCCACAAGTTGTAAAAAAAGAGCCTCCACTTGTCAGGGGAGGTGGCAAAACGGAGTTTTGACGGAGGGGTGGTTTTCTCTCCCTCAGTCTTTTGCTACGCAAAATCCAGCTCCCTCGTCAGAGGGAGCCACAGGCTAATTTGTCCCTGATTTAACACAAGCATATAATACACACAAGAGGTGAATTATATGAAATTGTTTAATTCTTTTAAAACAAACAAGGAACTTATTAACCAAACAGAATTTGTAAATGTTTATTCTGTAAAATGTGATAAAAAAGTGTATACAATCATTATTCCTAAGAAAAGAGCCAATAAGAAAACAATAATTCATTTCACTGATAATACGATATATTGGGAACAAATTCCTCGTTTCCCCAAAGGTGCAGGGAGACAATATGGAGATAGAATACCTATTTATAAATTTGATGGTAAAGTTTATAATACCATATTTGTCGTAAAAGGAACTCCGCTTGGTGATGAGGGATTAGATAACGGTATTTTCAGAAGTTCAAAAAAATATGATGAGAATTATGTTAATTGTATAACCTACAAGAAATTTAAAGAAATGTAAGATAATCCTTCGTTTCCGGAGGGCTTTTAATTTGTGTATTAAGTTCAAACTATCCGAAAAAATGACTTCACTTCATTCGTGAAGTCATTTTTTTAACTATTGGTTTGATAAGCCTTCTTTGACGATCATACTTTTATATCGTTTTTTCTCTTTAAAATGGAAATAATAAGTTCATAGAGATTATTTTGGAGGATATATAATGGAATCTTTATGGACACAAAGTGTAGATATTAAAAGTTTTGAACCCTTAAATAGTGACATAAAAACCGAAGTACTGATAGTCGGCGGCGGTATTGCAGGTGTTTTATGCGCTTATATGCTTAAAAAATCGGGTGTAAAGTGTGTTTTAATAGAAGCCGATAGAATACTTAGGGGAGTTAGCGGCTATACAACAGCAAAAATTACAGTTCAACACGGTTTAATATATGATGAAATTATAAGCAAATACGGGGTAGAAGCGGCTGAAATGTATCTTAAAGCTCAAGAGGAAGCTTTGCAAACCTATATTCAAATGTCTCGTAAAATTGACTGTGATTTTGTAATAACGGACGCCTGTGTCTATTCAACAAATAATTTGCGTGAAATCGAACGGGAAGCTGCAGCATATCATAAAATAGGCTTAAAGGCTGATTTTAAAGAAAATATACCGTTGCCTATTGAAACTAATGGTGCGTTAAGAATAAATAATCAGGCGCAATTTAATCCTTTGAAATTTTGTTCTTCTTTAATTTCCGATTTAACTATATTTGAAAATACAAAAGCGATAGAACTATTTGATGGCGGAATGATTACAGATAAGGGTAAAATTTTTGCCGAGAAAATTATAATTGCCACACATTTTCCTATTTTTAATAAGTATGGCGGATATTTTTTAAAGATGTACCAGCATCGCTCATATGTAATTGCTTTAGAAAATGCAGAACTTCCTGATGCTATGTACGTTGATGCTGATATAAAGGGGTTATCATTCAGGAAATATAACGGTAATTTGCTTCTTGGCGGAGGTAGTCACAGAACGGGTAAAAAGGGTGGTAATTGGCAGGAATTAAGAGAATTTACCCAGAAGCATTACGGACAAAGCAGGGAAGTTGCTCATTGGGCTACTCAAGACTGTATTACGCTTGATGGTATTGCTTATATCGGAAAGTACTCCAAAAGACTTCCTAACGTCTATGTGGCTACCGGCTTTAATAAATGGGGAATGACCTCTTCTATGGTATCGGCAAAGCTTTTAACCGATATGATTTGCGAAAAAGAGAATGAATATGCAGAGATTTTTTCTCCCTTTAGAAGCTTACTCCATCCTCAGTTGGCAATAAATTCAATAGAGTCGATTGTAAATATTCTCACACCAACAGTACCGCGTTGCTCACATCTTGGCTGTGCCCTTAAATATAACAAGGTTGAACATTCGTGGGATTGTCCCTGTCACGGTTCGAGATTTACCAAAGAGGGAAAACTTATCGAAAATCCTGCTACTTCTGATAAGAAAATGTAAATTTTATTGTTTTAGTTGACAAAACTCAAAAATCTGCTATAATAATCTTCGGAGTTATTGGCGCACTTATTCTTTTGGGGTAGGTGCGTTTTTTTTAATAAGGAGGAATTAATAATGGCAAAAACTAATATTGTTGATTGGAAAACTATTACCGATTTCGTAATTGATGCTTTTGTTGGTTACGGAATCCCCAGAGCAGACGCTGAAATTTGTGCAGACGTTTTGCTCGAATCTGATAAAAGAGGTATTGAATCTCACGGTGTAAACCGCTTTAAGCCTGTTTATCTTGACAGAATTAAGGCAGGTATTCAAAACGCTGTTACCGAAATTGAGATTATAAAAGAAACACCTACCACCGCAGTTATTGTCGGTCATCACGGTATGGGACAGGTTATCGGTCATAAGGCTATGAGTATGGCAATTGCTAAAGCCAAAGAATACGGTATGGGTATGGTAGTTGTACGTAACTCCTGCCACTACGGTATTGCAGGCTACTATTCTTCTATGGCTACAAAGGCAGGCTGTATCGGTATGACGGGTACAAACGCTCGTCCTTCTGTTGCGCCTACTCACGGTGTAGAGGGTATGTTTGGTACAAATCCCTTCACAATCGGTGTACCTACCGATGAAGCTTTTGATTTTAATTTTGACTGTGCAACCTCTATTACTCAAAACGGTAAGGTAGAATATTATGAGCGTATAGGCGAGGATGTTCACCCCGGTACTATTATTGCAGACGACGGCTCTGCTGTTGAGGGTGATGCAGGTGTTGCTCTTAAGAAAATAAGAAACGGTACAGCCGCTCTTACTACCTTAGGCGGTATTGGTGAAGACCTCGGCGGTTATAAGGGATATGGCTTTGCATTAGCAGTAGAATTCTTCTCTTCAATTCTTCAGGACGGCGCTTACGGAAAAGCTCTTGACGGTAAGGATGAAAACGGAAACATCCGTCCTTATCAGCTCGGTCATTGGTTTATCGCTATTGATACCGATCATTTTATGGGTGAGGAAGTTGCTCGTAAAAAAGCAGGTGAAATCAGTCGCAGTATGAGAGCCTCCAAGAAAGCACCGGGAGCTGAAAGAATCTATACTGCAGGGGAAAAGGAATACGAAATCCGCCTTGCAAGAAAAGACGGTGTGCCTATTAACGAATCGGTACAAAAGGAAATTATTGCTGTTCGTGATGAATTAGGACTTACACAGTACAAATTCCCTTGGGAAGAATAATTTTTAAAGAGACGGGAAACCGTCTCTTTTTGTTATGCTGGTGGATAAAAAGCAATATGAGATGGTAAAGGTACAATAGGATAAATAACTATCATACCATATTTTAATGTATCCTTGTAAAACACTCGAAAGTATGATATGATTTTTTATGCAGAAATATGCTTTTTGTTATACAGAGTAAGTAGGTGAATTAAATTTGATAAACGAGGTTGTAAATCACCATTTTAATACTAGTATAAAAGAAAAAATACGACTTGAAAATGGGTGGAAGGAGTCTTGGTTATTAGTTCTATCTAATAATCAAAAAATTGTATTTCGAGCTTGTGAAGATTATACCAACATATTTGAGCGTGAAAAATTCTTTTATGATAGCGTAAATAAAAGTATAGGTAAAATATGTCCTGATGTTTATGCTGTGGACGGTAGTTGTCAACATTATGATAAAGCATATCAAATATCAGAATATATTGAAGGAAAAAGTTTAAGAAATATCTTACAAACGAGTCACAACGAAAGTAAAGAAGAAATCTATTATAAAATAGGGGAAACAGTAGCTTGTATAAATAAAATACAGATTGATTCTAATCATCCGTATGTAAAAGATGGATATTCTTGGGAATTCCATTATGCATACAAACTGTTGCAACCTCAATTATTAAGAATTGTAAAGAATGAAGTTTTGACCAATAATGAAGCAGAAAAATTATGCAGTATGATTAGTCGATTTAAACCCGACATTACACATTCTTTTTTGCACCGAGATATTCGCCCAGATAATATTTTATATAATGATGGTAGGTTATTTGTTATTGATGCGGAAACTTGTGAGTTTGGTGATCCTTTGAACGATTTAGCACGTATCAATTTAGAGTGGCACTATTGGGAAATGTATGACAGTTTATTAGATGGTTATAAAAGTGTAATGAAAATCGATACGGATAACGAATTGTTTTATTTTTATCAACTTGAATTATTGGCTGAAATTTTAGATATGCATTTTAATCACGGATGTGCTAATTCTACAACACCTTTTTTTGAGAATAAATTTAAAAAAATTAAAAGTGAACTGTTGTATTAAAATCAAGAATCCACTTGCTTTTATGTAGGTTTAGAGCTTGTTGAAATACTTTCACAAGTTAAAAAGATAAGCCTCCCTTTAGGGCAAGGGAGGCTATATCTGTCTCTAATTTAACACAAGCATATAAATAAGGAATTATGTATCCTTTAGTTGTATAATAGGTGAAAGGTTTAGATGTGAACCGAAATTAAGGAGGATAAAAATGGATAACGGCGCAAGTAGCTACCGCCGTTTCCTTGACGGTGATGAAAGTGCCTTTGACGAGATAATCAAGGAACTGTTTGACGGTCTTGTTTTCTTTATAAACCGCTACGTCCGTGATGTGCATACTGCCGAAGATATTGCTATTGATGTTTTTACCGAGCTTATAGTAAATAAGCACCGCTATAACTTTAAAGTTATGCTTAAAACTTATTTATATATGCTTGGCAGAAGCCGAGCTCTTAATTACATAAAGCATAATAAGGTTATTGACTTTTGTGAACTTAAAGAGGCGCAGTGCGTATCGGACAGTAAGCTGCTCGAAGAAACAATTCTTCAAAATGAAAGAAAAAGAATTATAAACGAAGCCTTGTCTTCATTGTCGGAAGATAAGAGAGCGGTAATTCATCTTATTTATTTTGAGGATTTAACATACGAGCAGGCGGCTAAGATTATGAAGAAAAACCGAAAGCAGATAGATAATCTTTTGTATCGCGCTAAAGGTGAGCTTCGCATCATTCTTGGAAAGGATGGTGAGCTTTTATTATGAAAAATATTGATGAAATAAAGGCGGAAGTGTTCCGCCGCAGCAAAGAAAAAATAAAAAAACGTAAAAAAATGCGAAATGTAGTTATTACTTTGTGTGTTTGTGTTATGACTATATCTGTGATTTTTGCTTATCAATTTAACCTTTTTGACGTAAATAAAAGCGGTTCGGACGGTAATTTTATGTCTGAGGAAAATTACGGTGTAGAATTTTCATCCTTGAAGATAGAAGGTAATAATAAAGTAAGAACTGAAAAAGACGGTAGCAATATAGAAAAAATATACAATATTCTTGCTTCTTCAAAAGAAATTGACGATAGCATTTCGGACCAAGAAGCTGTGCCGCCAAAAACTCAAGGTACGACTAAATATGAAAACTATTCCTATTTTATAGGGGATAGCACTCATATCTGTAATAGCGAAACGGAATATATTTTAACCTTTAAATCTAAAAAAGGTGAAGACAAAGTATATATTCTTAAAGGTAATGTTCTTACCGATAAATCGTCAAAGCAAGAGGTAAAACTAACCAATGCTGAGTTGATTGAGCTTCAAAAACTTTTAAATCTTCAAATAATATTGGAGGAAAAATAATATGAAAAGAACTGTAGCTGTTTTACTTATTTTTCTTGCTTTGTTTTTACTATGTTCTTGTAGTATTAAACCCGAAGATAATGAAAAAAAGGTTGAATTTGATGCGCAATATATTCGCACAGGTGCCTATGCAGAAATAAACAGTTATCCTATTTTGGCTGTTTTGCGGTCCCAAGAAGAACTAAATGCATATTATAATGCAAATAAGAATAGGTTTTATCTTGAACGCAGAGTCATTAAGGAAGGATACATTAATGAAACTGTTGGATTTCTTGATGCCATAGATAAATACGATGAAGAATTTTTTAAAAATGAAGCGCTTGTTATTATAGCGCTTGAAGAAGTAAGCGGTTCTATCACACACGAAATAAGTAATGTTTGGTTAAACGCTGACGGTAAATTCTGTGTGGAAATAGATTCTAACATCCCTTATATGTGCGACGATGCAATGCAGCATTGGCATATTATAATCGAAATTCCTAAAGAAAAAGCACCGAAAGACTATGAGGATATTTTAGTTTATAAGGATAATAAGCTTTTGAACGGTGATGGGCATACCCACAACCCCTTAGATGAGGGAAACGGCGAGGTTGAGCCTACAGAGGGTTATTGCGGAAATACAATGACCACCATTTACTTTGATAATGAAAAAAGCTATACCTTTATGGCGGGAAACTCTGTGGCTATGACCGATATATTACGCAATCTCGATTATGATAAGAAGAAGCTATGTAAATGTTTGCCCGAATATACTGTTGATACCGAATTCGGTACAGGGTATGGAATAAATCTGAATGAAGGCTATGTAAGATGCGAAAAAGGTCAGGCTGATTTAACCAGGGCGCAAATTGATAAATTAAAGACAATTATTATATGGGCGCAAGAAAAAGCAGAATAGGAGTGATTTTATGAAAAAGAAAATTTGGATACCTATAATTGTTATGGTTTCTTTACTTCTTATTTTGCTTACTCCCATTCCTAAAGCCTCCTATGATGACGGCGGAACAAGAGAATATGTATCGCTTACCTATAGAATAGTAGATTGGAACAGAGTGCACTCTGATGGAGTATATGAAAATACACGGATATACTTTGGAAAATACCGTAATAAATCAATTGATGAATTGTGGGAAAGGGAAGGTGTAGAACAAAAGGGAAATCCTAATGATTTTAGACCTCTTGAATTCAAAGGAATTTGGCTTAACCAAAGTGCTGCTGTGGAGAAAAACAGTAATGCTTTTGCAGATATCCGAATCACAAAAATATATTCGAACTGCTTTTTTGCTACCACGGTTGTTCCTATGCCTTATGAAATAAAGCTTAACGGAAAGCTCGGCGACGAATGGTGCGTAGGCGATCAAATTATTTGCACATATGAAAACGTGTATTATGATGAGTTAAATCATAGGTATGAAGCTGATTTTAAGGATGTAAAAGTCAGTACCTTTGAGCTTGATCCATATGCTTGTTATAAGCCGGTAATATATTTATATCCCGAAAGGGAAACAGAGGTAGAGGTAAATCTGAACTTAGACGGAAAGCTTACCTGCACCTATCCGTTATATAAGGATGGATGGAGGGTTAAAGCTATGCCTGACGGCACACTTATTGATGTCAGCGGACAGACTTATAACTATCTTTATTGGGAAGGCGAAACCTACGCAAAGTATGATTTATCCAAAGGCTTTTGTGTAAAGGGCGAGAATATGGCAGCATTTTTAGAGGATGCTCTTAGTAAACTCGGTTTAAACAGAAAGGAAGCTAATGAATTTATAGTCTATTGGTTACCCTTAATGCAAGAAAACCCGTATAACGTAATTTCTTTCCAAACTCAAACCTATACCGATGCGGCAAAGCTTGATGTTAAGCCTTCACCCGATACGGTTATTCGAGTATTTATGGTATGGCAAAAATCTGATGAATTTAAAAAAATACCTGAACAAAAATTAACTTCGCCAAAACGTAAAGGCTTTACGGTAATCGAATGGGGCGGAACGCAAATCAATTAATGAAAATCACCTGCGTGTCAGGTGATTTTTATGTCTTGCCAACTGTTTATTACTGTGTTAAAATATTTATCGGTGATATTTGATGAATTTAGTGATAAAAAACTTTGACCAACTTTCAAGCAGGGAAGTATATGAGATTCTTCGTGCTCGTTCACAAATTTTTATTGTCGAAGGAAAAATGAACTGTCAGGATATTGACTCACGCGATTTTTACAGCCGTCATTATTTTTTAGAGGAAGACGGACATGTTATGGCCTATATGCGTGTGTATTTTGAAAACGAAAATGATGACAGCGTTAAAATAGGACGTGTGCTTACCATTAAACATTTGGTTGGCCTTGGCAAAAAATTATTTGAAAGCAGCCTTTCGGATATTAAGGAATATTTTAGGGTTAAAAAAATAGTTTTGCACTCTCAAAAACACGCTATGGGATTTTATGAAAAACTGGGTTTTCAAACTATATCCGATGAATTTATTGAAGAGGGCGTTATTCACGTTACTATGATGCTCGATATCTAAGGAGGAAGAAGATGGACAGTCGGTTAAAAAAACAGCTGGAATTTGCCTTGGAAATAGATAAAGGAAAAGATATTTTCCGTCAGACACACATAACAGGTCTTAAAAGGAAAGAAAACGATGCCGAACACGCTTGGCATATGGCGATTATGGCATATCTTTTAAGGGAATACAGTAATGAAAAGGTTGATATATTAAAGGTTATTTTAATGTGCCTTATTCACGATATTGTTGAAATTGATGCAGGGGATACCTACGCTTACGATAAAGTTAACCTTGAAACCCAAAAGCAACGTGAAGAGATGGCTAAGGAACGTATTTTTTCGCTTCTCCCCGATGAACAAAAGGCTGAAATGATTAATCTTTTTGATGAATTTGAAGAAAACAAAACGAATGAAGCCAATTTTGCACACGCTATGGATAATTTACAGCCCCTTATTTTAAATGACAGCAATAACGGAGCCGATTGGCGTGAACACGGGATTTTTGCCGAACAGGTATATAAAAGACAAATTAATACCAAAAAAGGTTCGGAAAAGCTTTATGATATTACCGAGAAAATTATTGAGAAAAATGTAAAAAAAGGAAATTTGAAATAAAAAACACATAATGACGAAATACTCAAAAAGATTATGGAATAAATTCTAAAAAAGCTCCCAAAGGAGCTTTTTTGTTTGCGAAAATTTCTTTAAAAGGTTGACAAGAAGGGGTAGAATTTGGTACAATAAAATGAATAAATTGGCGAAGTGCGTCAATATGGAGTGTGATGTTTATGGCAAACAGTATGACAGGCTACGGCAGAGCTCAAATGCTGATTGATAATATGGATATTACCGTTGAAATAAAAGCGGTGAATCACAGATATTTTGAACTTTCATCAAAGGTTCCCCGTTCTTACGGATTTCTCGAAGAAAAGATTTCCTCTGCTTTAAAACAGAGAATTGCCAGAGGTAAAATTGAAGTTTACGTCTCAATGGTAAATATGGGTGAAAGCGATACCCTTATTGAACTTAATAAGGAGTATGCGGACGCATATATTTCAGCGTTAAACGCCCTTGGTGACGAATACGGTATTGAAAAGGACATTACCGTTATGCGTGTTGCCCATAATAGCGAAGTATTTAAGGTTACCAAGAAACAGATTGATGAGGAGCTTATTACAAAACAGGTTCTCACCGTTCTCGATAAAGCCACCGACAACTTTATCGCTATGAGAGGTGTTGAAGGTAAACGTCTTTGCGAGGATGTGATTTCGCGAATTGAAACTATAAGCGAAAAGGTTGCTTTCATTGAAGAAAAATCTCCCGAAACTGTTCGTATTTACCGTGAAAGGCTTGAACAAAAAATCAAAGAGCTTATTGGTGATGTTCAGCTTGACGAACAGCGTATTTTGACCGAAACGGCAATTTATGCCGATAAGGTGGCAGTAGCGGAAGAAACCGTAAGACTAAAAAGTCATCTTATACAGGTTAAAGAACTTTTAGATTCAGATGAGCCTGTTGGCAGAAAGCTTGACTTTATTGTACAGGAAATGAACCGCGAAGCTAATACAACCGGCTCTAAATCTCAGGATATTGAGATCACCAATGCCGTTGTTGATATAAAGGCGGAAATTGAAAAAATACGTGAACAGATTCAGAATTTGGAGTAATTTTTATGAAACTTGTTAATATTGGCTTTGGTAATATGATTTCGGCAAACAGAATGGTGGCAATAGTCAGTCCTGAATCTGCGCCTATTAAGCGTATGATAAGCGAAGCAAAAGAAAAAGGCAATCTTATCGACGCTACTC
This sequence comes from Acutalibacteraceae bacterium, assembly GCA_045533195.1. GTDB lineage: Bacteria > Bacillota > Clostridia > Oscillospirales > Acutalibacteraceae > SIG607. The sequence continues at coordinate 14,740 of JAZSHI010000002.1, forward strand.
ACGGCAGAAGAACAAGAGCGGTAATAATAACCGACAGTGACCATATTATTCTTACCTATCTTCAGTCCGAAACCGTAGCTAACCGAATGACCGATGAGTCGTTAGATACAGATGAAACGGGTGAAGAAAATGAATAAAGGAAAACTTATAATTTTTTCCGGCCCATCGGGCTCGGGTAAAGATACTTTACTGGCAAAGCTTTTTGAACGTCATCCCGAAATAAAACTTTCGATTTCTTCAATTACACGTCCTATGCGAGTAGGCGAGGTGGAGGGAGAAAAATATCACTTTATTTCCCGTGAAGAGTTTGAGGAGCGTCTTTCAAATGATGAGTTTTTGGAACATAACGTATATGTAAACAATTACTACGGCACTCCAAAACAGCCGGTAATGGACGCTATTGAAAATGGAGAAGACATTATTCTCGAAATCGACGTTAACGGCGCCGCTGTGGTAAGAGGAAAAATGAAGGATGCAATAAGTATATTTATAATGCCGCCTTCATACGAAGAGTTGAAACGCAGACTTACGGGCAGAGGAACCGACAGCAGTGAGGTTATAGAACAAAGACTTAGCGCTGCCCTAAAAGAAATTGAACGTGCTAAAGAGTACGACTTTATTGTTACGAATGATATTATTGACCGTGCAGTTGATGATATTCTTCATATAATACTTGCCAATCGTTTATCATACGACAGGCAAAAAGATTTTATTGATGAGGTGCTTAAAAAATGTTAAATCCCGCTATTGGTAAACTTATTCAGAATTGCGATAACCGTTACAGCCTTGTGCTCAACATCGCTAAAGAAGCAAGAGAAATTGCTGACGAAGCTGTTGCAAAGGAAGAGATTATTCTCGAAAAGCCTGTTTCTCTTGCAATTAACAAAATTGCAAACGAGCGTGGACTTCTGTAATCGGTAAAAATTTTTAAAAAAGGATAGGAGGTGTCTGTATGAGAAAAATTGCAAAGGTCGTTATCGACGGCGCTACGTCTCAATTTGACAGACAGTATTCCTATCTTTTGCCTGAAAATCTATCTGATAAATGTCAGGCAGGTATGAGGGTTTTGGTTCCTTTTGGACGCTCTAACCTAAAAAAACAAGGCTTTGTTATGAAAACCGAAGAGTCTTTAAATTGTGAAGGTTTAAAATCGGTGATAAGTCTTTTTGATTCTTCGCCTATTCTTAATGATGAAATGATAAAGCTTTGCGAGTGGATGAGAAATCAGACCTTCTGTACCTATTTTGATGCCATTCATTCCATTATTCCTGCAGGAATAGGAATGAAGTTTGTTGAGACGCTGTCAGCTAACAAAGATTTTGATGTAGATACTCTTTGTGAAACCGAAAAAGCAGTTTATATTTACGTTCTCAATAAAGGAACTGTTAAATCGGATGCTCTGCTTAAAAGTCTCAACTTAACAGATGATTCGCTGATAAATTCCCTTGTTAAAAAAGGTTCCCTTATAAGAGAAAATGACGCTGTGCAAAAAATAGGTGACGCTACTATGAAAATGGCTCACCTGAAGGTAGGCTCTGATGAACTTAGCAGCTATTCTATTACTGCAAAACAGAGCCTTGTAACCGATTATCTGTCGTGTGCAGGCGATACATCTGTAAAGGAGCTTATGTACTATACGGGGGTTAGTGTATCGGTAATAGAAACACTATGTAAGAATCAAGTTATTTCTCTTTATGAAAAAGAGGTTTTTCGTTTGCCCCATAGCTTTAGCGAAAACGGTGAGAGAAGCGATATAATGCTTACCGAGTCACAACAGAAGGCATATGAAGAATTAAGCGGAAATCTTAATAAAGAGGGCGGCGCTTGTTCTCTATTATACGGTGTAACGGGAAGCGGTAAAACGCAGGTTTTTTTAAAGCTGGTGGATACCGTTATAGATTCCGGCAAGGGTGTAATTATTATGGTGCCCGAAATTTCCCTTACTCCGCAAACCCTTTCGCTTTTTGGAAAACGTTACGGCAATAAAGTGGCTGTTTTTCATAGCGCTATGTCTCAGGGGCAGAGAATGGATGAATGGAAAAGGGTTAAAAACGGTCAGGCGGTGGTGGCAATCGGCACACGTTCTGCAGTTTTTGCTCCCGTTAAAAATCTTGGCTTAATTGTTATGGACGAGGAACAGGAGCATACCTACAAATCGGAAAGCTCTCCCCGTTTTCATGCCCGTAATATTGCTAAATTCAGAGTTAACTTTCATAATTCGCTGTTGTTACTTGCTTCTGCCACACCTTCTATGGAATCATACTATAATGCCTTAAACGGCAAATATTCTCTCCATAAACTTACCGATAGATTTGGAAGCGCTCAACTTCCCGATGTTTCCACCGTGGATATGAAATCTGAAATTTTTTCAGGTAACAGCGGATGTATCAGCAGAAGATTGGCGGATGAAATTGATACTGTTTTAGCTAACAAAAAACAGGCAATTCTGCTTCTTAACAGAAGGGGATATAATACCTATATTTCCTGTCCTGTATGCAGTTATGTTGCCACGTGCCCAAACTGTAGTATTTCCCTTACGTATCATTCGGCTAACAAACGTATGATGTGCCATTACTGCGGATATTCCGAGCCCGTTTCTAAAAAATGTCCCGAATGTTCAAGCGAACATCTCAGGTTTTATGGAATGGGAACTCAAAAGGTTGAAGATGAACTGAATTTGCTTTTTCCAAAAGCTAAAGTGTTAAGGCTTGATGCTGACAGTACTATGTCGAGGGATTCCTTTAGTGCATATTTAAGACGTTTTGCAAATGGCGAATATGACATAATGCTGGGCACACAAATGGTGGCAAAGGGACTTGATTTTCCTAATGTTACTCTTGTTGGAGTTATCGGTGCCGATCAGGCTATGTTCAGCGAAGACTTTAGAAGCTTTGAACGTACTTTTTCGCTGCTTACACAGGTTGTTGGACGTGCCGGCAGGGGAGATTATGAGGGTAAAGCAATTATTCAGACTATATCTCCCGATAGTAATATTATTCACCTTGCCGTGCGTCAGGATTATGATGCTTTTTATAATGACGAGATATTAACCAGAAAAATGATGGTATATCCGCCGTTTTGTGATATTGCCGTACTGTCGGTTTCCTCTGTAGAGAGAGAGGTTGCCCGAGCTACGGTAAATAAGATATTTGAAAATATTAAAGAACTATTGGATAACGAATTTAAGGATGTAAAACTTCATATTCTCGGCCCGTCTGCTGCGGCTGTGCCTAAAATTAATTTAAGATACCGTTTCAGAATGATAATTAAATGCAGATTTAATGCAAGATTTCGTGAAATGATTAAAAAGGCTATGTCGGTTAAGCGGAAAGGCGATGTGTCGGTGAATATTGACGTTAATCCTGAATCGGTTATTTAGGAGGATTTATGGCTATTCGTGAAATAACTAAATACGGTAAAGACGAAATTCTTCGTAAGGTTTGCCGTACTCAACTGAATTTTGATGACCGCCTTGCTCAAATTCTTGACGATATGGCAGATACTATGTATGATGCTGACGGAGTAGGACTTGCCGCTCCTCAGATAGGTATTCTTCGCCGTTTTTGTGTTATAGATATAGGGGAGGGCATAGTCGAACTGATTAACCCTGTAATTATGGAAACAAAAGGGCAGCAGTGCGGTCAGGAAGGCTGTCTTTCCGTACCTGGAAGATACGAGGACGTAAAGCGTCCGATGTATGTTAAGGTTAGAGCGCAAAACCGTAAAGGCGAAAATATAATTGTTGAAGGCGAAGGTCTTATGGCACGTGCCCTTTGCCACGAAATAGACCATCTTGACGGCGTACTTTTTGTAGATAAGGTTTAATGAGGTATTTATGAAGATAGTATATATGGGAACTCCCGACTATGCGGTGCCCACACTTGAAGCTCTTATAAACGACGGTCACACTGTTGAGGCTGTTTTTTGTCAGCCCGATAAACCGGTAGGAAGAAAAAGGATTATGACTCCGCCTGCAGTTAAGGTTTTTGCTTTAAGTAAAGGCTTAAAGGTTTATCAGCCCGACTCACTTCGTTCGGACGAGGTATATGAGCTTTTAAAAGAAATTTCTCCTGAAGTTATCGTGGTGGTTGCATACGGAAAAATCCTCCCTGAAAGAATACTTAATATCGCGCCATTAGGCTGTATAAACGGACATGGCTCAATTTTGCCTAAATACCGAGGTGCCGCACCTATACAGTGGGCTGTAATAAACGGTGAAACCGAAACAGGCATTACCGCTATGTTTATGGATAAAGGCATTGATACAGGTGATATATTAAAAATCAGCAAAACAAAAATAGGTGAAAATGAAACGGCTGAGGAGCTTTTCAACAGACTTTCTATTATTACCGCCCAGCTTTTAACCGAAACTCTTCGTGAAGTAAAAGAGGGTAAGATAACCCCCGTAAAACAGAATGAAGAAGAGGCAACCTATGCGCCTATTATAAATAAAGAAATGGCTTTGATTGATTTTTCGAAATCGGCTAAAGAAATTTTTAATGCAGTAAGAGGCTTTAATTCTTGGCCAGTTGCTTTCTGTATGTATGAAGGTAAAAGACTAAAGATTTTCTCCTGCAAGGTTAACGGTTCTTCCGATTTGCCTTACGGTACGGTATCAAACAGCGAAAAACTTTCGGTTGTTTGCGGAGACGGCAAATGTATTGAGCTTTGTGAAATTCAACTCGAAGGCAGTAAAAGAATGACTGCAGAGGAATTTTTAAAAGGCAAAAAAATCCCTGTCGGAACTGTTTTAATCGGCGGTGAGCAACGTGGCTGATGCAAGAAAAATTGCAGCTTTAGGACTTTTAAGGGTAGAAAAGGACAGCGCTTATTCAAATATTTTGCTTTCTTCTCTTTTTGAGGAGTTTAATGCTTCAAAGGAAGATAGGTCGTTAGCGTCAGCTATTTTCTACGGCGTACTTGATAGACAAATTACCCTTGACTACTATATAAATAAATATAGCAAAATTCCTGCTAAAAAACTTTCTCCATACACACGTCAGGTTTTACGCAGCGCTTTTTATCAAATGTATTTTATGGACAAAATCCCCGTTAGTGCGGCGGTTAATGAGGCGGTAAAGCTTGTTAAAAATTCCGATGAAAACAAAAATTTCGGATACGTTAATGCTGTTTTACGAAATGCTTCAAAGGAAAAACTATCTTTACCTGACGGCAGAGATTTATATTCGATTTCGGTGAGGTATTCCTGTCCGCAGTGGATTTTATCCGCTCTGGTAAATGACTACGGTATTGAGAGAACGGAGGAAATACTAAAAACCTTCCTTAGTCCTGCAAAAGTTTTTTTAAGAACAAATACCCTTAAAATTTCTTCGAATAAGCTTCTTGAACTATTCAACGAAAATGAAATTTCTGCAACATTAATTGACGAAAACACATTTGAGCTTACTTCGGGAATAGATTTTTCTAAAAATAAGTTATTTAGCGAAGGTCTTTTTCACATTCAGGATATTTCATCTCAAAAATGCGCCGAAGCGCTTCTTGCAAAAAGCGGAGAAAGAATACTTGATGTGTGTTCAGCCCCCGGTGGAAAGTCATTTACTGTTGCCGAAGTTATGGAGGATAGCGGTGAAATAATTTCCTGTGATTTGTATGAAAACAGAGTGTCTCTTATAAAAAAAGGTGCACATCGATTAGGCATTAAATCTATAACCGCAATAAAAAATGATGCTACGGTTTATAACAGTCGGTTAGGCGAGTTTGATGCGGTACTGTGTGACGTGCCCTGTTCGGGCTTCGGAGTTATACGCAGAAAACCTGAAATAAAATATAAGCCTATAACCGACTTTAATGAACTTCAGGATATTCAGCTAAATATCCTAAAGACTTCTGCAAATTATGTTAAAAAAGACGGCAGACTTCTTTATTCGACTTGTACTTTAAGAAAGGCGGAAAACGAAGGCATTGTTGAGCAGTTTTTGAAGGATAATAGTGATTTTAACTGCGAGTATATGCATACATTTATTCCTTCTGCTAATAACGACGGATTTTTTCACGCAATGCTTAAACACAGATGAAAGGCGGTGAGTTTTTTGGAAAAAATAGATATTAAATCAATGACCGAAGATGAAATTAAAGAATATTTAAAAGAAATCGGTCAGCCTTCTTTCAGGGCAGGGCAGATATTTAAGTGGCTTCACACCGGCATATCTTCCTTTGATGAAATGACAAATATTTCCAAAGAACTCAGAGCTCATTTAGATGAAAATTTTTATATTGCAAACGTTCAGATAGTTAGACGCCTTGAATCAAGTATTGACGGCACAGTCAAATATCTTTACCGTCTTTATGACGGCGAAACAATTGAATCGGTGCTTATGAAATATAATCACGGATATACAGTTTGCATATCCACTCAGGTAGGTTGTCGAATGGGCTGTAAGTTTTGTGCTTCGGGAATCGGAGGACTTAAAAGAAATCTTACTGCTTCTGAAATGCTCTCCCAGCTTACAAGAGCGCAAATTGATAACAACATTCGCGTGTCAAATGTAGTTATGATGGGTATGGGCGAACCCCTTGATAATTTTGAGAACAGCGTAAGATTTCTCAAACTTGTTTCCCACCCCGGTGGTATGAATATAGGACTCAGACATATTTCTCTTTCAACCTCAGGCGTGGTTGAAGGAATTTATAAGTTAGCTAATGAAAATTTACCTATCACTCTTTCGATATCCTTACACGCTCCAAGCGATGAAATACGAAGCAAAACAATGCCTGTAAATAATAAATGGAACATTGAAACGCTGCTTAAAGCTTGTAAGGACTATCAGAAGGTTACAACAAGACGTATTTCCTTTGAATATGCTATGATTAAGGATGTTAACGACACGAAGGAACATGCAAAGCTTCTTGCAAAACGTCTTAAGGGAATAATGTGCCATGTAAATCTTATACCGGCAAATCCCGTTGTTGAAACTGATTTTACAAAATCTGATAGTATAAAAATAGAAAACTTCAAAAATACACTTGAAGGTTTAGGTATAACTGCTACCATCAGGCGTACTCTTGGAGCTGATATAAACGCTTCCTGCGGTCAGTTAAGACGCGCAGAACAAAGAAAGGAGGATGTATAATATGCAGATAGTAGGAAAAACCGATGTGGGAACTGTCAGAGAAAGCAATCAGGATGCTTTTTTCTATAATACTTTATCTGAAAATGCCTTTTTTGCTATAGTTTGTGACGGAATGGGCGGTGCCAATGCCGGTAATGTGGCAAGTGACTTGGCTGTTCGAACCATTTCTGATTATCTTAAAAGGTCGTATAAGGACGGAATGTCTTCAAAGCAGATTGAAAGCATTCTCCGTTCGGCTATAGTAACAGCAAATTCGACTGTATTCGAAATGTCTCAAAAGGATAATAGCCTTTTGGGAATGGGAACTACCGTTGTTCTTTTGTTTGTTGAAGGCAATACGGGTTATGTTCTTAATATAGGTGACAGCCGCTTGTATATATATACATCAGAAAATTTAAAGCAGATAACCGTTGATCATTCAATTGTGCAAAATATGATAGACAGCGGTAAAATAACTCCTGATGAAGCAAAAAATCATCCCAACAAAAATATAATTACAAGAGCTCTCGGTGTTAACGAAGAGGTTAATGCTGATATGGACTTTATAACCTTAAATGCTGAGGATATAGTTCTTTTGTGCAGCGACGGTTTGACAAATTATGTCAGCGACGAGGAAATTTCCGAAATTCTTCTTGATTTTGATGAAAATACAGCATCTAAACTTATTGATAAGGCAAATCTTGGTGGCGGCGGAGATAATATCACCGCTGTAGCAGTTAAAATATAATGGGGCGAAAGGATTTATACTGATGGAAAGTTATGTAGGAAAAAAGCTTGACGGTCGATATGAATTGCTTGAAATAATAGGCATCGGCGGTATGGCTGTTGTATATAAAGGACACGATTTAATCGAAGATAAAACTGTTGCAGTAAAAATACTTAAGGATGAGTATGTAAGTAACGAAGAGTTTATTCGCAGATTTAAAAATGAATCCAGAGCTATTGCTGTACTTTCACATACCAATATAGTTAAAGTGTTTGACGTGAGCTTTGGTGAAACTATGCAGTATATCGTTATGGAATATATTGACGGTATCACCTTAAAACAACTTATTGAACAGCAGGGAAGTCTCAGATGGAAGGATGCTCTTCATTACGTTGTTCAGATACTAAGAGGTCTTCAACACGCTCATGATCACGGCATTGTGCATAGAGATGTTAAGCCTCAGAATATTATGGTACTTGAAGACGGTACGATTAAAGTAACCGACTTTGGTATTGCCCGTTTTGCAAGAAGTGAACAGAAGACAATTACCGATAAAGCTATCGGCTCTGTTCATTATATAAGTCCCGAACAGGCAAGAGGGGACAATACCGACGAAAAATCGGATATATATTCCTTGGGTGTTATACTTTACGAAATGCTTACGGGAAAACTTCCCTTTGAAGCAGACAGCGCCGTTTCTGTTGCTATAATGCAGCTTCAACGTGAACCGGAGCTTCCTTCATCCATAAACGGCTCAATTCCTCAGGGACTTGAGCAGATTACTATGCGAGCAATGCAAAAAAACTGCGAAAAAAGATATAAATCTGCTTCCGAAATGCTTTGCGATCTTGAAGCATTTAAGCGCGATCCTGCCGTTACTTTTGATTACGGGATTTATGTTGATAATGAACCAACAAAGTTTATAAGTGAACTTGCTGAAGAAAAAAGCGCTAAAAAAGTGCAAATATTACCTATAATTTCAGGAATTACAATTGCTTTTGTGGCCTGTCTTGTGATTATTTTGTTTAATTATCTTCCTAAGCTGGTCGGCAGAACTCCCGATATAGATTGTCCTAATTTTATGGGAATGAAAATCGAAGATGTAGAAAACGGAAAATTTGTCGATAAATTTAATATTATATTTGAGTTTGAATCAAGTGATACCGAAAAAGGCATAATTTTTGCTCAGTCGGTTGAACCCGGTCATCCTATTAAAGAAAATCAGAAAATTACTCTTACTGTCAGTAGCGGTGAGCGTACTGTTAAGGTGCCCGATGTTTCGAATAAGGCAAAGGAAGTTGCCAAAGATTTACTTGAAAAAGAGGGCTTTGAGGTTGAGTTTATCGAGGTTTCGGACGACAATGTTCAAAAAGGACTTATAATAAGAACAATGCCGTCTGCAGATTCTTCAGTACCTGCTAACAGTAAAATTACCGTTTATATTAGTACAGGTGAAGCTACTGCAAAGGTTAAAATTCCCGATTGTGTGGGATTAACTAAGGATGAGGCAATAAGACTTCTTGAAGATAAAGGTCTTGTAGTAGGTACTGTAACCGAAGCCAACTGTACCGTTAAGGAATATTCCGAGGGAGTGGTTATGTCTCAGTATCCCCAATCTGAAACGGGTGCAGAGGTTGGATACGGCTCGGCAATTGACCTTGTTATAAGTACCGGTAAATTTGATACAACCTTAAAATTAGATATATCTTCAGCGGCATCTATAGGTATTCCCAGCGGCTATATGTCTCTTTGGTATGATGACCAGATTATTGCTACTTCCGGTATAATTGATTTTACCAATACTACTTCTTATGATTTTAATTTCACCTCTTCTATGCGTGAAATGGATGCCTGTGTCGTTAAAATTTCTGCCGATAATCAGTCTTATGTTTACTATATTACTATTTCGGTAGATTGCACTACGGGAAATTATACTGTACTTTACTAAGGAAACGTATAATGAAGGGTTTAATTTTAAAGGCTATTTCAGGGTTTTATTATGTCTTGGCTGACGGAAAAACCTTTGAATGTAAAGCAAGGGGCAATTTTAGAAATAAGGGAGAATCTCCGCTTGTAGGCGATAGTGTTGAGATAGCCGTTCAAAATGGTGATAAAGGTGTAATTGAGAGCATTTATGAGCGTAAAAACAGTCTTATAAGACCTGCAGTTGCAAATATTGATAAACTTTTTATCGTGTCTTCATTTGTTACACCGGCTCCGAATACTCTTATAATTGACCGACTTACTGCTATTTGCGCATTTTATTCAATTACTCCGATTATTGTCTTTAATAAATGTGATTTAGGCGATTTTACAAGCTTTAAAGAAATTTATAATAACAGCGGATTTAAAACCTTAGTGGTGTCTGCGCAGACAGGCGAGGGTATTGATGAGCTAAAAAATGAACTTGAGGGCTGTATTTCAGCCTTTACGGGAAATTCGGGTGTGGGCAAATCAAGCCTTCTTAATGTGATTTTTCCAAAGCTTAATCTTCAAACGGGCGAAGTTAGCGATAAGCTCGGCAGAGGTAGGCATACAACCCGACATACCGAGCTTTTTGCTCACGAGTTTAACGGTTACGTTGCAGATACACCGGGCTTTTCTTCTCTTGATACTTTGTATTTTAGCATTGAATTTAAAGAAAGACTAATTGACTGTTTCCCGGATTTTTCCGATTTTGTTTGTGACTGTCAATTTGCTGATTGCGCCCATATAGGAGAAAAGGGGTGCGGTGTGGTAAAAGCCGTTAAAAACGGCAATATTGAAGGTTCAAGATATCAAAGCTATACTGCTATATATAATGAACTTAAAGATTTGAAATCGTGGCAGGTTACTAAAAAACATTGAACACTTTTTCACATACTGAGTATAATATATTAGAAATACCTTTACGGTGACTGAGTATGAGAGGTTGTGCTTTAATGCGGAAAAGATGTGTTAATAAGGGTTTTATAGCCATCGCTTTTGCAGTTGGACTTTTGGTTTCCTGCTTTGGCTCATCCAGATTTTTAATAGCAACTCTTGCGCTTACGGTCATACTTCTTGGGATTTCTTATGTGAAGTGTCGTTAGGAGAGTTCTTATGAAAATTGTTTTAGTGAAAAGCCCCAAACTGTTAAGCGGAATATTGCGTATGATTTTTAAAATTAAAAAGGAACAACCTATTACTTAAAGAAAGAAGCTTCTTTGTTGCCTAAGTGTTCTAAAGGACACTTAGGCAATTTTATTGTATAACGCTGACAGAAAACTGTAAGCATCATTTTGTGTTTTGTTTTAGTCCGGCAAACATTAAAGTTCGGCAAGGTCTGTGGTATCAACTAACCGTCGCCGTTACAGTCGCCAACAACTACATTAGCTGGGAGTTCGTGTTTTTAAGAAATATAATCGCAATCTGTAACGGTGCGTTCAGAGTGATAAAATTCACCGCATCACCTAAAGCGAATACGGAAATGACAGAGCAAAACAATGGAAGTATACATAATAAACCTGATAAATATTTTTTGACATATTTTTAGTTTTATTTCCGTTAAAACGGGATTCTTTTTGTGGTGTCGAATATTAAAATATAAAGAAAAATGGTGGCTTGAGATTATCAAAGCCACCATTTTTTGTTGAAAAAATGTTATAAATTCCAAAGAAAAAGTTGGAATTATTCGTTAAAAGTTAGAAAATTCTAAAAAAATGGTTGAAATATTGTTGAGTGTGTGTTAGAATAATTTTGCAAAATTTAAAAAAGGAGACGAAAATAATGTCTAACAAATGTAAAATCATAATTGCAGATGACAACACTGAATTCGGTAAAAGCTGTGTTGCTGCACTGAGAGACAGAGGTATGGATGTATATACCTGCGAAAAGGATGGCAGAAAGCTAATAGATGCCATCAGAGATATTCGGCCAAATATTGTTCTTGCAGATGTATTTATGCCAAGCGCCGACATCATCAGTGTTATGCAAACAGTTTTTACCGAATTCGACTTTAAGCCAACCTTCTTTGCAATGGCAGGTTTTGACAATCCGAGACTTGAAAGAGAAACAATTTCTTCGGGAGCTACCTACTATTTCGTAAAGCCGTTTGATATACGGTTGTTGGCAGAAAGGATTAATCAACTTTCCGGTTTTAAACGTAACGAACTGTTTTCTAAAACCAGAGGAAAGTCGGTAAGTAACGACGAACTTGAGTTAATGGTAACCGATATAATACATAAAATCGGTATTCCCGCACACATCAAGGGTTATAATTATTTAAGAGAAGCTATTATTTTATCTGTTAAAGATTCCGAAATGATTAACTCGGTAACAAAGCTTTTATATCCTACTATAGCAAAAACCTTTTCTACCACTCCCTCAAGGGTTGAGAGAGCTATTAGACACGCTATAGAAGTTGCTTGGGATAGAGGAGACACAGATATACTCGATTCGTATTTCGGTTATACAGTACAAAATCAGAGAGGTAAACCCACCAATTCTGAATTTGTAGCAATGATGGCAGATAATCTGCGTCTTAATATAAAGGTAGTTTAAGCTTAAAATCGCCTCAATTTTCTGAGGCGATTTTTTTGCATCGTTCAACATCCTCTTTTGTCGCTTCGCGAATATGCTCAAAGGGGAAAGGAATGTTTAACTCTTTATACTTTTCAATACAGAGCTTTCTAAATGGCAATATCTCTGTTTTTTTGATGCAAGGATATTTCTTTTCAAGACCAAACAGATTTAATAAAGAATCTTTTGTGTCGTTTATATCGGGAATAAGCACCTGTCTAAGCCAGACGGGTTTGTTTATGCTGTTAAGATAGTTTAAAAAACTGTCTGCTTTACTGATATCCATACCCGTGTATTTTAAATAATCTGTTTCATTTGTGTATTTATAATCAAGAAGTACTAAATCGCATAAATCAAGGACTTTTTTGACTGTTTCGTTAAATACACAACCGCTTGTATCTATCGCAACGTGTATGCCTTCGGTTTTTAAAAGCGGTATAAATTTCAAGAGAAACTCGACTTGCATCAGCGGTTCGCCACCCGAAAATGTGACACCGCCGTTTTTGCCGAAGTAACTTTTACAGCGAATTATTTTATCAAAAAGATTTTCAGCAGAAATTTCTTCTCCGCCTTTAAAATCCCACGTTTCAGGATTGTGACAGCAATGACAGGAGAGTGGACAGCCTTGCATAAAAACTACGGCCCTGACACCCGGCCCGTCAACCGTTCCAAGACTTTGAAATGAACTTATTCTGCAAAAAGAGGTGTTCATATCAGAAGGATTCATGGAAGGTACGGGAGATAACTTCTCTTTGCTGTTCGCGAGAGAGTTTGCAGAAGTTAACGGCATATCCCGAAACGCGTATGGTAAGGTTGGGATATTCCTCGGGATTTTCGTAAGCCTTCATAAGAAGCTCTCTGTTCATAACGTTAACGTTGAGGTGATGAGCGCAATTGCCGAAGTAACCGCCCATAATTGCAACAAGATTATCTATCTGTTCCTGTTTTGTTTTACCTAATGCTTCGGGAACGATAGAGAAAGTATTAGAAATACCGTCTCTTGCGTCAAGATAGGAAAGCTTAGAAACAGAGTTAAGGGAAGCTATAGCGCCGTTTTCTTCACGGTTGTGCATAGGATTAGCACCGGGAGCAAAAGGTTCGCCGGCTTTTCTTCCGTCAGGGGTACTGCCGGTCTTTTTGCCGTACATAACGTTGGAAGTAATTGTAAGGGCAGAAAGTGTGTGAACAGCATTTCTGTAGGTGGGAGTCTTTTTAAGCTCCTCGGAAACATCGTGAAGTAGGTCGTGCGCTATCATATCAACCCTGTCATCATCATTGCCGAATTTGGGGAAATCGCCTTCGGTAATAAAGTCAACGATAAGTCCGTTGTCGTCTCTTACAGGTTTAACCGTTGCGTATTTAATAGCAGAAAGGGAGTCGGCGGCAACAGAAAGTCCTGCAACACCGAAAGCCATAAGTCTTTCTACCTTTGTATCGTGAAGCGCCATTTGGCTCTTTTCGTATGCGTATTTATCGTGCATATAGTGTATGCAGTTCATAGTGTTAACGTAAAGGGAAGCAAGCCACTGAAGATAGATGTGGAAACGTTCCATTACGTCATCGAAACTGAGTACGTCACCTTCCATAGCGCCCATCTGAGGACCGAGTTTTGTGCCGAATACGTTATCGGTGCCGCCGTTAATAGCAAGAAGCAAAAGCTTTGCAAGATTGGTTCTTGCGCCAAAGAACTGCATCTGTTTACCTACCATCATAGCCGAAACACAACAAGCGATTGCATAGTCATCGCCATAAGAAGGACGCATAATATCATCATTTTCATACTGTATAGAGTCGGTATCAATGGAAATTTCAGCGCAGTATGCCTTAAATGCTTCGGGAAGGCGTTCGCTCCATAAAACAGTAAGATTGGGCTCGGGAGCGGGGCCTAAATTTCTGAGGGTGTTAAGAATACGGAAGGAGGTTTTGGTAACGAGAGTACGGTTATCCTCGCCCATACCGCCGATACTTTCGGTAATCCACATAGGATCTCCGCCGAAAAGCTCGTTATATTCGGGTGTGCGGAGATGTCTTGCCATACGAAGCTTAATTACAAGGTCATCAATAATTTCCTGAGCTTCGATTTCGGTTAAAGTGCCGTTTTTAAGGTCACGTTCAATGTAAATATCAAAGAAGGTGCTGGTTCTTCCGAAAGACATAGCGGCACCGTTTTGCTCTTTATTAGCAGCAAGATAACCAAAGTATGTCCACTGAACAGCCTCTTTTGTATTTTTAGCGGGAAGGGAAATATCATAGCCGTACATTTTTGCCATTTCCTTCATAAGAGAAAGGAAGTTAATCTGCTGAGCAACCTCTTCGAGAAGACGGATGTTATCGGCGCACATTAAATTTTTGCCAAGTTCGGCTTTGTCTTTCTTCTTTTCTTCAATAAGGAAATCAATACCGTAAAGAGCAATACGTCTGTAGTCACCGATAATTCTTCCTCTGCCGTAAGCGTCGGGAAGACCGGTAAGCAGAGCGCAGTGACGAGCAGCCTTCATTTCATCGGTATATACTCTGAATACACCGTCATTATGGGTTGTACGGAATTTGAAAGAATTTTCAACCTTGTCGGAAAGCTTATAGCCGTAAGCCTGGCAGGAGGTACGCGCCATACGAATTCCGCCGAAAGGATTAACACCGCGTTTTAGGGGTTCATCGGTCTGAAAACCTACTATAATCTCATTTTCTTTATCAAGATATCCCGGCGCATATGAGCAAAGGGAAGAAACGGTGTCAACGTCAATATCAAGTACACCGCCGTTTTCCTGTTCTTTTTTCTGCAGCACTCTGAATTTTTCCATCAAGGCAGAAGTGCGCTCTGTAGGGCCGCAAAGGAAGGAACCGTCATCCTCGTAAGGATGATAGTTTGTCTGAATAAAATCACGAACGTCAACGGACTGCATCCATTTTCCTTCATTAAATCCATACCATGCTGTATTATTCATATTTATTCCTCCGATAAGAGATTATTGTTAAAAATTCGACAGAGTTTTGAGCATAAAAATAAGTAGCTAAGAAAATCTTAACTACCCAGACGGACGGCATAAAACCACTAACCGTGTGCACTGTGTTAATTCACATACCCGTCAGCACTCGGTTTGTATTGTTATAATACCACAACCTGTTGTGTATTGCAACAAAAAAATATCAAAATATGCAATTTTTGTTGAAATATCACATATTTTCATAGAAATAGTTGTTTTATTTTACTTGACTGATTAAAATATCGGTGTATAATTATAATGATATATTTTTATTATTTACTATTTGGAGGTAAATATAATGAGTAATTATAATATAGATACAAAATGTGTTCAGGGTGGTTACCGTCCAAAGAACGGTGAACCCAGACAGGTGCCCATTATTCAGAGCACTACTTTTAAATATGAATCTTCCAGTGAAATGGGTAAGCTTTTTGACCTTGAAGCTTCGGGATATTTCTATTCACGTTTACAAAATCCCACAAACGATACCGTTGCTGCTAAAATTTGTGAGCTTGAGGGCGGTACTGCCGCAATGCTTACTTCCTCGGGACAGGCTGCAAGTTTTTACAGCGTCTTCAATATTGCTTCTGCAGGAGATCACGTAATTGCTTCTTCTGCTATTTACGGCGGTACCTATAATCTCTTTGCTGTTACTATGAAGAGAATGGGAATTGAATTTACCTTTGTTTCTCCCGATATAAGCGAAGAGGATTTGCAAAAGGAATTTAAGGAGAATACCAAAGCCGTTTTCGGTGAAACAATCGCAAATCCTGCGTTAAAGGTGCTTGATATTGAAAAGTTTGCACGTGTTGCACACAAGAACGGTGTACCGCTTATTATTGATAACACCTTTGCAACTCCCGTTAATTGCCGTCCTTTTGAATGGGGTGCCGACATCGTAACCCATTCTACCACCAAATATATGGACGGACACGGAAGCGGAGTAGGAGGATGTATTGTTGATTCGGGCAAATTTGACTGGACTAAATATCCCGAAAAATTCCCCGGACTTTGCACTCCCGATGACAGCTATCACGGAGTTACCTATACCGAACGTTTCGGTCTTGAGGGCGCATATATTACTAAAGCAACCGCTCAGCTTATGAGAGATTTAGGCTCTATTCAATCTCCTCAGAATGCTTATCTTGTAAATCTCGGTCTTGAAAGTCTTCACGTAAGAATGCAAAGACATTGTGATAACGGTCTTGCTGTTGCTAAGTATTTGCAGAGTGATGATAGAATTTCTTGGGTAGTTTATCCCGGACTTGAAGGCGCACCGGACTTCGACCTTGTTAAAAAGTATATGCCCAACGGCACCTGCGGTGTTGTAAGCTTCGGTGTAAAGGGCGGAAGAAAAGCTGCTGAAAAATTTATGGCAGGGCTTAAAATTGCCGCTATTGAAACCCACGTTGCCGATGCAAGAAGCTGCTGTTTGCATCCTGCAAGTGCTACTCACCGTCAGATGAATGATGATGAGCTTATTGCAGCGGGAGTTCTTCCTGATTTAGTTCGTTTCTCCTGCGGACTCGAAAGCAGCGAAGACTTAATTAATGATATTAAGAACGCATTAGACAATATTTAAAAAGAGAGTTGACAAAATATGCCAATAAGAATACCTAATGACCTACCCGCAGTTAAGACCTTACTTAATGAAAATATTTTCGTAATGTCTGAGCAGCGTGCAGTTACTCAGGATATTCGTCCTTTAAAAATTTTATTGCTCAATTTAATGCCTAATAAGATTGCCACCGAAACACAGCTATCCCGTCTTCTCGGTAATACTCCCTTACAGGTGGAGCTTGAGCTTATTCATACAAGCACATACCACTCAAAGAATGTTTCTTCCGAGCATCTTCTTGCTTTTTATAAGACCTTTGAGGATGTTAAGGAACAAACCTTTGACGGTATGATAATCACAGGTGCTCCTGTTGAAAAGATGGAGTTTGAAGAGGTAGAGTATTGGGAAGAACTTTGTGAGATAATGGAATGGACCAAAACCCATGTACACAGCACCTTCCATATTTGCTGGGGTGCACAGGCAGGTCTTTATTACCATTACGGTATTAAGAAATACCCACTGGAAAGCAAATTGTTCGGTGTCTTTGAACATACTGCCGATTATAAAAATTCAATGCTTCTTCGCGGATTTGATGACCGATTCTTTGTGCCACATTCCCGTCACACAACTATAAAGAGGGAAGACCTTGAAAAGGTTAAAGAGCTTAAAATTGTTGCATCTTCCGAGAAGGCCGGTATTTACGCACTTCTTACCGATAACGGTAAACAGGTGTTTATTACAGGCCATTCCGAGTACGATGCAAACACACTTAAAGATGAGTATTTGAGGGACCTTGAAAGGGGAGACACTATCCACATTCCCGAAAACTATTTCCCGAATGATGACGCATCTGCAGACCCGATAGTAAAGTGGCGTTCCCATGCACATCTGCTTTATTCAAACTGGCTTAACTATTTTGTATATCAAACTACTCCTTTTGATATAAGTGAGATTAAAAATAACAAATAGTTTAAAACCTGCGGGGAAATACTGCTCGCAGGTTTTGAAATTTTTAAAAAATAATAATTTTTTTATAAAAAGCCCTTGACTTCACCACGCTGAAGTGATAGACTAATGAAGTGAATTTTTCTCCGAGGAGGATTTAAATGGTAATTGATGAAGCATTGCTGAAATATGATGAGCAATCGGTGTTTAAGCTTCGCTCCCTTTACAGCCGTTTCGGTTACAGCCAATATAAAATGAGTAAGTTTGAGGAATATGACCTGTATGTAAGAAATAAGGATTTTCTTATTTCCGACAGCGTTATAACCTTTACCGATACTTCCGGTAAGCTCCTTGCCTTAAAACCCGACGTTACCCTTTCTATTATTAATAACTGCAAGGATATAGCAGGACAGGTACAGAAGGTTTACTATAATGAGAATGTTTACCGTATTTCCGGCAGCTCTCATAATTATAAAGAAATTATGCAGACAGGGCTTGAATGCATTGGTGATATAGGTTTATACGATGTATGCGAGGTACTGCTTCTTGCTCTTTCCAGCCTCGATATTATTGACTCAGACCATATTCTTGCTGTTTCTCATATCGGTCTTTTAAAGGCTGTGCTTGATGATTTTGGTATTTTTGATGAAAACAAAAAGCAGATAATTGAGCTTATAAGCAGTAAGAATAATGACGGTATTGACGATTTTTGTGCTGAAAACTCCTACTCTCAATCAGTTGCGGAAAGCCTTAAGGTGTTTACCGAAAGTTATACTTCTATTGACTCAGCCCTTGCCGCTATAGGCGGTATAGCTAATAGCCAGTCCGCTAAAGAAGCATTTAGTGAGTTTGAAAGCATTTTAACCGTACTTAAAGACAGAGGTCACGATAAAAAAATAGTTATTGATTTCTCTTCTGTAAACGGAATGAGATATTATAGCGGTATAGTGTTTAAGGGCTATATCAACGGAATTCCCGAAAGTGTATGCTCGGGCGGTCAGTACGATAAGCTGATGAGGAAAATGAACAGGAGCAGTTCCGCTATAGGATTTGCGGTTTATCTTGATGCTCTTGAACGCTTTAAGGTAAATGACACAGGCTATGATGTTGATACCATACTTATCGAGACCGATGATATTTGCGGATGCTTAGATGCCGCAAAGAAGCTGTCCGAAAAAGGCGAGAGTGTTCGAGTCTGCCGCAATATTCCCGAAAATATCCGCTTTAGGCGTGTAATGAAGCTTTGCGGAAAGGAGCTTGTGAGTCTTAGTGAAAATGATTAATGTTGCACTTCCCAAAGGAAGGCTTGGAGAAAAGGTTTATGATATGTTCGAAAAGGCAGGCTTTCCTTGTCCGTCCA
The DNA here is from genome assembly GCA_045533195.1 of Acutalibacteraceae bacterium. Classification (GTDB taxonomy): domain Bacteria; phylum Bacillota; class Clostridia; order Oscillospirales; family Acutalibacteraceae; genus SIG607. The sequence goes on from JAZSHI010000002.1 coordinate 33,923, forward strand.
TAAAAGAGAACAACCGCAAGCTTATTTTTGAAAACAGCCAAGTGGGTGTGCGTTATTTCTGGGTTAAACCGTCTGACGTTGCCATATATGTTGAACGCGGTGCGGCAGACATTGGTGTTGCCGGCAAGGATATACTGCTTGAGTATAACCCCGATGTTTATGAACTGCTTGATTTAAAGATGGGTAAATGCCGTATGGCGGTGGCTGCTAAAAAGGACTTTCGTGATAATACTGATACTACTTTGCGTGTTGCTACAAAGTTTTCAAATATTGCCGCAAAGTATTATTCCGAAAAATGCCGTGATATAGATATAATCCACCTTAACGGTTCTATCGAAATTGCACCGATTTTAGGACTTTCCGATGTTATTGTTGATATAGTGGAGACAGGCAAAACATTGCTTGAGAATGATTTAGTTCCCTTTGAGACAATTCTTCCCATTAGTGCCAGACTAATTGCCAATAAATCAAGCTATCAGTTTAAAAAAGAAACTATTGAGGCTGTGAGAAGCGGTCTTTCAAAACAGGTGAGTGAAAAAGAATGATTAAGATATTAAAATACGGCGAAGTCAGTAATAGTGAAATTTTTTCACGCTCAACCGCCGCAACTGATGTTTCTTCGATTGTCAGCGAAATTATTGAAGATGTTAAAGTAAACGGTGATGAGGCTCTTTACCGTTACTGTGAGAAATTTGATAAAGCAAAACTAAATTGCCTTGAAGTAAGTGAAGAAGAAAAACAGGAGGCTTTAAAGGCAGTTGATGAGCGTTTTATAGATGTTCTTAAATCTCCTGCCGAGAACATTCGCAACTTCCACGAAAAGCAGGTTAGAAACAGTTTTATTATAAATGATAAGTCGGGCGTGGTTATAGGTCAAAAGGTTATACCGGTTGACAGAGCAGGACTTTATGTACCCGGCGGCACGGCAGCCTATCCCTCTACGGTTCTTATGGACAGTATTCCTGCTAAAATTGCAGGTGTAAAAGAGGTTTGCATAGTGACTCCTCCGTCTTCTGACGGAAAGGTAAATCCTGTTATTCTTGCGGCTGCAGTTATAGCAGGGGTTGACCGCGTATTTAAGGTGGGCGGAGCACAGGCCATAGCAGCTTTGGCTTTTGGAAGTGAGAGCATACCAAAGGTTGATAAAATTGTAGGCCCCGGTAATGCATTTGTTGCCGAAGCTAAGAAGCAGGTTTACGGAACTGTATCTATTGATATGATTGCAGGGCCCAGTGAAATTCTTATTGTTGCCGACGATACCGCTAATGCTTCTCATATTGCCGCTGATCTGCTTTCTCAGGCTGAACACGATAAAATGGCAAGTGCGGTTCTTGTTACAAATAGCCTTGATTTTGCCAAAAAGGTATCGGATGAGCTTGAAAGACAGCTGCCGTTACTTCCAAGATATGAAATAGCAAGAACCTCCATTGATGATAACGGTAAAATAATTGTTACAAAGGATTTAAAGGTTGCTACACAAATTGCAAATGAAATTGCACCTGAGCATCTTGAACTTTGCGTGGACAATCCCTTTGATTATCTTGATTCTATTCGTCACGCAGGAAGCGTGTTTATGGGTAAATACTGTCCTGAGGCTCTGGGGGACTATTTTGCAGGGCCGAATCACACATTACCCACAAGCGGTACTGCTAAGTTTTCAAGTCCTCTTTCGGTAGATGATTTTGTTAAAAAAATGCAGTACACCTATTACACTAAAGAAGCGCTTGAAGAGGTTGCAGAGGATATCGCCTACTTTGCTGAAAAGGAAGGTCTTTCTGCCCACGCAAGAAGTGCCACTATCCGTACGGAGAAAAATAATGAGTAAATTTCTTAAAAAATGTTATTCGAAGCTTCAGGCTTATGTCCCCGGTGAACAGCCGAAGGACGGCGAGTACATAAAGCTTAATACAAATGAATCTCCTTTTGCTCCGTCTGAGGGCGTATTAAATGCGGTAAACAGGGCAGAGGTTCAAAGTCTCCGTCTTTATTCAGACCCTACTGCCACTATTCTTAAAGGAAAAATTGCTAAGCTTTATGGTGTTGAAAGTGAAAATGTTTACCTTGCAAACGGTTCTGATGATATTCTGAATTTTTCATTTATGGCCTTTGCGGGGGAGAACAATGAGGCTGTATTTCCCGAAATAAGCTATGGCTTTTATAAAGTGTTTGCCCAGCTTTACGGAATTAAAGCACAGAGGATTCCTTTAAAGCAAGACTTTACGGTGGATTACAGAGATTATCTTAACAAAAATAAGTTTATTGTAATCGCTAACCCCAATGCTCCTACAGGACTTACTTTAAGCCTTCTTGAAATTGAAGAAATTTTAAAGAGCAATAAGGATAATGTAGTTGTTATTGATGAGGCTTATGTAGATTTCGGAGCTGAAAGTGCCGTAAAGCTTACTTCTAAGTATGATAATCTTCTTGTTTGTCAAACCTTTTCCAAATCACGCTGTATGGCAGGGGCAAGACTTGGCTTTGCAATAGGTAATTCAGAGCTTATTAAGGACCTTGAGCTTATTAAATATTCTACAAATCCATATAATATTAATCGCTTAACACTTGTTGCGGGTGCGGCTGCTATTGATGATAATGAGTATTATATGGAAAAGTGCCGCGAGATTATAAACAACCGCCAATACACCACCCAAAAGCTTAAAGAATTGGGCTTTAGCGTTACCGATTCTAAGGCTAACTTTGTTTTTGCAGAGTGTAATTGGATTGACGGCGAAACACTTTATAAAAAACTTAAAGACAGAAAAATTCTTATACGCCATTTCAG